>CAYHNV010000058.1:0-12768 GCA_964358065.1 uncultured Elusimicrobia bacterium | reverse complement strand
CAAACATCGCGACCGCCTGCACTTCTCGACGGACATCAAGGACGCGCTCGAGCAGAGGCCAGGCGAGAAGGACGTTCGCAAGATTCTTCTGCCGGGCAAGCAAGCGGTCAAGGAAAAAGTCCGCTATTATATCCGCCTGTTCGGCTCCGTGGGCAAGACCGATGTCTTGAAGAGCCTCAGGGCGGCGGGTTACGACGTTCCTAAGAATTCCATACGCCTGGACACCGCGATCAAGACCACGGGCGAGCATGAGGTGGAACTCCGCCTCCAGCCCGAGGTCATCGCGAAGGTCAAGGTCACCGTCTCCGCCCGAGAGTAGGTCATGGCGCAGAATCCGGCCCAACCGCCTCAGGCTCTCGAAGCCGAGATGGCAGTGCTCGGCTCGATGCTCATCGAGCGCGAGGCGGCCGAGAAGGCCCTTGACGCGCTCCACGAGTCCGACTTCCATCTGAACGCGCACCAGCGCGTTTTCCGGGCCGTCTTCCAGCTTTTTGGCGCCGGCCAGGCCGTCGATATCGTCACGGTCTCGGAGGAACTGCGCAAGAAGTCCGAACTCGACGCCGTCGGCGGGGGCGCCTACCTCGCCGAGCTCATCGGCAAGGTCACCACCGCCGCGCACGTCGAACACTACGCGGATCTCGTCAAGGAAAAGGCGATCCTTCGCGACCTCATCAACGCGGCGACCGGAATCGTCACCGCCTGCTACACCCAAGAGAAGAACCCCAAGCAGATTCTCGATGAGGCGCAGGGTTCGGTCATGAAGGTCAGCGAGCGCCAGACCCTCCATGGCGTCATCGAGACGAAGGCTCTTGTCCATGAGGTCATCGAGCAGATCGAGAAGGCCCACCACAACAAGCAGGCCGTCACCGGCATTCCGACGGGCCTGACGGCCTTCGACAGGATGACGACCGGCTTCCAGAAGTCGGACCTGATCCTGATCGCCGCTCGTCCATCGCAGGGCAAGACCGCGCTCGCGCAGAATATCGTCGCGCACGTCGTTCTTGAGAAGAACATCCCCGTGCTCTTCTTCTCGCTCGAGATGAACCGCCACGCGATCATGCACCGTTTCATCGCGGCCGAGGCCAAGGTCAACCTGAAGGATATCCGTACCGGTTTCTTCCGCCGTGACCGCTGGCAGGACCTGACCACGGCCGCCTCCCGATTCGCCGATTCCCCTCTCTTCATCAACGACAACCCGGGTATGACGGTCTTTACCGTCCGGGCCATCGCGCGTCAGCTCATGAGCCGCCTGCGCCAGGAAAAGAAGGAGCTGGGCATGGTCGTCATCGATTATCTCCAGCTCCTGCGCGGCGGCGGCGGGCGCCAGGAGAACCGTCAGCAGGAGGTCTCCGAGATCTCCCGCGGCCTCAAGCAGCTTGCCCGCGAGCTGAAGGTCCCCGTCATCGCCCTCTCCCAGCTTTCGCGCGCGTCCGAGGACAAGAGCCGCACCGACAACCGGCCCAAGCTCTCCGACTTGCGCGAATCCGGCTCGCTGGAGCAGGATGCCGATCTGGTCGCGCTGATCCACCGCGAGGGCTATTACAAGCCGATGGATACGACCCTGGAGAACAAGGCTCAGCTTATTATCGCCAAGCAGCGCCAGGGCCCGACGGGCATCGTCGATGTCCTGTTCCTGCGCGACATCACGCGCTTTGCCGATGAGGCCGCGGGAGTCGAGGAACCCCGCGACATGCAGGAGAGCCAGGCGCAGTTCACTTGATGGTCCCCCTCGCAGACGAGGTTGCCGTCCCCATCCGCCGCCGCTTCTTCCGTCCGACCTGGGCCGAGGTCGATCTGACCGCCCTCGTGGGCAATCTCCGTCGCCTACGCGCCAAAATCTCCCCGGCAACCCGGGTGATGTTCGTGGTCAAGGCCAACGCGTACGGCCATGGCGCCGCGCAGTGCGCGCGCGCGGCTCAAGATGCTCACGCCGCGGACTGGCTCGGAGTCTCATCCGTCGAGGAGGGGCTGGCCCTGCGTGAAGCGGGGCTGCGCCTTCCCATCCTCGTGCTGGGCTCTCTTTATCCCTTTGAAAGCGTGCTGGCGGCCGTGGCCCACGACCTCACCCCGGTCGTGGCCTCCCTTGAGAGCGCCCGGCGCGTGGCCGAGGCCGCCTTGCGCCTTCGCCGCAACATCAACGTCCATGTGAAGGTGGACACCGGCATGGGGCGCATCGGAGTCAGGCCGGAGGCCGCGCCCGCCCTGGTCCGGCAGTTGGCGGATCTCAAGGCCGTGCGCGTCCAGGGGATTTACACGCACTTGGCGTGCGGCGAGGACGATGCGGCCTTTACCGCGGCCCAACTCAAGGCCTTCCGCCAGGCCGTCGCCGTGCTGTCCCGAGATGGACTTCGTCCGCCTCTCGTCCATGCAGCCAACTCGGCGGGTACCTTGCGCCATCCCTCGTCCCGCCTCGACATGATCCGTCCCGGCTTGGCCGCCTACGGCCTCTACACGGGATTTGACCCCGTTCTTTCGCTCAAATCGAAGATCATCTTCCTAAAAACAGTTCCTCGCGGGGCCACGGTGAGTTATGGCGCGACCTGGCGCGCCAAGCGCCTGACGCGCGTGGCGACTTTGCCCATCGGCTACGGCGACGGCTACTGTCGGGCTCTCTCGAATCGGGCGGAGGTCCTCGTTGGCGGGCGGCGTTGTCCGGTCGTGGGGTGCGTGAGCATGGACCAGACCATGGTGGACGTGACGGGCGTGCCGTGCTCTCGCGTGGGAGACGATGCGGTGCTCATCGGCGCGCAGGGCCTTGAGCGCATCGAGGCGGGGGAACTCGCCCGCCTGTGCGGGACCATTCCTTACGAGACCGCGACCGCGATCTCCTCGCGCGTGCCGCGCGTGGGGGTGGAGTCATGATCGAGGTGCTCATATGATGGAGGCTTTTTTCGGCGGGTTCGGACGCCGTCTCCTGAAAGCTTCCGAGGAGTGCGGGCAGTTCACCTTCCTCGTGCGCTCCACGTTCCTGTGGATGATCCGTGCCAAGATCGAGTGGCGCCAGACCCTTCTCCAGATGGGACGTATCGGGGTGGGGTCGCTTCCCGTTACGGCCATGACCGCTTTCTTCACGGGCATGGTGCTGGCCCTGCAGACGGGGGCGACCTCGAAGCATTTCTTCAACGTCCCTCTTTTCGTCGGGACCGTGGTCTCCTTCTCCATCGTCATGGAGCTGGGACCCGTGATGACCGCGATCGTCGTCTCCGGTCGGGCGGGCGCGGCCATCGCGGCGGAACTCGGCACCATGAAGGTGACCGAACAGATCGACGCCCTCTACACCCTCGGCACCGATCCGGTGCGCTACTTGATCATCCCGCGCCTGCTGGCGCTGCTGATGGTCCTTCCCCTGCTGACCGTCGCCTCGGACTTCACGGGCATCATCGGCGGGCTCTTCGTGGCCCGGGTCAAGTACGACATCCCCTCCATCGTCTACTGGCACGACATCGTCGACAATATGGAAGTCCGCCACTTCGTCCACGGCTTCCTGAAGACCTTCGTTTTTGCCTTCGTCATCGCCATGGTCTCCTGCTTCAAGGGCATCACCACCCGGGGGGGGGCTGAGGGCGTGGGCAAGTCCACGACCGCGGCGGTCGTAGTCAGCATGGTCCTGGTGCTGGTCCTGGACTATTTCGCCACCGCGCTGCTCAACGCGATGGGGATCACATGACACCCGAACGCAGTGAGGAGAGTCCTTTAGGATGATCGACGCGGGAGGCGTCACCAAGAGCTTCGGTCCCCGCGCCATCTTGAGGGGCGTCGACCTGCGCGTGGAGACCGGGGAGACTTTGGTCATCATCGGGGGCTCCGGCTGCGGCAAGAGCACTTTCCTCAAATGCGTGATCGGTCTGCACGCGCCCGACTCCGGGGGCATCACCGTCGACGGGATGGACATCGCCAAGCTCAAGACCGAGGCGGAGATCGCGGACTACCGCAGGCGCTTCGGCTATCTGTTCCAGGAGGGCGCGCTTTTTGATTCCCTCACCGTGGCTGAAAACATCACCTTCGGTCTGCGCTACCTGACCGATATCCCGCAATCCAAATATCGCGCGATCGCCTCGGACTGCCTTGCGCTGGTCGGCCTCAAGGACGTGGAGGGCTTCAAGCCCTCCGAGTTGTCCGGCGGCATGAAGAAGCGCGTCGCCTTGGCGCGGGCTATCGCCGCGCAGCCTTCATACATTTTGTATGATGAGCCCACGACGGGGCTGGATCCGATCATGTCGGACGTCATCAATGATCTGATCTTGGACCTTCAGAAGCAATTGAAGATCACCTCCATCGTGGTGACGCACGACATGAAGTCGGCTTACAAAGTCGCCAGCCGTATCGCGATGCTCCATGAAGGGCGCGTCCTGCAGGTGGCGCATCCCGACATCATCCGGATCTCGGACAACCCGTACGTTCGCCAATTCGTCGACGGACTCAGCCAGGGCCCGATCAAGATGAAACTTAAGGAATTCGACGCCGAGGAATCGGCCGGCTCCCGCAGGGAGAAGGCCTGAGATGCTTTCCCTCGAAGCCCGGGTCGGCGCTTTCGTCCTCGCGGGTCTGACGCTGATCGCCTCCGCGATCTTCCTGCTGGGCGACTACACCTTTGAGCGGCGCTACACGATCTACGTCAACTTCACCGACGTCTCCAACCTCTCCAAGGACGCGCCGGTCAAGCTTTCGGGCGTGGACGTGGGCAAGGTCCGCGGCCTCGTGCTGGAAGACAACCACGCCAAGGTCATCGCGGCTGTTCGGCGGGGCGTTGAGATATTCAATGACGCCGAGTTTTCAATCGGCTCGACCGGAATTATCGGGTCCAAATATCTGCAGATCGACCAGGGCCACCCCAAGGCCGGCGTCGTGCCTTCGGGGGCCGTGATCCGGGGCATCGATCCCATCTCCATCGAGAAGTCCCTGACCAAGGCCCTCACGAAGCTCGAAACCCTGCTTGACGGCTTCAGCAAGGAAGGCCCGCGCGGCAGCCTGACCGACAACCTGCGCGAGACCGTCGCCAACGTGCGCGAGATGACGGCCAACCTCAACGATCTCATCGAGACCACCAAGCCTAAGTTGGAGCGCGCGATGGATCGCACCGACGGCATCACCGAGAAGCTCGACAGCCTGCTGGCCAAGTCCAACCTGATGATGGCGGGCATGGCGACCGACAAGGGCGCCGTCGGCGCCCTTCTGCACGACGAGAAGGTCAAGGCCGACGTCAAGGAGACCATCGCCAGCGTCAAGGAAGCGGCGAGCACGGCCAAGGACGTCTTCGGCCGCATCACTCAGTTCCGGGTCTACTGGAACTACGACTGGCGCTACGAGCACATGGTCCGCACCTCGCGCGTGGACATCGGCCTCAAGATCTACCCCCGTGAGGGCAAGTACTACTATGTCGGCGGCTCGAACCTGGCCAACATCTCCGACGAGAGGCGCGGCACTACGGTGGATTATGTCCGCCCCAACAAGGTGGACGCCCTGCTGGGCTGGGAGAAGGGGCCGCTCGACTTTGCCGTCGGCGTGATCCGATCCGGCGGCGGCGCGCGCGTGAGCCTGACGCCTTTCCACAAACATCCGGTGCTGGGCCGCGTGAGCATGATGGCGCAGGGCTACGATTTCGGCCGCAACCGCAACATCGAGGGCCGCAAGTTCACCAAGGCCCAGATCGACCTCGGCCTGCTCGCCAAGGTGCACAAGTACGTCAGCATCGGCGGCCGCGTCGAGGACATCCGGGAGGTCCCGCGCTACCAGAGCTGGGCCAAGGTCTTCTTCGAAGACGAAGACATCGCCTACCTCTTCGGCATGGTCAGCTTCGGCGCGGCCGGCTCAAAGGGCCGCAGCAAGAAGTAATCGCGCGTCAGCCGCAGGTGTTGGGCCAGACGCAGGGCTGGATTGCGGCGGGCTCGGTGGCGCAGCGGTTGGGCCATACGCAAGGCTGGAACTGGGCGACCGTCTCGGTGGCGCAGCGGTTGGGCCACACGCAGGGCTGGAACTGAGCGACCGGCTGGGTCGCGCACTTGTTGGGCCACACGCAGGTCTGGACCTGCGCCGTGGTCTGAGAGGGGGTCTGGGCCATCATCGTCGCCATCAGGAGGAGTTGGATCATGCACACAGTGTAGCGCTCCTCGCGCCGGCGGCCTATGAGCAGAAGCAAGCCGAAATGTTGATTTCGGTTTATTGAGCGCGGACAAGTCTGGGATCATTTGGGATGGAACTTTTTCACCCCCTATCCCGTATGAGTATGGTCCCGCCCGCGACCGGGCGCGGCTGAAAAATGGCAAAATACACCTCGACATGGCGCGATTGAAGACGGTCTACCGATGCCAGCAGTGCGGCCACTCCGCCGCCAAGCCCATGGGCCAGTGCCCGGGTTGTGGCGAGTGGAACACCATGGTCGAGGAAGTTATCGAGGCTCGCCCTGAGGCCCTACTGGCGACCGTCGCCGCCGGCGGGCGGGGCTCGCTGACCGCATCCTCCGCCGTGGTCGCGCTCAAGGACGTCGGGCAGGACGTCGAGAAGCGCACCGCGGTCGGCATCGGGGAGTTCGACCGCTTGCTGGGCGGCGGGCTCGTTCCGGGGCAGGTCGTTCTTTTGGCCGGGCCTCCCGGCATCGGCAAGTCCACCTTGATGCTCCAGGTGGCGGCCAAACTCGCACAGAAGGAACCCTTCTTGTATTGTTCCGGCGAGGAATCGCTGCGACAAGTTTCCGGCCGGGCCAAACGGCTGGGCCTGACCGCCGAGAAGCTATTACTTGTCTGCGAGACCGACCTCGCCAAGATCCTGGCGACCATGGAGCAGGTCCAGCCCTGGGCCGTCGTGCTCGACTCGGTCCAGACCGTCTCCCATCCCCAGCTCGCCTCCAGCCCGGGCTCGGTGGGGCAGGTGCGAGAGTGCGCGGCGGAACTGGTCCGTGCGGCCAAGGCCCGGGATACGATCGTATTCCTCTTGGGTCATGTCACCAAGGACGGCTCTCTCGCCGGTCCCAAGGTCCTGGAACATATCGTGGATACCGTGCTGTACTTCGACGCCGAGCAGCACGACTTCCTGCGCGTGCTCCGCGCGCAGAAGAACCGCTTCGGCCCCACCGACGAGGTCGGCCTCTTCGAGATGAGCGAGGGGGGCTTGAAGGAAGTCACCGACGCGGCCTCCTTCTTCCTGGCCGAGCTCGGCCGCCAGGCCCAGCCGGGCCGCACGGTGAGCGTGGCCCTGGAAGGCTCGCGCCCGATTCTCGTTGAGACCCAGGCCCTGGTGACCCCCACGCGCTACCCCCTGCCGCGCCGCATGGCCACGGGCCTCGACCTCAACCGCGTGCTGGTGCTTCTGGCCTCCATGGAGCGCCACATCGGCCTGCATCTGGAGGACCGCGACGCCTTCGTCAGCCTCGCGGGCGGTCTGCGCCTGAAGGACCCGGCCCTGGACCTGGCCGCCTGCCTCGCCGTGGCGGGCTCCATGCGCGAGAAGGCCGTGCCCGCGGATATGGTCCTCATCGGAGAGGTCGGCCTCTTGGGCGAGGTGGGGCGAGTGCCCCAGCTCGAGCTCCGTCTTAGGGAAGCGGCCAAGGCCGGCTTCAAACGCGCGCTGGCGCCTGCCCGCGGCGTCAAGGACCTGCCGAAGACCCTCGGCCTCACCGTCGTGGGCGTCGCCGACCTGCGCGCCGCCGTGTCCGCCGCCTTCGGGATTTCGTAGGATTTTCTCATACACGCCCTCACCATAAGACGTAGACCGTAAGGAGTTCATCATGTATACCTGGTTGTTCCGCATCGTCATCATCCTGGCCTGTCCGGCCATCGTCTACTTCGGCAAGATCTCGCACAACCTGATGGGAGTCGGCATCGGACTCGGCGTGGGTGCGCTTATGGTTCTCATCGAGCATATCGTCGCGGAGCTCAACATCCTCTCCCTGTTCATGGGCATCCTGGGTGCGGCGACCGGGATCATCCTGGCGAAGCTGGTGGACTATCTCGTCCTCCAGATCGGCGACAACTCGCTCTACATGACCTGGGACCATTACTCGCTGCTGCGCTACTTCGCCTTCGGCGTGCTGGGTGCTGTCATCGTCATCCGCAAGTCTCCCGAGCTTGATGACCTGGACAAGGACATCATGAAGATGGGCAAGAAGCGCGGCGCCGAGATCAAGATCCTTGACACCAACGTCATCATCGACGGCCGCGTGGCCGAGGTGGCGGAGACGGGATTCCTCTCCGGCACGCTCATCGTGCCGCGCTTCGTGTTGACCGAGCTGCGACATCTGGCCGACTCCGAGGACCCGCTTAAGCGCGCCCGCGGTCGCCGCGGGCTCGACGTGCTGGCCCGCCTTCAGGAGAACGTCGCCATTCCGGTCAAGATTCTGGACAAGGACTTCCCGGATGTCGCCGAGAATGAGGGCAAGGTGGTCCGGCTCGCCCGGGAGATGGGCGCCAAGATCGTCACTACGGACTTCAACGTCAACAAGGTCGCCAGTCTCGAGGGCGTGATCTGCCTCAACATCAACGACCTCTCGGCGTCTCTGAAGAGCGTCGTCCTGCCGGGCGAGACGATGTCCGTCTTCGTCATGAAGGAAGGCAAGGAGCGCGAGCAGGGCGTCGGCTACCTGGACGACGGGGGCATGGTCGTCGTGGACGACGGCCGCCGTTGCGTCGGCAAGCGCGTGGAGGCGACGGTCACCTCCATCCACCAGACCTCCAACGGTCGCATGATCTTCGCCAAGGCCCGTCCCGAGAGGGCGCCGGTCGTCTCCTGAAGATGCGCGCCGCCGCGATCATCGTCTCTGGAGGGTCGGGTTCACGGATGGGAAAACCAAAGCAATTCCTATCCCTGTCGGGCTCGACGGTCGCGGAATGGTCGCTGAAGTGTTTTCTTGACATGCCCGAGATCGAAACGGTCGTTCTCGCCTTGGGCGAGGAATCCTTCAAGGAGCACGCCTCTCGTCTTGCCGGTGGGAAGGTGAAGGTCGTTGCGGCAGGCTCCACCCGTATGGGGTCGGTGCGCAACGGTTTCGCGGCCGTGCCTCCGGGAGTGGATGTCGTGGCCGTCCACGACGGAGCTCGCTCTCTGATTGCTGTCGAGATCGTCCGCGCCACTCTGGCCGAGGCGGCAAGATCCGGCGCCGCTGTTGCCGCCGTCCCGGTCAAGGATACTCTCAAGCGTGTGCCCAAGGGAGGCAGAGTGATCGCCGAGACGCCCGACCGTTCTGAGTTCTGGGCGGCCCAGACCCCTCAGACCTATCGCTATTCGGTCCTCAAAGAGGCGCTGGAGAAGTTCAAGGACGACGCCGACGCCAGCGATGAGAGCCAGTTGGTGGAGCGTTGTGGTCGGGCCGTATCCGTCGTGCCGTCGAGCTGCGAGAACTTCAAGATCACCACCCCGGAGGACATGACCATGGCGGAGGCCATCCTCGATTCCCGCGCCGGAGGCCCGCGGCTGTCCCGGACCGGCTTCGGCTTCGACATCCACCGCCTGGTCGTGGGGCGCGAGCTGTGGCTCTCCGGCGTGAAGCTTCCTCACACGAAAGGACTTCTCGGCCATTCCGACGGCGATGCCGTGCTGCACGCCGCCTGCGACGCGGTGTTGGGCGCCTTGGGCCTGGGCGAGATCGGCCTGGCGTTCCCGCCCGAAGACCCCAAGTTCAAGGGTCTGGCCAGTCGCGACATCGTCGCCGGCACCCTCGGCAAGGTCGCGCAGGCCGGAGGCGAGATCGTCCACCTCGACTGCACTCTCGTCGCCGAGGAGCCCAAGATGAAGCCGTACTACGCCGCCATGAAGTCCTCCTTGGCCGTACTTTTCAAGCTGCCCGAATCCCGCGTCAGCCTCAAGGCCAAGAGCCATGAAGGACTCGATTCCATCGGGCGCGGCGAGGCCATCGCCTGCCATGCCGTCGCCACGGTCCTGTCCCGGAGGTAGAACATGATTGCCGCAATCCTTGCCGCCCTGCTCGCCGTTCCCGTCTCAGCCGCCGATCCAGCCGAGTCGGCGCTTCCCGGCGCCTACGCCGAGGTCCTAAGCCGCGTTCCGCGCGCGTCCCTGCGTGTCGTGGACGCCTGTTTCGAGCGCGCCGACGACGCCCGCGCCGATTCCCTGAATCTGCCCAAGCGTTTCTGCCTCAAGAAGGTGGGCACGTCCGTGCCGGAGACCGACCCCTCGCCGTTCGCCTCGGAGGCGAACGGCCTGGTCGACGAGGGGCAGGGCCCGCGCCCCGTTCACATCAGCGGCGGTCTGCGCACGACGCGCGGCTGGACGATCAACGTTGACATCTTCAAGTTCGACGCTCCCAAGCCGGTCTGCGGCCGCCTGAACTCCTCCTTCGCCGCCGCCTACTACGACGTGGACCTGGAGGGTCAAGTCCTCGACGGCCCGGTTTCGGTCCGCGGCTTCCTGATGGACGGTTCCAGCCTCTGCCGGACCGAGGCCCGGGCCATCGACTTTCTCTATCGGCGTCTTCCTTAAGAGATTTAGTGACCGGTATTGGGCCTAGGCCGGAGCTTCCCGACCGGCCCAGGCGCCAGAAGCTCCGGGCGTCTATAATGATGGTGATGAAGATTCCCAAGAGAGTCCTCTCCGGCCTGCTGGCGGCGCTCCAGATCGCATGGTCGTTCTCCGCCGGCGCTTACCAGGCCGCGGCCCAGACCGTCAACGCGACTTCGATCCGAATCTCTGTCCCTGCCGTCTCCGCTGCCCCAGTCTCCGTGGCTGCGGGCGCCGCTTCCCTTGACTCGGCGCAGTCGCTCACAGGCCTGAGCCGCTCGGCGTCGCTTCCTCTCGGTCTCCAGCCGGTTCCCACGATTTCCGCTTCCGCGCTGCCTCATGTCGCCGCACCTGCGGTTGTTCCCGCTCCTGGCGCGGCGCTCCCGCGCTTGCCCGCTTCCCGGGCCGCGTTCTCCGCCATCGCCTCGCCGTCGCAGAGCCTCGACCTGGAAGCGTCTCGCCGCGGCGCTCCGACGGAGGGCTCGAGCCAAGCGGGGGCCGAGTCCTTCGCCGCGGCCTACGGCGAAAAGCTCATCCGAGGCCGCGAGGCGCCGATGGCGACCCCGGTCTCGGCCTCACCGTATTCTCCCTCCGCTCTCCGCCTGCGTCCCGCGGCATCCTCCCACGTTTCGGGAGAGCAGCGCAGCATCGAGACGGTCGCAGCGCCCGCCGCGATCCCAGCGGCTTTGAGCGTCTGGCGGAAGCCCGCCGTCCGCGCCGCCCTCGGCCTGGCCGCCGCCGTCGCCGTCGCCGCCGCCTTGCCTCTTCTTGCCGGGCACGCGGCGGCGGTCGCCGCGGCGGGCAGCATCGCCCTCAGCGTCATCGGCATCCCCCAGATCGTGCGCAACGCCAAGGTCGGACGGGAGGCCGTCAAGGACCTGGCCATCGGCAGCTCGCTGATCTGGTTTGCCGCGGCGACACTCCTCTCCGTCGTCTCCATCGGACAGGGCACCAGCTTCTGGTGGAACGCGGCCAACGTGGCCGGAGTGGCGGAGAGCGCGATCGTCGTCGGTCAGATCAATTGGCACAAGCGCGACCGCAAGGAGCTCAAGGCCACGCTGTTGACGGCCGCGGCCGTTCTGGCGCCACTGCCCCTAATCGTGGCCCAGGTTTTCCTGCCTCTCTCATCCTGGCTGACGCTTTCTTTCACCGCGGCGATGGGACTCCTCTGGGTGCTCAACTGGCCGCAGATCCGCCGGAACAATAAGCTCTTCCAGAGCGAGGGGCGCGCGCCCAAGGGCCTCTCGCCCTTTTACCCGCTCCTTGTCGCCGCCGGCAGTCTCCTTCATCTCTACGCCGCCGTGATGGGCGCAGACGTCCGCTGGATGATGAACGCGTCCATCGCCATCCTGACGGCGGGGCTGGTCCTGGCCCAGATCTACATGCCGCGCGCGGCCAATGCCGTCCTCGGGCCGCTCGTCCGCCTGAGCGACCGCCTGCTCCCCGGCAAGGCCGCGCCCGCCGGCAAGGCGGGCCTCCAGGCCCAGGCGCGCGCGATTATCGCGTCTCATCTGCCGTCTCCTTCGGAACTCTCGCGCTATGCCGGCCAAGACGGCGGCGCGGACCTGGCCCGGGCCATGGAGAGGGCGCGCGCTCTTCCTGGACGAAGCGTCGTTTTCCTTGAAGCCCCCACGGCCGCCGGCAAGTCCACGTTGGCCGAGGGTCTCAAGGCCAACCTCGGCTCCCGCATCAAGGTCTTTCCCGTGGACCGCTACTTCAAGTCCAAAGGCGAGGTCCCGACGGGTCCCGACGGCCAGCCCGACTTCGACCGTCCCGAGTCCCTGGACCTCGACCGCGTGGCCCGCGACATCCGCACCCTCTTGGCGGGAGGGCGCGTCGAACTCCCGCTCCACGACATGGCCACGGAGACGACCCGCTTCGACAGCGGCGAGTTCCTCGATGTCGCAGCCGACCAGGTCCTCGTGGTGGACTCCATCTACGCCTCCCATGAGAAGCTCCTGCGGGCCGCCGAGGGCCGCGCGACCTTAAACCTCTTCCTCGACGCTCCCGCCGTGGTCCGCCTGGCGCGGCGTCTGCGCCGCGACCGCATCGAACGGGGCATCCCGGCCGAGAACAACCTGAGCCGCTGGGCCGTCATTCTTGGAAACGAGCGCGATTTCATCTTGCCCCTTAAGGGCCGCGCTGATTTCGTCCTCAACCTGGTCGGTGAAAAAGAGCTCGGTCTGCTCGCCGACACCTATGCCGAGGTCCTGGCCGAGGAGTGGTCCACCCGCGGCGTGGGCCCCGCGGGGACGGGACGTTTGCTCGATGGCATCCCGGCCGCGCTGGCGGCCGCCGCGGCCGCCCACGCCCCGGCCCCGCCCC
>CAYHNV010000057.1:0-12783 GCA_964358065.1 uncultured Elusimicrobia bacterium | reverse complement strand
AAATATCGGCATCGCCATCTGCTACGACCGCCATTTCGAGGGCGTCGTCGCCGCGCTCGCCGCGGGCGGCGCGCAGATCGTGTTCTCCCCGGCCGTGACCTTCGGCGCCAAGTCCCGGAGGCTTTGGGAGCAGGAGTTTCTCGTCGACGCTTGCCGCCACCGTCTCTTCATCGGCGGCTCCAACCGCCAGGGGTCGGAGAAGCCCTGGAACCAACCCTACTTCGGCGCGAGCTATTTCGCCGGTCCCGACGGTGAAAAGCTTGAGAACATCTCCTCGCGCGCGGAGCTGGTCATCGCCGACCTCGACCTCGACGCTCTCAAGCGCCCCGATCCGTCCGGCTGGGACCTGGGGCGCGACGTCCGCCCCGACATCTACTGACCGGCGTTGACGTAGCTGACCGCGTCCGGAGCGAAGAGCGCCCGGCGGAGCAGGTCCATGATGAGGGCGTAGGTGAGGTCGACCTCGCCCTCGGCTGAGCCGCGCATGGTGCCCGCCGGGTCGGCGGGCTTGTAGCTCACGCGGAAGCCAGGACCCGCGTAGTCGGCCTCGCCGTCGCGAAGCGTGAGGCTGTACTCGAGCCCGGAGAAGCGCCCGGAGACGGTCTCCGCGCCCCCCTTGCGTTCGAGGAAGAAGCCGTCGCGATCCTTGGCCTGTGCCCACAAATCATGCGTGCCGAAGAAGCGCGGCTTGACCACGTACGGGCCGCCGTCCTCCGGGCAGAACACGTCACAGTTGCCGCACTCATTGCAGAAGTCGGCGAAGTTGGCGAGCTGGTGCTTCTTGTCGAAGCGCAAGGAGCCCTCGGTCCGGCTCGTCCAGGAATCACCCTCGCGCCGCAGCTTCACGACCGGCACCTCTCCGCGCGGCACGGCGTAGGTGAAGTTCGCGTCGTTCGGGCAGACTGGCACGCACTTGTCGCAGGTCAGACAGTCGAAGAGGACCAGGTGGCGGCCGATCTTCTTAGGCACGCCCGAGTTGCGCGCCTTCGCGTAGCGCGCGTCAGCCGTCGCCTCGACGACGTACGCCTTCGTGTTGGCCGGGGCCGAGCCGCCCCGGCTCTTCGAGATGAACTCAGGGACCGTGGAGGCGCCGACCGCGTCCATGCGCCGGGCCAGTTCCTCGGAGTAGCCGCGCAGCCGGCCGTAGCCGCCGGGCGCCAGCAGGTCGCTGCACACCGTGACCGGCACCAGCCCGAGCGAGACCGCGTCCGGGAAGTTCGTCTTGTCGATGCCGGCCGAGAACGAGACCGGCACCGCTTCGCCGAAGCGCTCCCGGAAGCGCCCGACCAGATCCATCGCCAGCACGTGCAGCGGCGCGCCGGAGAGATATATCGTCTTCTCCGAAGCGGGCAGGAAGTCCCCGCGGTTCTCGACGACCAAGGTGTTGCTGAGCTTGACCCCAAAACCGCGCCCCAGGCCCCTGGCCTTCCGGGAGAGGCGCTCCACGAAGCCGCAGGCCTGCTCCCAGGTCGCGTCCTTGGCGAAGGCCTCCTCCGGGACATGCACGTCCATGTATCCCATCGCGTCGTGCAGGAGCGCGCGCAGGTCCTTGGAGCCGAGCAAGGTCGGGCTGAGCTTGACGACGCAGTCGAGCCCCATCTCCTCCAGCATGAAGGAGGCGATGGCCTCGATCTCGTGGGGCGGACAGCCATGGAAGGTGCTGAGCGTGACCGAGCCTGAGATCGCCGTGCGGAAGTCCGCCCCGCGCAGGGACGCCTGACGTCCCGGCATCTGCGCGCGGAGCCTCTCGACCGTTCTGCACGCGTCCTTCATCCCCTCGATGAAGCCCCGGACCTTCTCGCCCTTCACGCCCTTCAGGTCGTAGCCCACGCTCAGGTCGAAGATGGCGCGGTCAAAGCCGGGCGTCAGCGCGACCTTGCCGCTCGCGCGCAGGAGGTCGATGAGCATCGAGGCCTTCACGTACTCCTCGAGCGACTCCTCGGTCCGGAGCTCCTGGGACCACTCCACATTGTAGCCCACGTTGCGCATGTCGATGCACGGACGCGGGATCTCCAGCCGGTCGAGGACCTGCACGGTCTTCAGTTCGAAGACCCGCGCCCCGCCCAGCCAGGCCAGCACGATGTTCTGCGCCAGCTGCGTGTGCGGCCCCGCGGCGGGCCCCAGCGGCGAGGAGGCCGTCATGCCGTGGAAGCGGACCGAGAAGTCCTTCGTCGGGTCGCCGGTGAAGAAGGAGCGCCGCGGCAGGTCGAAGACCGCGTCCTTAAGCTCGAGCTCCCGGAACATCCGGGAGACCAGGCGTCCGAACGGGTGCGGGACGAAATCCGCCATCAGGGCGCCTCGTTCATGTTCAGATCGATCGCCCCGGTCGCGACCGGAACTTCGACGACCGTCTTCATCCTCAAGAACGCGTCGAGACGATCGGTCTTCGCGTCGAGCCGGGAGATCTCCGCCAGGACGGACGGCGACAAGAGCACGGGATGGCCGCGGCGGCCCTCGCGTGTCGGGACGACCGCGTCACCGGGCGCCTTCGAGAGCGCCTCGTAGACCGTCCTGTCGAAGACGGGCATGTCGACGTGGAGGACGAACGAGCGGACGGCGGGAAAGGCGGCGATCAGGGCCTGCAGGGAAGAAAGCGGCGAGGCGTCGGGGTCCGCGGCGACCCAGACCGTCTTCGGCGAGAGTACGGCGCAACGCGAACGCCACTCGTCCTGGATGGCGATGGAGAGCGTCCCGGGGCCAAGGAGGCCTTCGAAGAAGCTGAGATGCGATTCAAGGAGGGTCGTGTCGCCGTGCGGCCGCCAGGCCTTGGGGCCGCCCGCGCGGCGGCCGCGTCCCGCGGCCAGCAGCAGCACGCGCGCGCCGGTCATCACGCGACGGGTTCGACCGCGACGGCCTCGCGGCGGCAGGCCCAATCCTGCAGGAGCTGCGCCGCGGCGGCGATGGCGATGGCCTTGGGATTCTTTGATGGGATCTTCCAGCCGATCGGACAATGCATGCGCTCGTCCCACAGCTTGCGGCGCGGCGGGGGCAGGCGGGCGCGGAAGGTCCGCGCCTTGTGCTGCGAGCCGATGAGGCCGAGAAAGCCCAGGGGCTTGTCCAGCAGAAGGTCGACGAGCTTAAAATCCAGCGCGTGGTCGTGGGTCATCACGCAGGCGGCGTCGAGATCCGCATACTGCGCCGCCAGGGCGAGCGCCGCCGGGTCGCGGCAGAGGACGCGGGTCTTGAGCGGGAACGCTTTCGCCTCGGCCCATTCGGGGCGAGGATCGTAGACGACGACTTCCAGGCCGACGCCCTCCAAGGTCGCGGCCAGCGCGCGGCCGACATGGCCGGCGCCGAAGATGTGGACGGCGCGCCGGCGCGGGCACGATTCAAATAATACTTTGACCTTTCCCCCGCAACACTGCCCCATCTCCCGGCACAGGATATAGTCTTTGAGGATGGCCCCGTCACGGCCTTCCGTCAGCAGACGCCGTGCCTCAGAGAGGACAAGGCTCTCGAAGCGCCCGCCCCCGATCGTCCCTTGGAAGCCGCCGGCCCAGACCCACATCTTGGCCCCGACGGCTTGGGGGGCGCTGCCGACGATGTCGGCCAGCGTACAGAGCACGCCGGGGCGAGGGAGGTCTCCGGCCAGATCTCCGACGGAGAGAGGTTCCATCGACGAGAGTCTAACATTTTGGTGGTCACCCCGAGGAAAAGGCGATGAACGCGCCCAAGTCAGGCCCCGGCATCGCTCGGCAATCCCATCAAGATCTCTTCCGAAGTCGCGGGGCAGCGCAGGACGGGAACCCCGGGGGTCCGGAATGACAAGGCGTGCTTGACCGCCATGAGGACGCTGGCGCTCAGCAGCAGCGGCGGCTCCCCCACGGCTTTGGAGCCGTGGAGATTGCCGGCGTTGCCGGCGTTCTCGATGAAGTCCACGTTGAAGACCCGGGGGACGTCCTGGATGTTCGGGATCTTATAGGTCGTCGGGGAATAGGACAACAGACGTCCCTTCACGTCGTAGGCCAGGCACTCGGTCGTCATCCAGCCCGCGCCCTGGATGAACGCGCCGATCACCTGGCCGCGGTCGATGCCCGGGTTCAGAGGACGGCCCAGGTCCATCAAAAGGTCCACGCGCCGGATCTTGAGCTCGCCCGTGTATTCGTCGATCTCCACCTCGCTGACCGCCGCGCCCTGCGTGAAATAGTTGAATGCCCGGCCGGAGCGGGTCTTGTCGTCGAAATCGAGGCCCTCAGTGCGGAAGAAGCCCAACGCTCCCAGGCTGACGCGCTCCAGATAGGCCTGGTGGACGAGCTGCGTCCATGCGGCGCCCTCCGGCAGCCCCCGCGCGACGAGGCTCAGGCGCGCCTTGATTTCCGCGCAGGCCGCCAGCGCCGCCGCGCCGTTGAGGTCGGCGCCGCTTGAGGCCGCCGTGGGAGAGGTGTTGTGGTTCTTCTCCGTGGACGTCGGCATCAAGCGGACCATCTCAGGCGCGACCGCGAACGCGGAGGCGACCACCTGACGGATCTTCGTGTTGACGCCCTGGCCCATCTCGGCGGCCCCCGTCGAGACCTGCACGGTCCCGTCGCGATGGACATTGACCAGCGCGCTGGCTTGGTTCAAGAAGCGCGAGGTGAACGCGATGCCGAACTTGACCGCCGTGAAGGCCAGCCCGCGGAGTTTCCCCGTGCGCCGCGCGTTGGACTCGGCGACCTCGGCCAGGCGCGCGGCATAGCCGGAGGTCTCGTGCAGGCGGGCGAAGAGCGCGGGCAGCATGTTGTTGTCCACGCGCTGCCCGTAATGGGTGGTCTCGCGGCCCTCGCCGCCGTAGAGGTTGAGGCGCCGGATCTCGTAGGCGTCCTTCTTCAAGGTGATGGCGATTTCCGAGAGGATGTTCTCGATGGTCAGGTTGCCCTGCGGCCCGCCGAAACCGCGGAACGCCGTGTTCGAGGCCCGGTTGGTCCTGCAGACCAGCCCTTCCACGCGGATATCCGGGATGAAATAGGCCCCGTCGACGTGGAAAGCCGCGCGTTCCAGGATGGAGGGCGAGAGGTCGGTGTAGGCCCCTCCGTCGGCGCGCAAATCGACCGTGAGCGCCAGGATGCGCCCTTGATCGTCGAAGCCCGCCTCGTAGCGGTTGCGAAAGGGATGGCGGTGGCCGGTCGTGCGCATGTCCTCATCCTTATCGAGGACGACGCGGGCGGCGCGCCGAAGACGGCCGGCGACGAGGGCCGCCATCGCGGCGAAGGGAGCCGCCTGGCTTTCCTTGCCGCCGAAGGCGCCGCCCATGCGCTTGACGACGCAGACGACCTGGTGCTGCTTGAGGCCGAGCAGGTCCGCGCAGATATGCTGGACCTCGGTGGGATGCTGGGTGGAGGAGTGGATCTCGAGCGCGCCGTTCTCGAGCGGATACGCGATCGCAGCCTGGGATTCCAGGTAGAAATGCTCCTGGCCGCCGATGTCGAAGACGCCGGACAGGCGATGCGGAGCGCGCGCCAAGGCCCCCGCCGCGTCGCCGCGGCCGAGGCCTTTGGAACGGTAGAGGATGCGGCCGAGGGAGACGGCCTCGTCGATGTCGTAGACGGGAGTCCCCTCTTCGACCTCGATGACGACGGCCTTGCGCGCCCGCGCCAGGGCTTCGCGGCTCTCGGCCGCGATCACGCAGACGGGCTCGTCGATGTAGCCGATCTCGTCTTCGACCAGAAGCGGCTGGTCGCGCACGATGCTCCCCCAGCGGTTGCGGGGCAGGTCTTGGGCCGTGAAGACCGCCGCGACCCCCGGCAGGGCGCGGGCCGCGGTCGCGTCGACGCGCTTGAGCCGGCCGGCGGAGACCGGGCTTCCCACGAAACCGACCTCCAGCTCGCCCGCGACCCGGGGCCGGTCATCGATAAAAACGCTCTCGCCGGTGACGTGGCCCACCGAGCAGTCGTGAGGGTCGCCGCGCCCGACGCTCATGCCGGAACCCCGGCGAGCGTCTCCGCGGCGAACTTCAGCATCAGATTGCGGCACAGCCTCAGGCGGAACTCCTTGGAGCCGCGGACGTCCGAGATGGGTGCGACCAGCGCGGGCAGGCCGGCGGCGCTGCGCTCGACGAGCGCGCGCGAGAACTGGGCGCCCGTCCACTGCGCCTCGATCTCCTTCATCCTGAGCACTGTGGGTGCGACGCCGCCGAAGGCGAGGCGAGCGCCGCGGACCCGGCGCCCCTCCAACTCGAGGCGGACGGCGAAGGCGACGGCCGCGATGTCGAGGTCCTTGCGGCGAGAGGCCTTGTAGAGCCGGGTCACGGACCCCGGCGCCGGCAGGCGAAAGCGGACCGCGGTCACCAATTCCTCGGGACGCAGGTCGATCTTCTTGTAGCCCTGGTAGAAGGCGTCGAGGGCGACGCGCCGGACGCCGTCCGCGCTCCGCAGTTCGAGCTCCGCGTCGCTGACCAGGAGGAAGGGGATCAGGTCTCCGATCGGGGAGGCGTTGACGGCGTTGCCCGCCAGGGTCGCCCGGTTCTTGATCTGAGGAGAGGCAAACACATGCAATAATCTCCCCAGTTCAGGCACCTCGGCCTCCGCGAAGTGCTCCAATGCGTCCAGCGTGACCGCGGCCCCCACCTCGGCCCATTCTGCGTCCTTCCGGACTTGCCTCAGTTCCTGGACATGGGCCAGCGACATCACCCGCGCGGGTTTCTCCAGTCCCTTGTTGACCAGGACTCCGGTGTCGGTCGAACCGCCCACGATCTTAAGGTCGGGAAGCCTCTTCTTGAGGTGCAGCGCGTCGTCAAGCGTCGCCGGGATGAAGACACCCACGCCGCCGGATTCGACGGCCACGGACCTGCCGCGCAGCTGCGTGAACTCCCGCATGAGGTCCTGGTCGTGCCGACGCTCGGAGAGGCTGTGTGTCTCGGGCAGAGGGATCGACTGCGCGGCCTTGAGGATCGAGTCGTAGCCGGTGCAGCGGCAGAGGTTGCCGGTCAGGCCGTTGCGCGCCTTTTTCTCGGAAATGGCCTGCCGGCCCTCGGCCAGAGCCTCCTCCACCAGCGCCGTCATCGAACAGGCCAAGCCCGGCGTGCAGTAGCCGCACTGCGTGGCATGGTTCTTCACGAGCGCGGTCTGGACAGGGTGGAGGCGGTCTCCATCCCTCAGGCCCTCCACGGTGATCACATGGCAGGCGTCCAAGGCATAGAGAGGCAGGATGCAGGAGTTGACGGCCTTATACCGGAGCCGGCCGCCGACGGCGTCGCCGACGCCGCCCACGAGAACGGTGCAGGCGCCGCAGTCGCCCTCGGCGCAGACAACCTTCGTGCCCGGCAACGCCAGGTCATGGCGGAGGAAATCGGAGAGGGTGCGCAAGCAGTCGCGCCCGGAGACCTCGAAGCGGCGGGAATTGACGCGGAAGACGACGCTTGAGCGCGCAGGCAAGGTCTTTATCGCGGGCTCAGGGGCGGGCGCCCCGCACCGATTCGAATTCGACGGCGTAAAGGGTGGAGTTGGTCTTCTCCTTGATCCGGACCACCCTCCCCGTGACCGTGAGCACGCCGGCGCTCAGGAGGCGCAGGCGCGCTCGGATCCGCGCGCCTTTGGCGAAGACATGGGTGGTGGAGAAGCTGACGCCCACCGAGGAAAGGTCGACAAGCCGCGCGACGACGGCCATCACGCGGTCCGAATCGTCGAGGATCTCCAGCACCGAATCGTGCCGGAACCGGGGACCGCGGCGGGCTTCTCTGGTGAGCTTGGTCATACTCCAGTACGGCCTTGCTATCATGCCATTATTCAAGGCGCCTCGGGGATTTGGTAAAATCACCCATGCCCAAAAAGAAAGTCGCCAAAGAAAGCCTCGTCTACGAACGCAAGAGCGGCTATGAAAGCCTCTCCCCCGCCGACTCCAAGCGGATGGAAGAGGTCTCCAAGGATTACCTCGGCTTCCTCGGCGAATGCAAGACGGAGCGCGAGGCCCACGATGAGGCGGTCAAGCGCCTGGAAGCCGCGGGCTTCCGGGACCTCGAGGCCCTGCCAGAGGGCGCGCGCTTGAGCGCGGGCGACAAGGTCTACCGCGGAGGCGCCGGCAAGACGGTCATCGCCTTCGTCATCGGCCGCAAGCCCCTCGACGCGGGACTGCACATCCTCGGCGCCCACATCGACTCGCCGCGCCTCGACGTCAAGCAGAACCCTCTCTATGAGAGCGGCGAGATGGCCCTGCTCGACACGCACTACTACGGCGGCATCAAGAAATACCAGTGGGTCTCGCTGCCCCTGGCCCTGCACGGCGTCTTCGTGCGCCCCGACGGCAAGAAAATCTCGCTGACCATCGGCGAAGCCCCCGGCGACCCGGTCTTCACCATCACCGACCTCCTGCCGCACCTCGCCCAAGACCAGATGAAGAAGACGATGAGCGAGGCCGTCGAGGGCGAGGGCCTCGACGTGCTGGTCGGCTCCGTGCCCTCCAAGGACAAGAAGTCCAAGGAGAAGATCAAGCGGCATGTCCTCGAGCTGCTCAAGCAGCGCTACGGCGTCGTCGAGGCCGACTTCGTCTCCGCGGAGCTGGAGTTCGTCCCCGCCGGCCCGCCGCGCGAGGCGGGCCTGGACCGCTCGATGATCCTCGGCTACGGCCACGATGACCGTTCCTGCGCGTTTGGCGCCCTGCGCGCCCTGCTGGACCTGGGCGGCACGCCCGAGCACACGGCCTGCGCTTTGCTCGCCGACAAGGAGGAGATCGGCTCCTACGGCAGCACGGGCATGGAGTCGAGCTTCTTGGAGAACGCGGTGGCCGAACTCTTCAACCTGACGGAAGGCGGCTACGACGGCCTGAAGCTGCGCCGGGCTCTCGAGCGCTCCTGGGCCCTCTCAGCCGACGTCAACGCCCTGCACGACCCGCTCTACCCCGCCGTCTCGGAGCGCAAGAACGCCGCGAACTTGAACCAAGGCGTCATCCTGACCAAGTACACCGGCAGCCGCGGCAAATCCGGCGCCAGCGACGCGCACGCGGAGTTCGTCGCCCAGGTCCGGAGGATCTTCGACGGGGCGGGGGCTTTGTGGCAGGCGGCGGAGCTGGGAAAAGTGGACCAGGGCGGCGGCGGCACCATCGCCTTCCTCATGGCCCGATATGGGATGTCGGTGCTCGACTGCGGCGTCGGCGTGCTGTCGATGCACGCCCCGTGGGAGCTCATCGGCAAGCTCGACTTGTACATGGCCTACAAGGGCTACCGCGCCTTCCTCCTCGACGGACGGCGCAGCAAGACGAAGTAGGTATTTGTAGCCCGCATTCCGCTCAAACCCGCCTCACCCGACCAGCTTAGCGCGCCTGCTCCCCCCCCCACGCAAGAGCCCCCACCACTGGGCGGGGGCTCGATTTTCCACCGATCCGGCGCTCAAAAGCTTCGGGCTTCTCTAAGCTTGAGGCGGCCTCGACAATGGCGGAGGCGACCGTGTTGTCGGCCCTCCGGGCCTAGGACCTATGGTTCCCGCCCCGTGCCTTTCGGCCCATGACGCCGGGCGCGCCGCCGGGCATACTCCATGGATGAGGATCCTGGCGCTGTTGATCGTGCTCACGTCCCCGCTGCGCGCGCAGACGCCCCCCGTCCCGAGCGCGCCCGCCGAAACCCTGCGCCCCGACCTCATTCTCGTCGCGCTCTCTAGCGCGCCGACGCAGCGACATCCCCACCCGCCCGCCTTGTCCGCCGCGGCCGAGGCCGCCGAGCGGGGGCGACTGGCGCTGAACGCCGTAAGCGGCGACAGCTTCGACGGCTCCGCCGCTCGAGAGAGCGCGGGGACTTTCCCGGATTTGAGCCTGAGCTGGGGCTCGGCCCCGCGCGCGACGGTCCACTCCCGCAATATCGAGTCGCTGTACGGTCTTTATGGAGCCGGAAGCGACGCTCTTCTCAAGACGACGGGTATCAACGGCCCTGTCGCGCGCGCGGCCAAGGCCCCGGCCGACATGTTCCTCGCCTGGACGGCCGTGCTGGCGGGACACGAGCTCGGCCACTTTGAGCAGGCTTGGCTCGGCGGGGGCAAGGACGTCGCCTATGTCTCCGCGCCAGGTCCCTCCGCCTTCGGACGGGTTACCGAGATCGGAGACTGGAGTAATATGGGACCAGCCGGGATCCAGGCGTTCTTCGCGGGCGGCGTCCAGGCGAGCCAGGCCGCGGCGGCGCAGCTGCGCCGGGATATCTTCGAGAGCGGCGCGGCGCATTGGTCCCAGTGGCCGCTGTTTTTTTTCCAGAAGCTCGACGTCACCAAATACGCCTTGCAAGCGCCCAAACCGTCGGCTGCGGGGGCCGCCGATTTCGCCAACGACATGACCAACTACGCGCGGCTGTACGGGGGGCGCTCCGGCCGCGGGGGCGACGCGGTCCACGCGGACATCGCGCGCGGCGCGGTGTGGAATGCGCTGGACCCGCTCGGGGTCTACTCGCTGTGGGGCTACGCCCGGCACTATGTTCTGAGCGGCGAGGAGCGCCAGAGCGTTCCCGGCGTCGAGATCGGCGAGCGCGCGTGGACGGCGGGAACGGGCTTCTGGCTCGCCGAAACGGGACCGCGCTACTCGCTGAGCCTCCTGTCGCGCGGGCGCGGCGGCGACCTCCTGGAGGTGACGCCGTCCTGGGGCGAGGGGCAGCCGGGCCTGGGCGCGTACTACTCCGACCGGCTGGCGCCGGGCTGGCGCGGGCGGGCGGGCATGGAGTTGTGGCGCCAGCGCGAGGCGGCCGAGCCGGGGCCGCTCAAAACCGGGGGAGCCGTCGAGCTCGGCCTGCGGCGAGAGCGGCGCAATGGGTCGAAGACCGTATATTTAGACGCGTCCGCGGGCTACAAGACCGAGGGCGCGATGCTCGGCCAGCGTCAGGACGAAGGCGCGTTTTGGACGCTGAGCGTCGGAGGCGCGTCGCGCTGAGGCCGGGCGTGCACGAGACGGGATGAGGCCCTCTTCCAGACGCGCTGAACCAGGCCGTACGGCCCATGGGACTCCGGGCCCTTTAGACCACCCAGGAAGGAACCTTCGCCCCTGGGCCGAAACCGCCCGGCCGGCTACCATTAAGGGGATGCTCCTCTTAGTCCTCGGCTTGACGCTCGTGGGCCCGGGCCGCGCCGCCGGGTTCCCGGCCGTCGATGTGGACGCCACGATGCGCGACATCGTGCGCGACGCCCGGAGCCTCCGGCGTGACGCCCTCCGGCTCGACGGGCCGGTCTATCTGACCCCGTCGATCGACTCGCGGCGTCCCGACGAGCGGACCCTCGCTGATTTCTTCGAAAGGACGGTCGAGTCCCTGCTCAACGACGAGTCCGACCGGAAGGGCAAGTCCCTGAGCCAGCGGGAGCTCAACGACCTGGTCCGCCGCTTCTCCTTGGCGCGCATGCGCCCGGCGGACCTGGAAGGACTCGTCTTCAGGCTCGGGTCGGACCGGCGCGTGCCCATCGAGAGACAGGCCGACGCGATCAGGGTCTACCGCATGATCGCCGAGGTGAAGACGTCCATGGACCACTACCACGTCGACGACGTCGTCTGCTCCTTCGTCGTCCAAGACGACATGCACGCCGCCGTCGCGAAGGACTCCCCCCTGAAGAACCCGGACTCCGTCCCCGAGGACTCCCGCGTCGACATGCGCCTCGACCGCGAGGATCTGCTGGTCGTCGGCAAGTGCCGGGGCTGGGGTCTCCTCACCCTGCCCGAGTTCGGCGGACGCCGATGAGGAGAGCCATGACGACCGCCGGTAGCTTCCCACCCCAGATCAAGTACATCGTCGGCAACGAGGCCTGTGAGCGCTTCTCCTTCTACGGGATGCGCACCATCCTGGGCCTGATCGCGCTGGGCGCCGGCGGGATCAAGCCCTGCGTGTCCACGCACGTCGGCGACCAGTTCACCGACAAGAACAAGCACCTGATCCAGAAGATCTACGACATCTTCTATTTCGCGATCAATTTCGGCTCCTTCTTCTCGACCTTGCTGACGCCGTGGGTGCTGGTCAAGTACGGGGCCGCCTGGGCGTTCGGCATCCCCGGCATCCTGGGCAAGCGCCGGCCGGGCGGAGACTTCTTCAGCGCCGCGCTGTCCAAATACTCGCCCGACGAGGTCGAAGCCGGCCGGGCCGTCAAGGACGTCTGCAAGGTCTTCGCGACGGTGTCGGTGTTCTGGGCGCTGTTCGACCAGCACGGCTCCTCGTGGGTCCTGCAGGCCGGGCAGATGGACCTGGACGTGCTCGGCATCCGCTTCGAGGCCGCGCAGATCTCCGCGCTTAACCCGATCGGGATGGTCGTCGCGGCGACCTCCTTCGTGGGCGCGGCTCTAATCCAGATGGCCATCGACGCGGGCGGGCGCCCTTCGGTCGCCTGGCAGTTCATCCCCTACCTGTTGATTACGATCGCGGAGATCATGATCTCGATCACGGGCCTGGAGTTCGCCTACACCCAGGCGACGCGCTCGATGAAGAGCACGATCATGAGCTTCTTCTTCCTCACGATCTTCGCGGGCAACATGTTGACCGCTTACGTCGCGGAGATCAACAAGTTCCAGGGGGCCAGCTTCTTCTTCTTCTTCGCGGGGCTGATGGCCGCCGTATCAGGGATCTTTATCTGGACCGCGTCGCGCTACAAGGTCCGCGAGTACATCGAGGACGGCTCGGCGCCCGTCGGGCACTGAGGCGACGCCGCTTGGCGTCGATTACTGATATACGCATAAGTAATAGGACAATCTAAGGCCAAGACAGGTCCGACGCCTTCACGCAGGCCCAGGTTGAGCTCGGGCGCGTAACCCGGGAAGCGATGGAGGCGCAATCGCGTCGCCGTGCCCAGGAAATCACGGACGAGAACGCTACGAAGTAGGTATTTGTAGCCCGCATTCCGCTCAAACCCGCCTCACCCGACCAGC
>CAYHNV010000056.1:0-13127 GCA_964358065.1 uncultured Elusimicrobia bacterium | reverse complement strand
CGACTCACGCCCCATGTACGCCCAGGTCGTCGTCACCGACGACTGCAACCTGCCCTGCTCGTACTGCGACGAATATATACCCCCGGCGCCCGTCATCCCGCCGGAAATATTGAAGGCCCGCATCGACAAGCTCGACGAGCTGGGCGTGCTGGTCTACGACTTCCTCGGCGGCGAGACCATGCTCCACCCGCAGATCGCGGAGCTGGTCGCGCATGTGAAGTCCAAGCGCGGCGGGTCCAACCTGGCGACCATCATCACCAACGGATTTTTGCTCACGAAACAGAACATCGCAGACCTCAACTCCTCCGGTCTGGACTTCATGCAGGTGTCTGTCGACACTCTACGTCCGACCGAATGGTCGGACAAGTCGTTGAAGTCCGTTCTGCCCAAGCTGAAGCTGTTGGCCGAGACCGCCAAGTTCCAGGTCGAGATACAATCCGTCCTGAACGAAGAGAATCTGAACAACTACGACGAATTTCGTGCGACTTTAAAAGATCTCCCGTTCGCGTTCGGCTTCTCCATCATGCACGGCAAGGGCGGAAAGATCGCCATCCAAGGCGAACGCTACCTCGGCCTGTTAGAAAAATATGGGGTGTTCGAAGGCGTGAATTTCTACGGCGAGCATCTCAAAGAGATGCTCGCGGGCGATTTCTCCCGGCCGTGGAAGTGTTTGGCCGGCTTCAAGTTCCTGTACGTCACCTCCGCCGGAACCATACAATGGTGCGCCCAACAGCGCGGCGTCTCCTACGACCTGTTGAGCGCGACCCCTGAGAGGCTCAAGGCCAACGACGTGCACAAGCCGTGCGAGGCCGGCTGCGCTCTGGGCTGCGTACGCATGATCTCGCACACGTTGGGCGAGCCCCTGAAAACCTGCGGCGCCAGCATCAAGCTCGCCATCGGGATGAGCGCTCCCAAGAAACGCGAGCCCGCCGTCGCCTAACCCCTGTCGCCTAACCCCTGGCAAAAACTCGGAACACCTGCTAGACTACTTCCCCATGGATGCCGCGCTGCTGGCCGCCGCGATGCTTCTCGCCCCGCCCTCCCGCGCGGCCCTGCCCCTGCCCGGCTATACCGCCGACTCGGTGAAGGCCCAGCCCCACGAACCCTTCCCCTCATCTTCGCACCTCTTCGGCGAAACCGAAGACCCACTCGACACGCTGGTGATCGCGGGAGAAGACCTGCGCGACGCGCTCGCGTCCGCGCCGGGCATCTCGGCCCTCCAGATGGGGCTGAGAGCGCCCCGCGAGGAAGACCGTCTCCGTGCCGTGCGGGCCGCCGCCCGACCGCGCGAGATTTCCGCCGTCCCCTACCTAGCCGCCACACTCCTGCGTCTCGACGAGCCCCCCCGCATCCGCGCAGCCGCGGCCTTGGCGCTGGGTCGCATCGGCGACCGCGTGTCGGTCCCCGCCCTGGCCGAGGGCCTCAAGGACCCGATGCCCGAGGTGCGCTATGCTGCGGCACTCTCGCTCGGGCGCCTTCCCGCCGACGGCGTGGCCACGCGCCTGGAACGCGTCCTGCGCGTCGACCCGGCCTGGCAGGTACGCTACGCCGCGGTCATCGCCCTGGGGCGCACGCGCAAGGGCTTCGCCGCGACGGCATTGGCCGACGCGCTTGCGGGCGACGCCTCCTGGCAGGTGCGCCAGCAGGCGGCCCGTTCGCTCCAGGACCTCTCCTCTGCGCGCGTCGCCGCGGCCCTCGTTGGGGCCCTGCTCGACCCGGAACCCTCCGTGCGCGCCGCGGCCGGCTCGGCCCTCTCGGAAACGGACGTCCCGTCTCTTCAGAACGCCTTGGCCGACGCCTTGGCCGACGAAAAAGATCCCTCCGTGCGCGCCGTGCTGAGAGCGGCCGTGCGCCGCGCCCCCAGGCGCCCCTGAACGGCGGCCAAGCGCGCCGCAATCTCATCGACGGACTTTAACTCAAAGACGACCAGGTCGTCCTGGCCCAGCAGGATGGTAAGGCCGATTTTCTCTCGCAGGATTGCCTCAACGCTCGCCTTCGCGTCGGCTCCCGGAGCGAATCTCACCTTCTCCAACTCGTTGAGATTGAGCAAACCTTTGCCGGCTTTCGGAAGATAAATCGTCCCATTATTGAAGTCCACGGCAAAAGCAATGACGCCGGGAATGATGAAAAACAGCAGGCCGATGGCATCGAGCGCGGCGACGGCCACGTCGATCTGTCCGGCTTTCTGGCCGCGGCGCTCGGGATACATGATGGTCCCGCACCCGACCGTCTGCGAAACCAGCGCCGCGCCGAGCAGCATCCGCAAGGCCTTCGAGCCTTTCTCGATCATATTACCTCCCAGCCTTCGCCACGGCCTCGATCTCGATGACGACCTCGACCTTATCCCCCAGCATGAGTCCGCCGTTGTCGAGGACCTTATTGAAGGAAATGCCGAAGTCCTTGCGGTTGAGCGTGGTCTTCGCCGTGAAGCCCGCACGTTCGCCGCCCCAAGGGTCCTTGCCCGCTCCGCCAAACTCCAGGTCGAGAACGACGGGCTTGGTCACGCAATGCATGGTGAGTGCTCCCTGGAGCTTGGCCGTGCCGCCTTTGACGCCGGTCACCTTCGCGCTCTGAAAAGCCATCTCCGGGCACTTGGCCGTGTCGAAGAATTCTGGAGATTTGAGATGGGCATCGCGCTTCTCGTTGTCGGTGTTGATGGAGGCGGGATCGATCTTGGCTTCCGCCTTCCAGGTCTCCGGCTTGCCCGGCTCATACGAGAGCGTCCCGGAGAAAGTCGTGAATCGGCCGGAGACCTTGCCGACGAGGTGCTTCACCTTGAAAGCGACCTGGCTATGAGCAGCGTCGATCTCATAGGTCGCGGCGGGCGCGGCGGGCGAAAGGACGGCAATGGAAACGACGGCGAGCATCATCTGAAACATGTTTTGCGACCTCCTTAAGGCTTCGATTCCGGCTCAAGTCGGACCTTCGTGCCGATGAAGCTCTTCGAGTAGAGCTTGCGCGCGGCCGGCGTGGACAGCGAAAGGCAGAGATGCGGGAAGGCTTCGTGCTCGGCCTTGTCGAGCGGCGGGCCGTGGAGCACCAGGCCTTCTTTGGTGAACATCACATGCTCTCCGAGAGCTCGGGCCCGCACGGAGGTCCCCACCTGTGGAGGCTCCCACAGGAGTTGGCCGCCTATCTGCTCGGACGCGCCGCGCTCGGGGGCGGCGAAACGCTCCTTGGAGATGACGGCGGCGATCTTGGGCAGAGCGCGAACATCCCCCCCGACCGCGCGGGCGCGAGCCCCCGCCAGGGAGAGCGTCTCAAGGGCCTGTTCGCCGCGCATGATCTGCACGCGCTCAAAAGCAGGCTCCACGAGCAGGAAGGTGGTCATGATCTCCCACTGTTTCTCCAGCAAACGCTTCTCCTCAGAAAGAGCAAGGCTGTCCTCGAAGAGAACACGGCGTGAGCGCGAGAGGCTGGACGCGAGGACCTTGGCGCGCGACAAGTCACGCGAGACAAGATCGCGCAAGGCCGCCCTCTCGGAAAGCGCGTTATCTAAGTCCTCAAGCGCCACGAACGCGGCCTCCCTCTCGCCCGCCGCAAGCATGACGCGGGCCGAGAGCCAGGACTCGAGCATCCAGGACCCGCCCAGGATCAGCGCGCCCACGGCGATCAGCCCGGGAACCGACACACGCCGATCGAGGTTCATTCGAAGATGACCACCCGCGTGCCGGTCGGGACCATCTGGTAGAGCTCCTCGAGGTCGGCCGCGCCCACGCGCACGCAGCCATGGGAGGCGGGACGTCCGAGGAGTTCCTCGCTCTTGGTGCCATGGATGAGATAGCCGTCGCCCAGATTCAACACATAAGCTCCAAGCTCCCCTTCGACCAGCCGCGAGGGGTCCTCGGGAGGCGGCACCGGTTCGCCGCCTTCGACATAGGCCCAATCCGGCTTGCGCCATTGCGGGTTGACGCCTTTGCCGATGATCCGGAACTCGCCGCGGGGCGTGACGAACTCCCACTTGCGCCCGGACCTGGGATCGGAAAGCAGGCCGCCCCGCCCCACCGAGACGTCCGCCTGCCAGAGGAGCTTGAGGCCTTTCTTCACGTAGAGCTTGTTCGCCTTAGCGTCCACGACGATCTGGAGCGTCCCCTTCAACCTCTTGCCCACCTTGGCGCGCAGGACCGAGACCTCGTCTCCGATGGCCTTCTGGGTCCGGAGATAGCCCTTGTCCTCGGGAAGGATGTTGGGAAGCCCCTGAAGGAACTCCGACTCGCGCGCCTGGGCCAGAGATTCGCGAGTCAGCCCTTCCAGGCGCCGCGACCCCCGATCGAGCTCAGCCGCCGCGCCCTCCAGGCGGTCGATCTCGCGGGACAGTTGATCGCCCGAGCGCGCCACGGCACAGGCTTTCCAGCCGAAAGCGGCCAGCCAGACTCCGAGACCGACAGGATAAAGCGCGCGCCCGAATGGATTCATGGGACGGGAATCTCGTCGGTGGAGTCGGAAGCGCGCACGGTCGCCTTGCGGCGATTCTGAGACAGAACGCCCAAGGCCTCGGCCGCGATGGCGGCCGATTCCTCGACCGTCGCGAAGGCCTTCCCCCGAGGACGCCCTTCCGCCTTCAGGACCGGCTCTCCCGTGCGCAAATCAAGGACGATGACCTCGATGAAGCGCCCGGAGGAGTCCAGGTTGAGGAATACCAGCCCTTCGGCCTCCGTGGCGCGCCGGACCTCGGCAAGCAGGTGCGGATCGACGGCTGCCTGCAAGTTCAAGGCGGCTCCCGCCAGGACGCTGTCCGATGATTTGAGGTCGACGCAGCGTATCCCCGAGGGCTCCAGTTGCGAGATCAGCAGCCTGATCATCTCTCCGCTCGTGCCTTGCGCCCCGCGCAGGCCCGCCACGGCCAAGGTCCGTGCCCGGAAGGACGGCGCGCGCGAATAGGTCACGACGCGCCCGGAGGAGCAACCGGCCAAAACGGCGAGGATAATAACTCCGGCGGCTCTCACGGTCTCAGCGCGCGTCAGACGGCCTCGAGCATGGCTTCGGCATGCCCGGAGACGGAGACCTTGCGCAGGGCTTTAAGGACCACGCCATCGGGCCCGATGACGAAGGTCGAGCGCTCCACTGCCATGTACGGACGACCGTAAAGGGTCTTCTTCTTCCACACGCCATAGGCTCGGCAGATGTCCTTGCCCTCGTCGACGAGGAGAGGGAAGGGCAGACCGTGCTTGGCCTTGAAGCCGGCGTGGGACTTCGCGGTGTCTGGGCTCACGCCCAGGACCTTAACCCTCTTTTTGGCGAAGTTGTCAAAACGGTCGCGGAAATCGCAGGCCTCGGCCGTGCAGCCGGACGTGTTGTCTTTGGGGTAGAAATACAGGACGACGGTCTTGCCTTTGAGGGCTTTGAGAGACCAGGAGCGGCCCGTCTCATCCTGGGCCGAGAAATCCGGAGCCTTCTCGCCGACGCCGACCGGCGTCTTCTTCGTCATAGTCATTTTACGAAGTATACCAGAACGTGCGAAGATGGTCAACGCGCAGGGCGTTCGCAGTGGCGCAGGCTCAGTTCCTTCTCGGAAGAGAGGGACTTGGCCCAGCGGTCGAACTCCGCGGCCTTGGCTTCGACGATGGCGCGAGCGGCGGCGACGGACTCCGCGCGGCCGGCCATGTTCTTGGCCACGATGGCCTCGAAGTCCTCCAGGCGGTAGAGATAGACGCCGTCGAGCTGGTGGACGGCTTCCTCGATGTCGCGGGGCATCGCGATGTCGATGAAGAAGATGGAGCGGCCGGAGCGTTTGCGGCAGGCGGCCGCGACCATGTCGCGGGTGACCACGGCCGAGGGCGCGCCGGTGGAGGCGATGACAACGTCCGCCTCGGCCAGCTGCGCGGGGAAATCGGCCCACTGCACGGCCTCGCCGTGGCAGCGGGCGGCCAGGGCGTAGGCGTGCTCCCAGGTGCGGTTAGCCACGGTGATCTTCCCCACCCCTCGGGCGACCAGGTGCTTGGCGGCGAGCTCCGCCATAGCGCCCGCGCCGATGATCAGGGCGGACTTGCCCCCGAGGCAGCCGAAGATGCTCTCGGCCAGCTGGACGGCGACGGACGGGACCGAGGATGAGCCGGAGGCGACCGCGGTCTCGCAGCGCACCTTCTTGCCCACGAAGAGCGCGCGCTGGAAGAGGACGTTGAGGCGCTTGTCCGTCATGCCCAGGGCCTTGGCGGCCTCGTAGCCGGTCTTTGTCTGGCCCAGGATCTCGTTCTCGCCGACCACCAGGGAGTCGAGGCCGGAGGAGACGCTGAAGAGGTGGAGGATCGCCTCCATGTCCTGGCGGACCTCCGCCTCGGCGGCGACGGGGAAGGCCGCGAGCTCCGAGAGGATCTGCAGGAACCACTCCGCGGGCCGGACCCTGCCCGGACGGCCGGCGACGTAGAGCTCGAAGCGGTTGCAGGTGGAGACGGCCACGGCCTCGTCGCAGCCGCGCTCGCGCAGGACGGACAGGACCTTCTCGACCGGGACCGCGGCCAATGCCTCGCGCGCGGCGGCGGCGGAGGTCTTGTGCGTCCAGCTGAGCGAAAGGAGCTTCACTTCCCCCCTGCCATGTAGCTATGGCGTCCGCTCATCAGCTCGGGGACGAAGAAGGTGATGAGCACGAAGGCGAAGCCCAGCAGCGAGACATAGACCGTCGTACGCCCGCGTCGGCCCGCGCCGTAGCGCAGCCACAGGAAGGCCGCGTAGACGGCGGCGGTCGTCATCGAGAGGCATTCCTTGCCTCCCCCGATCCAGAAATGGCCGTGGGCGCTGTACGACCACATGGAGCCCATCAGCAGCCCCGCCGCCAGGATCGGGAAGGCCGCGGCGATGATGCGGGCGTTGAGGACGTCGAGCTCGTCGAGCGAAGGCAGGCGGTAGCAGAGCTCCGTGGGCTTGCGCGACTTGATCTGGCGCTCCTGGATGAGCAGGGCCACGGCCACGCCGAAGGCGTTGGCAAAGGCCGCGTAGGCGGTCATCAGCAGAATCGGATGGATGTTGAGCCAGTACGAGCGCAGCTTGGGGGCCAAAGGCTTCAGGTCGGGATTGGCGAAGATCACGGCCGCGCCCAGGGAGGCCGCGGCCCAGGGGAGGATCAGGGCCCCGAGGATGCCCAGGCGCGCCTGGCCCTCGATGATGAAGAACGTCGCGGCCAGGGCCAGGGACAAATAGGAAAGGGCCCCGTAGAACGAGGAGACCGGGAGGAAGAAGCGGTTCTCTTCAAAGGACCAGAACATCGCCAAGTGCACGACGGCCGCGCTGACATGGAGGAAGAGCCCGATGCCGAGCAAAGTCAGCATGATGCGGCTGGACCGCAGGTCCTTCGTGAAGAGGGAGGGGGCGGCCGCGAGCGTGGCCGCGACGTAGAAAAGGAAAGCGCACCAATTCAACGTGCTTTGGATCAGCATAAGTCGGAGTTTACTATTTTCAGTCGCCGGACCAGGGGTTGAAGCGTCCTCTGACGAGACCGACGATCCCCGTCATGCCCAGCAACATCTGCGTGCCCTGGCTCATGATGTCGCCGAAAGCCGAGAACAGCGCGTAGTAGCCCGCCGCGGCGGCGGCCAGAAGGGCGGCGACGCCCACGACCGCGATCGTCTTCTCCGAGACCCGGCTCGCCTTCGCCGCACCCCGCGGCTTGGAGGCGACGGACATCAGGACCCGGCGCGTGAGGGCGGGCCCCTTGCCGTCGAGCACCCAGAGGTTCGAGGCGCGCGGGTCGCCGGTGGTCCCCACGCCGAGGGTCAGCGCGCCGGGGATTGCCTTCTCCATGTTGCGGTCGGTGGCGTTGCCGATCTTGGGAAGGTCCCGGCCGCTGAGGCGGGCGGCCGGACGCATCAGCCACAAGGCCGCCTTGGCCTCATGCGGAGCGTACATGCTGTCGCCGATGATAAGCACGTCCTGGACCTCGGCCTTCAGGGCCTTGGCGATGAAGCCGGCCGAAGCTTCCTTCGTGACGATGGATAAAATGATGTAGGGAGGATTGGCCGGATCCTTGGCGAAGCGCGGGGTGACCTCGACGTCGCGTCCGCGCTTGAGCAGTTCCTCTTGGAAAATAGCGGCCGCACCCCGAACCGAGGCTTCGGAAGAGCCGACCTTCAGCATCAGGGCGTAGCCATAGGCGCTCCAGGACTCGGACGGGTTGTTGTTGCCCTCGCTTGGAAAGTGCTGCTCGGCGCCGACTTCCTTCAACCGTGCCTTGGTCGCTTCGGCCGCCTCGGCGACCTTGACCTTGACATCTTCGCCCAGCGCCGGAGCCTCGAAAACGCGGCTGGGCTCGCCTTTCTCGTCGTACCGGTAGACGCGGCCGCCGCTGTTGACGGCGATGTACATTCCGGCGCGGGTGTCGGCGGGCAGAGAGGCCAGCGACTCGAAGACGGTCAGCTGGTGGGCGCGCTTCTCGTCGCCGCGGTCGCTGATGACCACGAAGTCCTTGCCGGCGGCCTTGATGGCCTGCACGGCCTTGGCCATATCCTGAGGGAGGACCTGGTTGTAGGAAGCGAGGGTGTCGTCGTAGTCGGACAGGACGACGCGCCGGTCGGCGGCCTGGGCGATGAGCTTCCGGGTCAGAGCCGGACCGGCGCTGGGCAAGCTGTACACCGCCCCGGTGAGCGCGGCCACGGACTTAAGAAGGAAGCGGCGCAGGCCGTAGGAGGCCGCGGAGTCGACCGTCTTGGGCGCGGCGGGGGCCGCGGCCGCGGGCACGGAGGGTTTCGCGCCTTCGTTCGCAGCCGAGGCGGCGAGCCGGGCGGTGAGCGCCGGGGCGCCGGAGCCTTCGATTCCGGCAACGTCGGCGGCTTCGCCCGAGCCGGCGGACTTGGCACCGGTGAGGACGTCGATGATGGTCTGCCCGGCGCCGCGCGAGGAGTCGTCGCCGGTCTCGGCCTTGGCGGCGGCCTCGAGTTGAGGCGCCAGCGTCTTGGCCGTTGCCGTGAGCGCCGCGGTCGGCGTCGCGGCCTGAGGAGCGGCGACAGGAGCGGCCGTGAAAGCCGACGGTGCTGCGATCATCGGCCCCGTCAGGACGGGAGCGGGGAGGTTAGTCGGCGCCGTGGGCAGACCGGTGACGACGCGCACGCCCTCGACGGGAGCTGCGCGTCTGATGGTCTGCGCGAAGAGTCCGTGGGCCTCGAGTCCGGGCGACAGAAGGACGAGGGCTGCGGAGAGCGTCGAGGCGAGCAGGCGTCTAGCCAAGCGACAGGTCATGTTTTCTCCCCGAGGTGGTCCGGCGTCGTCCTCTTATGGTATCAGCCGGAGGAGCCGGCGGCCTGAGCCTTCGAGGCAGGCGGCGGCGGATTATGGCCTAGGTCCTTAGTCCTAAAATACGAGCGCATAAGCCGCCAAGCCCAAGATGATCCCCGCGGGGATATCCACCAAGTAGTGCTGCTTGATCAAGACCGTCGAGACGCTGATCAGGACCGCCGCCGCGAAAAAAGACAGGCTCCAGGTCAGGGGCAAGAATCGCGCCGCGAGGCAGGCGACATAGAACGCGTTGGCTACGTGAAGGCTCGGGAAGATGTTGTAGCCCAAGTCCACCGCAAAGAGGCCCCGCACCGCTCGCGCGCTCGGCGAGTCGCCCGAAACGGGGACCCTCGCCATGCGGGTCGGATAGAAGTAAAAAACCGCCCACGCCGCGAAGAATTGGACGCAGAAACCCGCCGCCGCGCGGAGGTAAAGGCCGTCGTCGGCCAGCAGCCCCGGAAACAACAGCGGCGCGAAGCAAAGCGGGTAGTAGAGGAGATAGGCCCAGACCCAGCGCGGCCGCAGGGGGATGCGGTGATCGAGCGAGCAGGAAACATCATGGAACGTCCTTGCGCAAAGCAGGTTGTCCAGCCCGAAGAAGCCCGTCGTGAACAGAACCATCATGCCGAGGGCCGCGGCGATCTTCGCGATCATGAGTTATTCCTGCGATGACACCACAATAAGAGGTACCCGAGCAGGGCCCAAGCCAACTCCCTCGCCCTTCGCAGCAGGCCGAACGCCAGCCCGGCCGCCGCGGGAAGGCCCGCCAGGGCAAAGGCCAGAACCTTGCCGCCCTCCTGCGCGCCGGCCTTGGCCGGGACGAAGAATACGATCGCGTCCACGAAGGCGGCCAGGGCCTCTATGGCCAGGATTCTCCGGAGGTCCGCTTCCACCCCCATCAGACTCAGCGCGACGGCGAGCTCGACGGCGCTCCAGACCCAGCCAAGCCCAAAGAGCAGGACGCACGCCGCGAAATTCCATGGCCGGTCGCTCAGGAACCCGCGCAGTCGCGCGTCCAAGGCCGCGATCTTCGTCTCCCGCTCGAGCAGATAGGGCAGGCGCAGACCGAGCCGCTTCATGACGGCGTGCGCGACGCCGAACGGGCCTCCTAATTGAACGGCAAACGAGAGGCCGATGACGATCACGCTCACGGCGGCCGTCGCCGTCAATCCCAGGCTCAGTTCGCGCGACGGCGCGAAGGAGCCGGCGGCGAGAGCCGTCCCGGCCAGGACGAAGAGGAACTGGGCGATGGTCTGGGCGGTGTTGGCCGTGGTCACCGCCGCCGTCGCCTCCGACGTCCCCGCCGACTTGCCCAGGCGGCGAATCAAAAGAGCGTTGCCCCCCAGGGAAGCCGTCGGCAGAAGGCAGTTGACGGCGTCCGCCTGCAAGGTGGCGTCGAACACGGCGCCGAAACCGAGGTCGGCCTTGCGGGTCGGGGGCATGACCGCCTGAAGCGCCCACGCATTAAACGCCTTGCCGACCCCCTCCAGGGCGAAGAGCAGCGGCAGCCAAGGTCCCAACGGCCGAAGCGCGTCCAGGGTCTCGCTCAAGCCGTAATGCCGCAGAAGTGCGGCGAGGACCAGCGCGCCCAGGACAAGGAAAACCGCCTCGAGCCGTTTCAACGATCAACTCTTAAGGGCGTGGACGAATATCTTCTCGACCTCTGACAGAGGATAGTAATAAATCACCTCGTTGAGCATGGGATACTCGGCGGAGGAGCGTCAGAATCTAGCAAATCGAGATTCAGGCTCGTCGGTTAAGTTCAGGCGCTATGTCGATTAGAGCAGCCCCAGCATTCGTGCTCCACGGTACAGTTCTTTCTTCGATTCAGCGGAAGGCCAACTACTTCTCCGGTTTCTTGCCCTCGATGCGCTTGATCTCCCGGTCGAAGTCCGAGAGATACTCCATGTCCTGCCGCTGGCGATAAACCTCATATTCCCCTTCGGCTTTGAGCTTGGCTTCCAGCGCGCTCACTTTGCCCTTGTCTTGCAGAATCGGATAGTTCGACAGTTCCAGAAAACTGTGCAAGAACACCACCCAGTCTGACATCTTCGTCGGGATGCCACGTTCGGCTCGGTTCTCCGCCAAGTCGAGGTAGGCGGAAACGATGCGGTTTAACTCCTTCACATGCGCTTCGTTCAGGTAGTTCTTGGCTACCGCGACATCAGACTTCAGAACCTTACCGCTCGGCGCATGCTTCCATGTCGTCAAGCCCATGTAAATCTTGGTCGCATCGGCGGCGGTGTAGATGAGTTCTGCCGCTGTCTGCCCCGTGATCGCCCAGTGCAGCTTGTTCTGCACGGTGGCAAAGAACTCCTTGGTCAGGGGCGCGGACGCGCTGTAGTCTAGCGAAAGAGCGTAGATGTCAGTGATCTTCTGGTAAAAGCGCCGCTCGCTGGCGCGAATTTCCCGGATGCGCTCCAGCAGTTCGTCGAAGTAATCCTTACCGAAGACCCTCTTGCCTTGCTTTAAGCGTTCATCGTCCATCACGAATCCCTTAATGATGAACTCGCGCAACGTCTGCGTCGCCCAGATGCGGAACTGCGTAGCCTGGAAGCTGTTCACCCGGTAGCCAACCGCGATGATGGCATCGAGGTTGTAGTAGCGCGTCTGGTAGTTTTTGCCATCGGCGGCAGTTGTTTCCAAAATGGAAATAACTGAAGACTCCCTCAGCTCGCCGGAATCGAAGATGTTCTTCAGGTGCTTGTTGATGGCTGGGACCTTGACTCCGAAGAGCTCGGACAACGCTTTCTGCGTCAGCCAGACCGTCTCGTCCTTGAAGAATACGTCCACCTTCACCGCTCCGTTCGGCGCGGTGTAAAGGAGAAAGCGGTTTTGGTCGTTCATTTCGTCAGTCCTGCGGCGATTGGAGTCATCCATCCACAAGCCTGGCATGCGGGAACTGCCGCCGTTGTGGCTTTCGCCTTGACACGCCGCCGCAATCCGATTTTGTACGAACCGCAGTCTGGGCAGCGATCTGGAATACCATGATGCTGTCGAAAGAGCGCACTGCCGAAGGTCGTAAGTATGTGCTGAGTCACCGAGATGGCTATTTCTCCATCGGCTCGCGTAGCATTATTCGAATGAGTCAAATTCTGAATGAGCTGCCAGCCCGACTCACTCGTGGTCTTGAGATATTTCCTGACCTTGTCGCCACGAGCGCCCGATGCGATACGATCAGCGATCAACTCGCACCAATGAACCACATCAGCGCCTTTCGGCTTCTCATGTCCAGCAGGCACCATCTCTGGACGCGCCATGCTTTTGACCATAGAGAGGAGAGACTCCCGGCACCGCATTCCAACCGATTGAAATTCTTCAGCCTCAACCGCCTCATCTAATGCTTGAGCCGCTTGCTCCCATCTCCGCCACGCAACACGCACGAATGCCTGTTCGGCGCCAGGCACCCCGGATTCACGTCGTGACATCATCCTCGCCATCAGTCCGATATGAAAAGAAATGGTGTAGTCGAGACTTGGGAACAGCCTCTGGGCATACAGGTTACTTGGTGGCGTGATCACCCACCAGCGCTCTTTATCGGTGTGGACATCCCACGCTTCGTACTTCTGTCCTGCCGCATGCTCAGTTGTAATTTTTTCTGCGTGGCGGACTGTCTCCTTGCCGCGCGCCTGCCACTCGACATAACTGCATATTTCCTGCGTCTCTTCATCGTCACGCTTGAACATCAATCCCGGCAATGCGTCATGTGGGATCGCAGGTGGAATGACGCAATCACCCTTTGGCTTTGTTCGGCGCGTTTTAACTCGCTTTGGCTTCACATATACCAACAGCCGGCGAGGCGGCGGGCTCACCCTCGCCCCAAACGCGGGCGAGGGTGGTCTGGATTTTCTTCTCGAATCGGACGATTAGGTCGCGGTTGGCGGCGACCAGCGCTTGCTCGGCTTCGATCTCGGCGACGATGGCTT
>CAYHNV010000055.1:0-13138 GCA_964358065.1 uncultured Elusimicrobia bacterium | reverse complement strand
AAAGAGGAGCGAAACGACGAAAACAACCGATGAATCTGTCCCGGAGTCAAAAGCGCGGGGGTCCCGCCGCCGACTAGAAGAGACCGAAAAGTAAGCCGGGAAAAATAAGGCCGGAAAAACTCGAACTGTTTCAAAAGCCGGTCCACGTATTCTTCCAACTGGGCCGCATCCCGCAGCTGCACGACATATAGATTGCAATAGGTGCAGTAGCGATGACAGAAGGGAATATAGACATACGCATGCACTTGGTCAGGCAGCAGGCCTTGCCTGATCAGATGAGCGCTCCGCCGCCACATGCGGCCGACTTGACGCGCCGTCAACCTCTTGGGAGGCAGGAACCGATACAGCCACTCGCACACCTCCACGGCCGAGACAAGCCGGCCTCCGCAATCCCTGAAGAATGCTTCCGGCCTTGTCACATCCTCTTGGTTCAAGCAACCTCCGCCGGCGTCGACCGCGCCCACTCCCAAGCCGCCGCCTCGATCAACGAGGATGAGCAGGGGTCCGACCCGATCGTCAGAGGCGTCAGATACCGGGAGCCCGCCTCGTCCCAGCGACGAAAGGCGGCCTCCATGTCGACACCGAGCGCACAGAGGCGCCTCGTCAAAGACTCCGCCCTCAGCGGCAGAGGCCCCAGCCCCCGTGTTTTCTCCAGCGCCGCCCAGCAAACGCGGTGGCGCAGGAAGAGCTGGAGGGCATAGACGATCCTGCGGGCGCGGCGCAGGTCCTCAGCTGGAAACGCCGCCGTCGAGCTGATCAGGTAAGGCGGAAGCGCATCTGCCTTCACGCCGTACTCCGAGCGGCGTCGATGGAAGTCGGTGCCGGGCAGGAGCTGCATCGGAAAGACATGGATCAACTCGGCCCCCAGGCCGTAGCACCAGTCAAGACTCGTCAGGAAGCCCTTGAGATCGTCGCCCGGCAGGCCCAGGATGAGTTGGAGGCAGACGCGCGCCTTCGGCGCAAGCCGCCGAAGCGCCGAGAACCCCCGGCGGACTTTGGCGGCGTCGAAGCGGCGGCGGGCGGCCTTCAGCGCCGAGGGATTGACGGTCTGTATTCCGCACTCGATGATGAACCCCGGATGGTCGCAAAGCGCGGCCAGCTCGTCATCCATGTTCCCCAGATAGGTATTGAACCACCAGCGCGACCTCAGCTGGGGGTCCGCCTCGCGGATGCAGGCGATGATGACGCGCGCCCGCTCCGGGAAAAGGAAGAGGTCGGGGTCGGAGAAATGGATGAGGCCCGTGGGGATGCGCCGCAGGATCGCGCCGATCTCCGCGCCGACCCGCTCCAACGGGAAATGCCGGGGCTTGACCCCGTTGGGCCAGGCGCAGAAGCCGCAGTCGTAAGGGCAGCCCCGGCTCGTTTCCAGGACCGACTCCGTCTTCGAGGCCGCCTTCCACGGGTAGATCCCGCTCAGATAGGCGGAGGGGACCGTGGAGAGGTCTTGGATGGGCCGTCGCGCCGCGGTGGTCGTGAACTTCTTTCCCCGGCGCAGGACGAGGCCGCGGACCTCTTCCAGGGGACTCGAGCGCCGCAGGGCCCCCAGCAATTCAGCGAAGGTTTCCTCTCCCTCGCCCAGCACGACCGCGTCGGCGCCGATCTCTTCGAGGAGCGCCTCGGGCCGCAGGCTGGCCTCCTGGGCTCCCAGAATCAGGAAGACCTCCGGAGCCCGCGCGCGCAGGAGGCGGGCCGCGGCGCGGACCTGCGGGATGTTGCAGAGGTTGAGCACGAACCCCACGACCCGCGGCCGGCGGCGGAGGATGTCCGTGAGGAGCCCTTCGGCCTGCGTGTCGCTGGGAAGGTCGAGGATGTCGACCTCGGCGCCGCCGGTCAAGTCGGGCCGCGCGTCCGCGAAGGCCTTGAGGTAGCCCAGGCCCAGGCAATTGGCCCTCTCATCTCTGGGCAGCAGGCCGACCAGCACGGCGCGCAGGGGCTTGTTCATGGCTTGAGCAGGGCGCCGTCCCCCGGATACAGATCCAGATGCTCCCGGAAGGTCCCCAAACAGCGATGGGAATCGGGACAGCTTCGGCAAGAAACGGGCTTCACGAAGTTTTGGTGCAGGAGATACAGCTTGATGCCGTCCGCCATGGTCCTAGGGTCGCGGGAGACATCCCCCTGTATCCGGCGCTGGATGCAGACCGGGAAACCGACGAGCGTGCTGAGCCTCAACCCGGCGTCCAACACCTCCCGATACGAGGGATCGACCGCCTGGTAAGGAAGATTCATGCTGTCGGGATCCTTCGGCCTCAGGCACAAGATGCTGAAAGGGACCTTCCATTCCCGCGTGGCCAGCTTCTCCAGGCGCGCCAGGCCGTGGATATTCTGTCTCATGAGATTGGAGTGCACGAAGACCTTCACGCCGAGCCGTCTCAGGTTCTCGATGCCCGCGACCGCCTCTTGGAAACTCCCCTTGTGAGCCGTGATGACGTCATGCTCGCCCGGATCGGAGGAATACAAGGGGATGGAGAAGCCCGTCGCCCCCGCCTTCTTGAGCGCCTTGGCCACGGCCATGTCCGCAAGGATCATCCCGGAGGTCATGATCTCGATCTCCTTGAAGCCGTAGCGCCGACACGCCCTCACGACCTGGAGTATGCGCGAATGGAGCAGAGGCTCGTTGCCCACGAGGGCGATCTTCCTGCGGCGGATGAGCAGATTGTCCTTGAGAAAATCCGTAATCTCTTCAGGGGTCTGCCCGGGATCCGGGATCTTGCGTTTGCAGAAGATGCAGTCGCTCAGGCAGCCGGACCTCACGAAGAGAAAGGCGGTTGGGACTCCGGGAAGACGCAGGCGCGTAAATCGCGCCTGGTCGATGAGCCCCGACTCCAGAAGACCGCGGCGCAGGGTCTTATTCTCCGACCTGTCGCGAAATCCCCGGAAGGGCCTTTGGAAGAAATCCCTCAGGCGCAGGGCGAAGCCGACATTGTCGTGCCAAAGTTCCCGGGACGCCTTCGGGAGGACCTTCATCGCGAACTCCTGCCTCTCGGCGGCGTCGGGACAAAGAGCGTCGAACGTCCTGATGCCTCCCAAGGGCACGGCGGGGCTGGATTGGAGCAATTCCGGCCAGAGACCGCGATGACGCAGCGCGGTCGCCCAAGCCACCGTCGCCTCCTCCGTGAGCCTGAGGCGTGAAGCAAGAAGCTCGGGGCCCTCCTCTTCGAAGAAATTTAATATGTCCAGGATGGGAGGCCGATCTCCTCCACGGCGCAGGAGCCCTTCAAGCCAGAAGGAGAGAGGCCCTTGCACGGCCCTGAAGGCGGCGGCCCCCCAGGGCTTGCCCGGCAGAGTCGTGAAGCGCACGTTGGCGGGAGACAGGGCCTCCAGACGCTGGAGTCTGGCGCGCAGGAAGGGGATGTCCTCCGGGCCCAGAGCGACCTCGACGACCGTCTGCAGGCGCATGCGGCCGAGCCGCGACTGCCGGCGGCGAAGGCCCTCCAAGCCTGAAGCATCCAGCCTCGTCTCCAAGAGGACCTTCGTGCCCAGCAGAGCCAGCCGCCGCGCGGCCCGATTCGACAGAGCCCCCTCCCCTCGCAGGATGCAGTCGAACTCCTTGCCCGCTTTGAACGCCCGCTCGCAGGCGTCCTCCAGTTGGGCTATCCACGAGTCCGCGCCCCGGGGCCACGGCCCCTCCAGTTCCACGCGCAGACGCGACGCATCGCATGCGAGCAGAAGCTCCAGCGCGCGGCCCAGGCCGGGCCATGTTCCCCTGCATGGATTCTTCGGGCTCGCGACCTCCAAGACCCTCGGCAGGCCACCTGTCGTGCCCACCGTGATGAGATTCATGACCCGCGCGCCCCCAGTTCGATCGGCGTTCCCCTCGCCAGGCGGCGGAAGAAAGTGTCCGACAGCAGGCCCATTCTCAACGAGCTGTCCACCGCCCGAGCCTGCGGCGATCCCCGAGGATAAGCGTCGCGCAGCGAGTTCCACATGAGCGCGCGATCACGCTTGAGATCGTTCATCTCCTTCGTCGTCCTGACGTCGCCGACGCGCGTGAGCGGGACAAGACGGGGAAGGGCGAGTTCCAAGGAGGGAACCACGCTGCCGATATAGATGGCGCCATCGCAGTCGACCTTCGGCGTCGGGGTCATGATGTCGGGCTCGTCCAAGCAGAGGGGATTGATGACCTCGAGCCCTCTTGCGCCTTTGATCGCGGATTGGACCGAGGCGAAATAGGACGCGGCCTGGGCCCTGGTCCAGATCGCGCCGAGCTGGTATGAGAATCGGATCCGTCCGACTCCGAGCCCCATGAGGAACCTTGCGTTCTCCCCAGCTCGGGAGGCGTGTTCGGGAGGGGTGACCATGTTGACGAAGAATTCCGGCCCCCGCCGCACCAGCAGTCGAACGGCCAGCAGAAGCGATTCGTAGGGATAGCGCTTGGAAACGGCCGCGGCCGGCCGTTGGGCCCTCTGCGTCACGTCCGTGCCGTCGAAGCTCACCAGATAATCCGCCCCGCAGGCGGCGAGGCGGTCCAAAACGTCCTCATCGAGGAGGAAGGCGTTGGTCGTCAGGGTCAGGCGAAGCTTCTTGCCGTGCCTCGCGGACAGCTTCAAGGCGCATTCAACGGCCGCCTCGACGAGATCAAAGCGAAGCAGGGGCTCTCCCCCGAAGAGCTGCAGCCGGACGACCTCGGTCTCGGCGCGAAAGAGGAGCTCGAGCGCGCGCTTGAGAGTCGCCCGGCTCATCGCGGGTTTTCGCTTGTCATAGCGGCAGTAGACGCAGGAGAGCTGGCAGGCGCGGGTCAGCATGACCATCAGGGAACATAACGAGGGGTAATCGTTGAGTCGGGGAACCGTGATCATCGCACGACCGCCCGCCGCCGCTTCAGCCAGTGACGCTGGAGCAGAAGACCCAGCTTGATGTTGTTGAGTATGACATGCCCGCCCGGCGTGTCGGGCGGATAAGCGGACAGCAGGCGCTCATAAGGCCGGCGCGGGGCGCCCTCGAGCGCATCGACGTCTTGGATGTCGTCGAGGCTTCCCAGGCGGAGCGCCCGGCGGACCAGCGGCAGCGTCTCTTCCAGGAAGACGGCCCCGTCCCAATAAATCCCGCCGTCAACGTCGACGATGACTTCACGGCTGAGCATGACGGGCTCGCTGTCCGAGGCGAGGTTGATGAGTCGCGCGCGCCCATGGGCTTCATGGCGTTCAAGCGCCGCGATCAGCTCGCGCGAGGCGCGAGGGCTCCAGAGGACGCCGACGCGATAGCCGAACTGGATATGCCGGGCGCCCAAGCCCTCCAGGGCGAGCAGGTCGCGGTCAAAGGAGCCGGCGCGGTCCGGATCGACGACCGCGTTGACGTGATGGGGCAGGCCCGAGTCCCCCAGCGCCCGCAGGGCATTCTCCATCACCGCCTGCGCCCCGGCGCCTGCGCCCCGCAGGCGCGCGGCGTTCGCCTCGCATGGTCCATCAAGGCTCAGGTGCACGTAGCTGTCAAGGCCCTTGAAGAAGGCGATCTTTTGAGCATCCAAGAGAAGCCCGTTGGTGGTCAGGTTGTACCGGAGAGAACGCAGGCCGCGCCGCCGCTCCGCGTACGCGACGATCCCGCGCAGCAGGTCCCAAGCGAGCAGAGGTTCTCCACCGAAGAAATTGAGCTGCAGCCTCTCGGCGCGGGAGGAGAGCAGCAAGTCCACGCCGCGCCGCGCCGTGGCCAAGTCCATGCGCCGGCGGCCGCGCCTGACCTGGCAATACGCGCATCGCAGCTGGCACTCGTAGGTGGTCATGAGCATGAGCGAACGCATCCCCTCAGGCATCGGCCAGCCTCCGGGGGAAATGTCCGTCGCCATAGAAGTAGAAACAGCCTCGGCAGGCGGGCAGGAGTCGCCGGGCCACGCGCCGCCGCAGGGCCCGCGCCGCCGCCCCGTCCCATATCTCGTCGAAACCGCGCTCGGCGATGCTCCCCAGGCTGACGTCGGGGCAGCTCCAGACCTCGCCGTTGGGCAAGAGATTGACCTGGGTCCACGGCCCGGCGCACCAAGCCCGTCCCAGGGTCGTCCTGTCGCCTTCATAGTAGGTCCGCAAGGCCTCGTGACCGCGCAGGTCGACGCTGAAGACCGCCTGCGGCCAGCGCCGCCGCACCCGGACGAGAGCCGCGTCGAAAGCCTTGAAATCCATCGCCCGCGGCGCATAGCCGTAGCCTCGCCAGAGTCCCATATTCGACCCGAACTCCGTTGCCAGGACGCGCTGCTGGTCGCGCAAGGTCTCGGAGCGGTTGAAGATGAGGTGCTGGATGAACACCTCGTCGAAGCAGACCCCGGCGTCCTCCAGGGATTGGATAACGCGATCAAGAACGCACGCGTTGAAGTCGAAGACCTCGCACAGCAGACGGAGGCACAGCTTCCGGCCGGAAGAGCGGCGCAGGCGGTTGAGGCGGCGCAGGCCGGCGATCATCTCCTCCCAGTGTCCCGGGGGGCCGGCTCGCAGATTCTCGCGCAGATCCGGAGGAACGGCGACGGAAACGTTGACTTGGTCAAAAAGCTCCGCCACGTCCTCGGCATGGCGCTCCAGCAGGGTCGCGTTGGTCGTCAGGGCCGCCTTGATCCCCAGTTCCCGTAGTTTTCGCGCCAGAGGCTTCCAGCGCCTCGTCATGAGCGGCTCCCCGCCGGACAGTGTCACTTGACCAACGCCTCGCCGAGACACGGCCTCCAGCATGGCCATGATGCGCGCCAGGGGGACCGTCTTCGAAGTCCTCATCAGATAGGCCGCGTCGTGGCAGGCGCCGCCCACGCCCCAGAGCGAACAAGCCCGGCAGCGAAGGTTGCACCCCATGGTGAGCATGAGATAGACCTCGCTCAGGCGGCCTCCACTCCAGGCCAAGTGCTCGGCCAGGAACGCGCGCTCGGTCGTCTCTCCAAGGCGGCTCTCAGGCACGGATCTCAGCTCCTCGCCGCGTCCAGAAGCGCGCCACGCGCCTGCCCAGCGCCACGTTGTCCAGCATGAGCCCGCGCTCGGCGGGCGTGCGCGCGGCGGCCAAGAGACGCCGCAACTGCTCCTGCGCGGAGCGCTCCAACACCGGCAGCCGCCGCGCCTGGCTCACCGGCCCCCGTCCGAACGCCTCCCGCAGTCCCGGGAAGACCGTCTCCAGCACGGTCCAACAGCCCACCGAGAGCGTGCCGTCGACATCCAGCACGATCTGGCCGTCGAGGAGCACGGGCTCCGGACCGCCGCGCCGGTTGAGCACGTCGACTCCCCGTTCCGCGCAGAGCGCGTCGGCGCGAGCCAACGACTCCTCGAGCGCGGCCGCGCCTTCGCAGCCCCACTCGACTCCCAGGGCGTAGGAGAACTGCAGGCGACGCACCCCCTCCTTGAGCAGGGATGCGGTCGAAGAGGCAAGCCTGCCGACCGAAGCGGGCGTGACGACGAGGTTGACGAAGAAGTCGGCGCCCGCGCTCAGGAGCCCGCGAAGATTGCGCCGCAGCAGCTCCCAGGGGTAGGTCCCGGCTTTGGCCAGAGGCCTCTGCCGGGCCGAAACCGCGCGGTCGCCGTCGAGACTCAGGATGAAGGAACAGCCCTTGCCCGCCAGTTCTCGAGCCCGAGAGGGCGTCAGGAGCAGGCCGCTGGTGGTCACGACCTGGCGCAGGGATTTGCCCCGACGCCGGGCCTGCCGCGCCGCATAGTCCACGCCCGAGATCAGGAGATCGTATTCCAGCAAGGGCTCCCCGCCGAAGTACTGCAGTTCGACGGGCCCCTCCTCCTCAAGGATGAGGTCCGCCGCCCGGCGCAGGACTTCCGGCCGCATCGCCCCCGGGCGGCGATCCATGGCGCAGTAGCGACAGGCCAGCGGACAGGCGCGCGTCAGTAGGACGAGCATGTTGAGCGGCCGGGGGTCAACGGTCATGGAACTCCCCCCCGCCATGGCGTTCGAGATAGTCCTTCCAGACTCCCTCGCAACGGTCCTTGCGCCGGCAGGAGGCGCAGGCCGGCGGCATCGTCTTGAGCGTCTTCCTGCGGCGCAGGGTCAAGACCTCGGATTCGCCCGAGGAGAGAACCGCCTCGTCGAAGACGCCGCGCAGTTCGTGCGAGGGGACCTTCTCCTTTGGGATGAGGCACTCGGGTATGCCGAAGACCGAGATGGAGATGCCCCGTCGGCCGACCTCCGGGAGGACATCCTGTATCGCGGCGGCGGCCGATCTCATCGCCGGCAGATCAGAGAGCGGAACCTCGCCCCAACCGGGCGGAGAGCCTCGATAGAGAAAAAGCGCCTGCGAGACCCCATGCTCCGCCATCCAGCCGAGCCATTCGGAGAGGCGAAGCACGTTGGATCGGTCAAGAAAGGCCCAGGCCGTCAGGCTCCCGCCGGACTTCTTCCAGCGGAGCATGCCGAGCCGGGTCTCACGCAGGGCCCCGGAAACTCGGACCCGCGCATCGTGTTCCTTCTCGCCGCAAGAAAATAGGGGAACCACGATCCCCCTTACGGCGCTCTCCTCGCGCAGCTTGGCGCAGGCCTTATCGCCGGCCAGCGGCCGCGCGGTGGTGTAAAGCCAGAGGTCGCGCATCCGCAGGACGCGGGCAATCCCCAGGAGATGCGGCAGGTCTTTGCCGAGCAGGGCGTCGCCTCCGCCCAGCACGACCCTCCCCGCTCGCCGGGAGGCCGCAGACAGGATCTTGCTCAAGCCGTCGCTGGCCCGGGGGCGACGCAACTCGCAACAGCCGTTGGGGCACCCCGCTCCCATGGGAAGATAGGCCGTGCGCGGCTCGGGGAGGCGCTCGTCTGAACGCGCCTCCACGGCTCCGACACGCCACTCCTTATGGGCGCGAAGGAATGACTTCAATTCAGCTGGGTCGAGCTGCCCCTCGAGCTGTTCCAAAACAGCCCGATAGATCTTCCACCAATGCACCCAATTCACCTTACTGATCTCGGGAGATCGAGCATAGATCTCATCGAAAGACATGATGCCGGAGTCTGCAAGGCGAACCCTGAGAGCCTCGAAGAAATCGACGTAGGACCAGCCGGGATCGTGATTGGCCGCAAGGTCGAGCACTTGGCGTATGCCCGCATCATCCATCAGGACTCGAGTCTCGAAAGACAGCACGCTCGCGGTCCGGAAATCCTCGGGGGACAGCGTGGGCGAAGATTGCAGCAGAAAGGGTGAATGCTGGTCATGCTTCAGTCCCAATCGGACCGCCTCCCGATGAAGCTCAGTGCCAGGCAGCACGCTGAGCGGATACAGAGCCACCAAGCCGTTCATCTGCCGGCGCAGAAGCCATTCCAATGTCCGTCGGTATTGCGCCAGAGTGTCCCCGGGCAGGCCATAGATGGCTTGGAGTTCGATCTTGGCCTTGGGCGCCGATGCCTTGAACATCGCCAAACGTCTTTCGAACGCAGGGATGTCCTGCGAACGATTGACCAAAGCCAGGACTTCGGCATTCGTGCTCTGGATGCCGATGCCGAACTTGAAATGATCGCAATTCGACAAAATAGCCAATTCCTCATCCGCGCTGGCCACATTGATGTTGAAAGCCCATGTCGCCGGCTTGCCCTGCGCAAGTTCTTGAAAGCCGCCGAACAACTTCTTGGCCCTGGCTCGGGGGACGAAGAGATCGGCATCGATGAAGCGCAGCTGGCTGTTGGGCCATCTGTCCAATATCCGCTCAACGGAAGAAAGAACGCGCTCGACGGGGAAATAGCGGAGAGCGCTCCCCATCATGGGCCAATTGCAATAGGCGCAGTGGAACAGACAACCGCGATATGTTTGCAGAAGGATGGGCCCGGAGTAGCCGTCTTCGAGGGCCACGACTCCCTGCGAATAAGGATCTGGGATGCTCTCGATATTTGGGATCGGCGGCCTCATCGGATTGATCGCCGGACCGGCGGCGCCCGCATAGGCCAAGCCTTGAACAGCGGCATAATCACCGCCATCGAGCAGGCATCGAACGAGCTCCGCGAACGTCGCCTCGCCCTCCCCGCAAACCACGAAATCAGCGATGCGTGTCCTTAGGAATTCCTCGCAGCGGCCGGAGGCTTCAGGGCCTCCGAACACGATGCGGATATCCGGGCACGAGGCTCTCAAGCATGCGGCCACCGCGCAATAGCTGTCGATGTCCCATGTGTAGCACGAAAAACCGACCAGGCGGGGAGACTTCATCAGGATTTCCGCGGCCATGACCTCCGGGCTCTTCTCGTTCAGCGAGAATTCCAGCAGGCTGATCTCCACGCGCCGCGACAAATCGAGCTGCGCGTCGAGAAAAGTCTTAAGATATCCCAACGCCAAACAATTTCCGAATTCCCCCTCGGCCTTGCGCCCCACCAAGACGATCCTGTCTCTTTCAGAAGAGCCGGCCATATCCCCCCCCGCGGTCTTGCAAGCAGTCCTGCGCGACGTTGACTTCCGTGTGCCGGTAGTCGGAACGCGCATCGTGTTCGGGCAGAACATGCAGACGGGGCGCTTCCACTTTGATGCTGCGCGTGGAGCGCGTTTTCTGCGCTAAAAACTTGTGCAAAGACATGAGGCTCTCCGCCACGCAGCTCCCGGCGCCCTCGCCGCCGGCCTGCTTCAGGTTCCGGCTGAGTCCGCAGAGGGCGGCCGCGGACAACAACCGATCGATCGTGCCCTCACCCGTGGACGCGGGAGACAATTCCACGCCGAAAATGCCGTGCCGGCAAAGATAGCTTTTCTCCGGCCGCACATGCTCCAAACGCAGCATGAACGGCCTCCCCTTGATGCGCAGGGGAATCTCGAATTGAAAATCACGAGAGACATCCAACCAAGACCAGGGGCCCGGACCCGCCACGACGCAAAGGCAGGCCGGCTTCCCGCCTCCGCCGCCTCGCAAGCGCCAGAAACCACGCGCCCGCCGCGCCATGCCGTTTTGTTCCAGGGCCGGGGCCAGCGGTCCCAGGAGCTCCACGGGATCCCGCCCGAATTCCCGATGGAACCTGGGCACATGGACGCGCGCGCTGTCCTGCAGTTGGGCCAGCACCTCCCATAAAAGCTGTTCCTCGGAAGTCCGCCTGATGCAGCTATAGATGGGGGCGGCGGGATCGAAATGATCCCCGGGCATCACCGCCTCGTTGTACGCGATGCGCCCCGGGATCTGAGAACCTGTCGTCGGCCCCAGAGCGAACACGAGCCGTCTCGAAAGCGGCGGGCGGGAATCGTCGTTGTCGGTCCAACCCAAAAAGTGCGGGACCGGCCTCCCGCGCGAATCGGCGCGCGCGAAATCCCACTCGCAGTCCATGACGTGAGGGGCAAGGCGATGGAATAAAGGCCGGAACGCGTATCCCATTCTTCGCGCCAAATCGGGCAGGCGTTGGGCCAGACGATGGAAGAAACGCAATGTCGCAGCATGGAAACGCTCCCGCTCGCCGCCATAAAACCGCCGCACATATTGATCGGTGCCATGCAGGAGATTTACGGAGACTTGATCCGCCCCCAACCGCACGACCTCCTCGAAGGAGCGCAGGACCTCCCGGACCCCTTGGCCCTGCAGGCCCGCCAGAAGGTCCAGATTGAAGCCATCCCGGAAGGCCGCCTGACGTATCACCTCCACGGCGCGAGCCACCATCGCCCTGTTCTGAAGGACGCGCCCGAATTTCCTCAGCAGCTTGGGGCTCCGAGTTTGGAAACCCATGCTGACACGGGTAACCCCCAGACGCTTCAGGCAGGCGACCTTTCCAGGCGTGACGGTGTCCGGCGAAAACTCGAATGAAATGATCGCGCCCTTCTTGATTTTGAAGGAGCGCCGTACTGCGGAAACCAACCGCTCCATCTGCCGTTCGCACAGGAGCGAGGGCATCCCCCCGCCGATCGATATCGTATCGACCCGCGCGCCCGAGAAGGCGCTCTGATAGAACTTCAACTGCCGGTCGATGCGGCGCAGATAGGAGTCGATCTGCGCTTCACCGACAAACGGCGCCCGCTCGATCTCGCAATAGGCGCACAGCTGCCGGCAGAAAGGGATGTGGACATAGAGCGACAATTTCCGCCGCAAGGTTTCGCGGCCGCGCGCCCGCAGGGATTTCCGCCAAATGCTCCGGATGGCGTGCGCATCGCATTTTTCCAGCGGCAGCCCGCGAAGGCGCGCGGCGATATCATCGAGCCCGAGAGGCGTCCCCGCGCAATTGCGAAAGAGGGGGCGGTCCGCCGCGCGGGCCTGACCGGCCAAGGAAACGGCCTTGCCGACGAGCCTAATCCCCACGCAATCAAACTGAGGCGCCGTCATGCGGCTCCTCCCCGGACCTCGACGAAGGTCCGGCAGAACTCCGTCAGCGCCGCGTCGACGTCGCGCGTGGAGGCCAGCACGTCCGGGGGAAACGACTCCGCCAGGACGCGCTCGGCCTGAGCTGGAGGGATCGCGGCCAGCCTTCCCGGGCAATGCACGCATCCCAGGCGCAAGAGTTTCCGGCGGGACCGCACGGCGTCGGCCAGAACCAAGTTGGAGGAATAGATCTCGCCGTCGGTGTCGACGACCAGCCCGTCGTTGTAGAGAGGCGTCGAGCCGCGCCGCGCGAGGTTGACGACCTCGGCCGGCCGGCCCGCGGCGGACCAGCGTCCCAGGACCAGCCGCAGGGCCGAGAAGGCGGCGGCCAGTCCCTTCAGCTGCGCCGGCGTCCAGAGAACGAAGTAGGCGGGAAGGAAATTGAAACGAGTGAAACCAAGGCGGCGCGCGCGGACCAAGCGCCGGGCCGCGGCGGCCGGGGCCTCTCCGGGCGCGAGGAGGAAGTTGTGAACAGCCCCCGGCAGGCGCGCCGCCAGAGGGTCCGGGAGGCTGACGAATATTTCCACTTCCGGCCGGCGCGATAAGAGGTCGGCCACCCGCGGCAAGCCGCCGCCGTGGGTGGGAAGTTCCACCGCGGTCCCGGGAGCGCGCTCGGCCAGCCGGACCAAGGCGCGCCGCACCAGGTCCGGACGCAGCAGGGGCTCGCCGCCGAAAAGCTTGACGCGGGCGGGCTCGGCGAGGAGGGGCAGGAGGCCTTCCAGCGCCGCATCGAGCGTGCCCTCCGCCATATCGGCGTCCTCAAAGGCCTGCGGGCAATAACCGCAATTGCGATCACAACGCCGTGTGAGGACGAGGACCAGAAGGCGCTCGCTCCTCAAGGAACCCTCTTGACCGGCACGAACTCGTCCCAGCCGAAAAGCTCCGGGTACTCGCGCCAAGGTCCCTCGCAGCTCGCATGCCAGTCGCACTCCGCGCAGCGCGGGCCC
>CAYHNV010000054.1:4971-13204 GCA_964358065.1 uncultured Elusimicrobia bacterium | reverse complement strand
GCTTGCCGGCCTGCCACGTGGCCAGCGCCTGCGTGCGCAGGTAGGCGGTCTGTTGCTCGGGCGCGAGGTCTTCCCCCGGCTGGAACGCGGCCAGGGTGGCCAGCGCATCCGCATACTGCCGCTCCGCGAACTGGCTCTGGGCCTTCCACAGCAGCGCCTGGTTGCGGTGGATGGAGCGGGGGTTCTGCGTGGCCAGTTGCTCCATGCGCGCGAGGGCTTCGGACTCCTTGCCCGCGGCCTTAGCCACATGGGCGCCCCCGACGCGCGCGCCCCCCCGCGCTACGCGCACGACCGCCGCGCGCCCCATGCCGGAACCCGCACCCGTCACGAGACAGACCTTGCCATCGAGGCGGCCGCTCATGGGAGGACTTCGAAGCCGGCCATGGACACCGCCTCAATGAGACGGGTACGGACCAGATCGGTCTCCTGGCCCCGGTCGGTCACAACCGTCAGTCCCCGCACCGTGAGCTTTGCGCCCTGGAGCTTGCCGACGAGGTGCTGGATGTCCTTGGCGGCGCGGCGCACGTTGGTGACGCCGTCCTTGGCGAACCAGCGGATGGGAAGAGTGGCGCTCTTGCGGCTGGGGAGGAGCTTGAGCGTCAGCGCGATATCGGTGACGAAGAGATCTCCGACTTCGAACTCCTGATGAGGCTTCTGGGACATGGTCAACGACCTCCTTCTCGGTGGACCGTGACTTTAGCGCATGGACAACAGGGCTGTCAACGCGCGAACGAGGGCTGGACCAGCCAGCCGCGCTCGGCGGCGCGCCGGACAAGTTCCTCATCCCGGTCGAAGACGATGCGCAGGCCGTCTCCATGGGACAGCAGCTCGAAATCCGCCGTGTCACGGCCGAAAACGAGGTCGGCGGGGCGGCCCAGCAGCGACTGGAGCGCCTCGGCCTTCCCCCCCCGCGTCGGGACGGGCTTGAGGATGCCCGCCCCCATGCGCGGCCCATCGGTCGAGTTGTGCACGCCGTAGACGCGCGAAGGGTCCAGGTGATAGTCCACGGCGGAGGCCGCCAGCACCGGCTGAGGGACATCGTCGATGACCCAGACGTCGAATCCCTCGTCCCGCAGTTTCGCGCTCAGATCGCGCATCTCGGCAATCAGGCGCAGGCCGCGCCGCAGGCTCAGGGGCGCGCGGTCCTCGGGCTCGCCGCGCACGACCTCTTGGGTCACGTCGGAGTTCTTCTCTCTCTCCAGGGTCCGCCGGGAGAAATCGTAGGCATCGTCGTCGCGCCAGCCGGCCCAGAGGCGAGACAGATAGGAGCGGCACTCCTTGCGTCCCACTCCCTTGCAGAGCTCGAGATAGCTTGACAGCATTTTCTTGCGGTAGGCGTCGTAGGTGGGGTCTGATTTCCAGACGCTGCTGGAAAGTTGGACGAACTGATCGTAGGCCGCTCGCGCGGGCTGGCGCCCGTAAGCGATCGGGATGATCTCCCAGAAAGAATCGTTGAATTGGAACCGGACGTCGGTCACAAGGCGCAGGAAGACCAGCTCCGCGGGATCGCCGGAGACGGCAGCGTCGCTCCAAGGCATGACGGCGACGGGCGGTCGTTTGGCGTCATAGCCCGGAGACTTGCGCCCCCTCTCCGCGATGAGCTTCTCAAGGGCCGCGCGGACCTCCATCTTCCAGCGCCCCGGCGGCAGCGTCGCCGTCCTGGACTCGACCTTGGCCGTCGCCGTCGACTCTCCCGCCTCGGTCTCAACGGCGGCCGGCTTGGAGCGAAGTCGATAGTTCAGCGAGCGCGGTTTTTTGGCCAAGGCCGGAAGAGCCAGCAACAGGGAAAAAACGATCGCAACATTCCTCTTATGCGCATGCTCCATGATGCGGCTAATGTTATAAAATAACGTCCTATGGCCAACCCGAAGAAATCCGATCTGCTCAAAGAAACCATCGAGCACATTGACATCACCAAGAATGACACCCGGCCTCTCGTCGAGGCCTTTTCGAAGATGGCCTACTCCGCGCGCGACCTCGCGCGCGCCAGCGACATCTATGACAGGATGCTCGCCGACAAAGATTGCAGCGTGATCCTCTGCCTGGCGGGCTCGCTCTTCTCGGCCGGACTCAAGAAGGTCGTCTGGCAGATGCTTGAAAGCAACATGGTCGACGCCATCGTCTCGACCGGCGCCAACATCGTGGACCAGGATTTCTTCGAGGCTCTCGGCTTCAAGCACTACAAGGGCACGAAGTGGGCCGACGACAAGGCCCTGCGCGGCGCGCGCGTGGACCGCATCTACGACACCTTCATCGACGAGGACGAGCTAGGCCGGTGCGACAACACGATTTCCGAGATCATCGGCAATCTGAAGCCCAGGCCGTACTCCTCGCGCGAGATCATTGAGGAGCTGGGCAAGTACCTGGTCAAGAAGTGCAAGGTGAAGGACTCGATCGTCCTCTCGGCCTTCAAAAAAGGCGTGCCGATCTTCGTGCCCGCCTTCTCCGATTGCTCGGCCGGCTTCGGCTTCCTTCATCACCAGTGGCACAACCCCGACTCGCACGCCTCGATCGACTCGGCGAAGGATTTCCGGGAGCTGGTGCGCATCAAGCTGGCGACGCAGGACACGGGCCTTCTGATGATCGGCGGCGGGGTGCCCAAGAACTTCGCGCAGGACGTGACGGTGGGCGCCGAGATGATCGGCCACGATCCGAAAATGCACAAGTACGCGATCCAGATCACGGTGGCCGACGAGCGCGACGGCGCGCTCTCAGGCTCGACTCTGCGCGAAGCCTGCTCCTGGGGCAAGGTGGACACGGTGTACGAGCAGATGGTTTTCTCCGAGGCCACGCTGGCCCTGCCGATCCTGGCGTCCTACGGCTATCACAAAGGCAACTGGAAAAAGAGGCGGGAACAGCGCTTCAACGCCATTCTCAACGACGCCAACGCGCCGGTCCCCGTCGCCCTGCGCTAAGGCCCGACCAGCCGGTAGAAGCCGCCGCGCACGCTCTCAAGACGCCCGCCCCAGCAGGAGAGCGCTTTGCGCAAAGACAGCGCCCGCCGCGCCACCGTCTCCGCTTCGAAATCCCTATTGAGCGCCGCCCGGAGCGCCGCCAGCAGTTCTTCCCGCGAGACCGCCCGAGTCTCGCACTTCAGCAACCGCCAGAGCAGCGCGAACTCCGCCGGAGGCAGCCCCAGATCCTTCCAGCGCCCTCGCGCCAGGACAAACGCCCGACGAGAGCGCTTCTCGGCTTTGAGCCTCCCGTCGGAGCTGGCCCGGACCTCGGCCGCCAGCGCTCGGTCACGCAGCACGGACAGCAGCGCGAAGATCTTCGCTTCGGCCCAGCCCTTGCCCACGACCTCATCAACGCCCGAGACGAGCGCCTCCGTCATCGACCCCGGCGACATCTCCGATGCGCTCAATGCTAAAACAAACGAGGCCGAAGCGAAGCGCGCTCTCAGCCCGACGACCCCGCGCGCGTGCCCCCCCGCGAACAAGGCTCCGTCCACGATGACCAGCCCCCGCTCCCGTGAAGCCTTGCCCAAAGCGGAGAGGTCGCGACACGACTCAAAGTCCCACCCCCCGCGTACGCAGAGCGACTCCAGCAACCGCCCCCAAGCAGGATCCCGGGTGACGACAATCATCGACCTAGACGCCTTCCCAGGCCGTCGCCAGCCCCTGCCCCACCCCGATGCAGAGTGCGGACAGCCCCCTCTTCGCCTTGCGCCTGCGCATCTCATGAAGCAGGGTCACCACGATCCGGCAGCCGGAAGAACCCAGCGGATGCCCCAGAGCGATCCCGCCGCCGTTCACGTTCAAGCGCCCCAAGTCGAGCCCCAATTCTCTCTGACAGGCCAAAGATTGAGCGGCAAAAGCCTCGTTGATCTCGACCAAGTCGAGCTCCGAGGCCTTCCATTCGAGGCGGCTTAAAACTTTATGACTGGCCGGCACCGGCCCGATCCCCATGAAGCGCGGATCCACGCCCGCCGCCGCCGAACCCGCCCAACGCGCGAACGGCTTCAGACCCAGAGAAGCCGCCTTCTTGGCCTCCATCACGAGGATGGCGGAAGCGCCGTCATTGAGAGTGGATGAATTCCCGGCCGTGACGGTGCCATCCTTCCGGAAAGCCGCCTTCAACGTGGAGAGCTTCTCCAAACTTGTGTCCGACCGGATCGTCTCGTCCTGTGAGAATTTAATAGGATTGCCCTTCTTCTGCGGAATCGGCACGGGGATGATCTCTTCCGTGAAGACCGAGTCGCGCGCCATCGCCGCCCGGTGATGGCTCTGTAGAGCGAACGCGTCCTGGTCCGAACGCGAGATCTTCCACCGTTCCGCCACGTTCTCGGCCGTCTCGCCCATCCCCTCGAGCGGGAACATCTCCGCCAGCCGCGGATTCGGATACCGCCAGCCCAAAGCCGTATCGTAGGCCGTCAGGTTCCCGAAAGAGTAACCCGCCTCCGCCTTTGCAAGCGAGTAGGGCGCGCGGCTCATGCTCTCCACTCCCCCCGCGACATAGACATCTCCCTCTCCGGCTAAAATCCCGCGCGCCGCCGCATTGATCGCCTCCAGGCCCGAAGCGCAGAGTCGGTTCACCGTGCATCCCGGCACCGATTGCGGCAGCCCGGCTAAAAGAAGAGCCATCCGCGCGACGTTGCGGTTGTCCTCGCCGGCCTGGTTGGCGCAGCCGAAGTACACATCGGCGACTTCTTGAGGATCGAGACCAGGGGCCTTCTTAAGGAGAGAGAAGATCGCGAAGGCGGCCAGGTCGTCGGCGCGGATGGACGCAAGCCCCCCACCCAGACGCCCCACGGGCGTGCGCACGGCGGCGACGACCACGGCTTCACGCGATGCCATCGAAATCCTCCATTCAGCGGGCCTCCCGCAGGAGCTTGGCGAAACGCGAGCGCGTCAGCACGACCTGCAGGACCGAGCCCTCGCCGAGCTTGCGCCCACGGCTGTGCACCTCGGTGCGCGTGTAAACGCGGCTGCCGCGCGCGCGCACCAGCCTGGCAACCACATGCAGGGGGGCGCCGACGCGAGCGGGACGCAGGTGCTTGACCAGCACTCCACCGCCCACGGCCTCCTCGTCGGCCTCGAGATATGGGGCCAGCAGCATGCGCGAGACCGTCTCCATATGATAGACCATCGCCCAGGTCGCGTAAAGCGGGTGGCGCACCTGCCCCTGAAGGTGGGGCTTCATGTGCTTCTCGACCCGCGCGGGCATGTCCACGGTGAGCCCCACCTTCAATCCCGGCCTCATTCGAGCATCCCCAGGGCGGCCGCGCGCACGGCTTCGGCGGCGTCCGAGAAGGGCATGGCCGAGGCCTCCGCGCGGGCGGCTTCACCCATCTTTTTAAGGCGCGCGCGATCGGACATCATCTCGATCAAGGCCGCGGCCAAAAGCGGCGGGGCCTTCTTGGGGCTTGGATAATGCACCAGACGTCCCGCCTCCGCGGGGAGCGTGTCGCGCACGCCGTAGTGGTCGCTGGCCAGGATCGGCAGGCCCGCGTGCATGGCCTCGACGACGTTCAGGCCATAGCTCTCGTGGATCGAGGGCGAGACGAACAGATCGGGCAGCCGGAAATAGCTCCGCTTGGCCTCGGCGTCGAGATAGCCCGGAAAGATAACCTGGACCTTCTTGAGCCGAGCGGCGGCCAGCCGCACCTTCTTGTGATATGACTGTCCCATCATAAAGGCCGGCTCACCGCAGATGAAAAGCTTGACATCCTTGCCGGCAAGGACCCCGTTGACCTCCAGCAGTCTCAGGGCTTCCAGAAGGAGATGGATACCCTTCTCCGGCGAGATGCGAGAGAGCGTCATCAAGACGAACGTATCCGGACCGATCTGGTGATAGTCGCGCAGTTCCGCGGCGCGATTCTCCTCGGCGGGCGTCACCTCCGCGGCCCAGACCCCCCAAGGGACTATCGCGATGCGGCGCCGCAGTTCAGCTTCCGCCACGATGTCGCCGTAGCAGCGCACGATCGTCTCGGCCATTGCCGTGGAGGGCACCACCATACGCCGGGAGTAGACGACCGTCTCGCGCTGTTTGTCGAAGACAAGCTTGAGCGCATCGGGCAGGACCCAGTCCACGCCGAGCGCGCGCAAGCGCTCGTAGATACGAGCAAGCTTCTCGGGAGCCAGAAAGCGGCGCAGGTAGAGCCTATTGAAATAATCCACCACGTCCACGTGCCAGATGGAGAGGATGCGATAGCCCGCGCGCGTCAGTTCGCCTATGGTCGGGCCTTCGGAGATGTCGTTGACGACGATGGCGGTCTGCGCGGGCTTCAGCTCTTCGCGGTGAGATAGGATCCACTCCGTGCTCGCCGCTTCGAACTCACGGCAGAAGCGGGCGTAGCGGAGCTCGCTGAAATCCACGATACCGCCGTCCTGGCCGGCCAAGCGCACATACTCCACGCCCTCAGCCGGCGTCCGCGGCCCGGAACCCAGGACGATGAGCCGCCAGGTCGAGCCCGGCTTCCAGTGCCGGATCAACTGAAGTCCGACCATCGCTCCGCCGCCCAAGGGGGTCCGATCCATGGGATAGCCCAGATGGCTGCCGACGAAGACCAGATTCTTCACGTCTGCGGATTATATATATTTGTCACGATACCCCCGCCGGGGGCCTGGAGGCCTTATGAAATCTCAATCCAAGACTCTTGTCGTTGCCGGCGGCGCACGCACGGCCATCGGGCACTTCGCCAGCTCCCTGACGGACATCCCGCCTGCGGACCTCCTGGTCAACGCGGTTCAAGCGACCCTCTCGCGCTCCAAGCTCCCGTCCGAAGCCGTCGACGGACTGCTGGTCGGCTGGGTCGCTCAGAGCTTCTCGGCTCCGAACATCGCGCGCGTCGCCGTGCTCAAGGCGGGCCTGCCGGAGACGACCCAGGCCGTGACCTTCCAGAACAACTGCATCTCGTCGATCGAATCCGTCGCATCGGCCTGCCGATTCATCATGGCTGGAGAGGGAGAGCTCTACCTGGCCGGCGGCGTCGAGGTCATGTCCGGCATCCCCTATTCCATCGACGGCAACCGCGCGGCCAAGGCCCTGCGCTCGCTGGATGTGGTCAAGGCGAAGTGGGGGGAGCTGTTGACCACCCCCGGAGTATCCGTCGTCGACGCGATCGAGCAGGGTCTCAACGACCCGGTCATGAAGATAAACATGGCCGGCACGGCCGAGGTCTGCGCGCAGATGTACGATATCGGCCGCGCCGAACAGGACGCTTACGCCGGCGAGAGCTTCCGCCGCTCTCTCGAAGCCTGGAAGTCGGGATTCTATGACAGCCATGTCGTCCCCGTCTCCCACAACGGCGCGGTCGTCCTGGAGAAGGATGAGTACCCGCACCTGCGCGCCGCACTGGTCGCCAAGCCCCAGATGTTCGCCAAGGCCCCGGTCCTCTTCGACAACTCCGCCTACTCGATCAAGGATTTCTACCGCGACTTCGGGCGGTTTATCGAAGGCAAGACCTACCAGGAAGGCGCGAAGGGCAGCGTGACGCTGTTCAATTCCTGCGGCCGTTCTGACGGAGCCGCGATCTTGATCGTCACGACCGCCGAGAAGGCGAAAGCCTTGGGCCTGGAGGTCTTAGCCGAGATCAAGGGCTGGGGCTTCGTGGGCAACAATCCCGCGCACATGGGGATCTCTCCCGCGCTGGCGGCACCCCTGGCGCTTCAGCGTGCCGGCGTCTCCTTTGACGCCTTGGACGCGATCGAACTGCACGAGCCTTTCGCGGCGACAATCCTGTCCATCTTCAAGGTCGGCAAGGAGAAGTTCGGACACGATTGGCAAGCCAAGAACGAGTCAGGAGCCCTGAACCCGAACGGCGGCTCGATCGCGATCGGCCACCCGTTGGGGGCCACCGGCGGGCGCCTGATGTTGAACCTCGTCCACTCCCTGCGCCGGACGAAAGGCCGCTACGGGATGCTGGCGGCGTGCGCGGGAGGCGGCATGGGCGGGGCGCTGGTCGTCGAGCGCCGCTGAGGCGCACGCCTACTACCGGCTGGAATCTACAGCTTCCGTTGGACGCGCTTGATCTTTTCCGTGACGAAGTTAATCTGTCCCTGTTGCTTGGTATTCGAGATATTATCGGTCTTCAGGAAATTAAGAGCCTTCTTGTAGTTATCGAGCGCTGCCTGCATGTTTCCGCGGGCCTCGTTCATAGACCCCTCGTTGAGCGCTGAACTGTAGGTGGCTTTCTCGCCGCCACCAGCCACGACGCTGCTAGCCGTCATGGTGCCTTCCTTGCCGCCGCCGACGTCCTTGCCGCCGCCGACGTCCTTGCCGCCGCCGACGT
>CAYHNV010000054.1:0-4871 GCA_964358065.1 uncultured Elusimicrobia bacterium | reverse complement strand
CGTCCTTGCCGCCGCCGACGTCCTTGCCGCCGCCGACATCCTTGCCGCCGCCGACATCCTTGCCGCCCTGAGCGAAGGCCTCGCCGGACAGGAACGGCTCTGAAAGACTGAGCGCGACGGGGGAACTGCGGAATGCCTCGTCCCGGAACTCGGATTTGATTTCCAGCCAGTTGACGAAGAAAACCAACAGAGTCCAACTCGCGGAGACCAGCGCCAGCGACAATATTTTTCTCGGGTTCATGGCATCGTCTCCTTGAGTCCGCTCACACGGCCTTGATACCGCTGAGTGTAGCAGGACTGCGGTAAATTTGCAATGCTTATCTTTGGGGAAATGTTAAAAAAATGGTAAAAGGTTTGCGTTGATTCCAATGGATCGCGAGCAAATCGCCCTTCGGCTCAAGGACTATTTCGAAAGGGATCACCGCCGTCAAGGAATGGCCCTGACCAACACCACGAACCTTCTCGAAGAGTGGTTCCTGGATTCTTTGGCGATCGTCGAGACGGTGCTGTTTCTTGAGCGCAGCTTCGGCGCCAAGTTCACCGGATCCGATATCAATGGGTCGAGCTTCAAGAACATAGAAGCCTTGACCGAGCTGGTATTCTCCCGCCTCCAGAGCCCGGACGGCAAGGGCTGAGGAATGTTGGGACTACCGCCTCGTCCCGAGTTGATCGACGAACAGCGGCGGCTGTCTCATGACCAGCACCGTGTCAGCGTTGTATTGGCGGTGCTGGGCGTTCTGGCTCTCTACGCCTATCTGTTCACGCACGCCGGCGCTCTCTTAGGCCTCCCCTTGCCGGCGCAGCTCTGCCAAAAGGCGGGGCTTGAATGGGCCGATATTTTTGACAAGGGGCAAAATGTTCAGTCAAGCCTCTGGATGAACCGGGCTCACGAATTCGGGAATAACGACGAGGAGATGTTGGCCTATTATCTCCTGCTGACGGCTGCTTTTCTTTGGTCGTATTTTCTGCCGGTCCGGTACAAGCGGGATGCGCTTTCATTCTGGACGCTCGTGATGGTGGCGGTATTGTATGGCTGGCGAAGCCTTGCTTATTTCCTGGCCGCGCACTTGACCACCTATCTCGTTTTCCACCCCGATAAGCGGGACCGGCCCTGGCTCGCGGCGATGCCTGGGCTGCTGTTGGGCCTGGCCCTTGGCGAGGGGCTGGCTTTACCCGCCCTTTTGGTTGTCCTTCCCGCCGTCGGTTTTTTTCTCTATGTATGGATTCGACCGGGGTTGGAAAGACCCCGCTTAGGGCCGCTTGTCAGGGCAGGAGCGGCCCATTCGATCCTGATCACATTCGTTGTGGGAAGCAGCCTCTGCGGTCTGCTCGGGACCGAGGGCTTCCCATCGTTGGGGTTGCTGCTGTTCCTGGCTCATTGGATGAGGCTTATCCTCTACCAGGTGGATTATGAGAACGGATGGGTGCCCCGGAACCTGCCGTTGCAAGGCTATCTGGCGCATTTCCTCTGCCCCGGCATGCTGACGAATTGGTTTACCGCCATCGAGTCCCAAGGTTATGCTTATACCGAAAGCGCGTTCCTGGCCGAGGATAAAAATAGGATTGCCTTGAGCGGCGTGAAGCTGATGCTGGTGGGTCTTGTTTTCATGGCGCTCGGCGACTGGTTCACCTCCAGGCTGGTGGATTTGGCCGGTTCATTGGGGATAGACGCCTTCAGTGCCGACATCCGCGCCATGTCCAAACATTATGCCCAGGGCGGCAGCCTGATCACGGCCTCCGTTCTGCTCACCAGTTTCCTGCATCTGTTGAAATGGACTTTTTTTTGGGCCGGTGTGGCTCATTTTAAGATCGGGGTATGGCGGATCTGCGGCTTCCGGATGGCGGCCCATTTCAATCTCTGGCTCGCCTCAACCGACCTTCTAACGCTGTGGCGCCGCTACACTTTCCACTATCGTCAGTTCTTGGTCTCTGCCTTCTATTATCCGGTATTTTTTCGTTTGGCCCACTGGCCGGTCAAACTCCGGATTGCGGCGGCCATCTTCGCCGCGGCCGGGGTGGGCAACCTGGTCTGGGGCCATGCCTGCGAGCGCGTCCTTTATGCCGGCCTCTCGTTTGAGAACCTGACCCACTTCAATCGGCGTTGGCCTTATTTCGTGCTTCTGTCGGCGGGGATTACGGCAACTTACTTCTACCAGATGGGCCGGCGCGCCAAGAGAGAAACCTGGACCCGCAGGACCTTCGCATGGGATATCGCTTGCGCGGTCGTCACGATCCAGTTTTACGCCCTTCTTCATGTGTTTGCCTGGTCCGCGGACCAAGCGACGCTCTGGGATCGCTGGAAGATGTTCTTGATCGGCTTCGGTTTATACCTTTGAGCGCCTCTTTTTCTGGGCTTGAGCGATGGCCGAATTGATGTCGGCGATCAGATCATCCCCCGACTCGATGCCGATGGAAAGACGTATCAAGGAGCGGTCCAGGCCGATGCGGGCTTTTTCCACTTCCGTCATCGAGAGGTGGCTGCCGGTGTAGGGAACAGCCACGGCTGAACCCACGCTGGCCAAGGAGGTCCCTCGATCGAAAAGACGCAGCGCGCCCGCGAAGCGATCGGCCTTGGCTCCTTCCGGATCATCCGCCAGATTAAAAAAAAGCATGCCGCCGTAGTCCCTGAGCTGCTTGCCGTCCACGTCGGGGAAGCAGATTGATTTGACCGCGGGATGGCCGCCAAGGAATTTCAGGACCCTTCGGGTATTTTCCACATGCCGCTGCAGCCGCACATCGAGGGTCTGAAGGCTGCGGCGAAGCAGCCAGGCGGCGAACGGATCCGGCACCGCCCCCGAATAGAAACGTTTCTTGCGCAAGGATTCCACGACTTCCCTGTCGCGCGCGATCGCCACTCCCAGGATAAGATCGCTATGGCCTGAGAAGAACTTGGAGCAGCTGTAAACCGCCACATCGGCCCCCAATTCCAGAGGGTTCTGGAAAAGCGGCGTGGCCCAGGTATTGTCCACCACCACCCAGCATGCGGGATTTTTTTTCTTGGCGACCGAAGCGATTTGGCGGATGTTGATGGTCCTGAGAAATGGATTGGTCGGGGTTTCAAAAAACACCATCTTGGTCCGGGCATCCAGAACCTTGGCCAGCGCCTTGGAGTCGGAGAGGTCGAGAAACTCGATGCGCAACTTTAAACGCTCCGCGTGATCGCTGAGGAACCGGTAGGAACAGCCGTAGATCAAAGAATGGACCAGGAGCTTATCCCCGGGCTGTAAAAGCCCGAGAACGGCGTCGATCGCGCCCATCCCGGAGGCGTATAGAACCGCGCCGGCGCCGTGGTCCAGGCGGTTGAAGAGATCCTCGACCTCCTGGAAATTAGGATTGGTGTTGCGGGTGTAGAAATACGGGTCCCCGGAGCGGAAGGCGGAGGTCTGGAATATGGGGGTGGAGATCGGGTCCGCGTCCGCAAAACGCATCTTGGCGCGGACCAACAGGGTCTCCTTCTTGAGGCCCTCCCCACCTTCTTGCGCGCTCATTCGACCGGGAAGTTGGCGCGATCCATCAAGGCCAGGACCTTGGGAGGCGTGTCCTTATAATAGAGCTGGATGCGGTTCTCCGTGCTCCCCACCCGGGAGACCATGAAGCGTCCGCTGAAAAACTTGCGATACCCATTGACCGCATGGCCCGAGCCGTCGATCCCCTGGGAATAAATCACGCCCCCGTCCATGGATTCGACGTGAATATTGATCTTGTCCAGCTCCCAGACATGCTCGATGAACTTGGAATAGGGCATGCTCTTGGACTCGACTCCGTCGAACTCATCCCCTTTCTTCCGAGCGGGCAGAAGCTTGATGGGAGAAACCTTGCGGCATTTGGGGCAACGGCTCTGCTCGTCCAGGAAGGAGTCCGCGGTCAGCCCGATGCGACTCACCAGCAATCCGCCGCATTCGCAGCGGGTGTTGAGCCACTCGTAACCCTCCAGCACGTTGCCCATGTAGACATGCTTCATCCCCATTTTCTTGGCCTGCACGCAGGCCTCTTCCAGGAGCGGGATCGGCGTCCGGCCCACGTGCGTGTACTTGAAGTCCGGATGGAAGCGGACATAGTGCAGGGGCACCGTGTCGTCCGTATGCTCGAGCATCCATCGCGCGACCTTGGCCGCCTCGCTGAGATTGTCGTTGCGGCCAGTGACCATGAGATTGGAAACCTCCAGATGCCGACCGGACTTATAGACCTGCTTGATCCCGTCAAGAACCGGCTGCAGTTTGCCTCCCGTAAATCTCACGTAGTAGTCGGGGTCCATGGACTTAAGAGAAATGCTGAAGATGTCCATCACCTCGATGAGCTCCTCGATTCCTTCGGAGGAAATGTAAAAGGCGGACTTGTAGAGGTTCTTGATGCCGTGTTTTCGGGCCAGGCGGGCGGTGTCGACCACGAACTCCTGCCAGACCACGGGATCGTTGTAGGTCCAAGACAGCATCCGGATCCCAAATTTAAGCGCCATCTCCACGATCTGCTCCGGGCTATGCATGTAGATGTCCTTGTTGTCCGCGAGCCTGGCCTGGCTGGTTTTCCAGTTATGGCAGAAATCGCAGACCATCATGCAGCCGATATTGCCCAGGGAAAGGATCTTCTCGCCGGGAGCGAAATGGACCACGGCCTCGGTCTCGATCACCTCGACCGTAGGATTGACCATCTTGCCGTAGTTGAGCGTGACCAGCTTGCCGCCCACGTTCTTGCGCACTCCGCAAAACCCGAGCCCCCCTTCCGGGATCTTGCAATGCCTGGGGCTCAGATGGCAGATGACCCCTCCTTCCCGCTCGGAATTAGCTTCCCAAAGACGGGCCGGGTGAGTCGTCTCCGACAGTTTCGAAGGCAGTTTTTCAGCCATGAATGTTCTCCTTGAGCAGCGCATCGCG
>CAYHNV010000053.1:0-13378 GCA_964358065.1 uncultured Elusimicrobia bacterium | reverse complement strand
CATCGGGAGCAGCATGGCGGACCGGCTGCTCGCCGCTGGTCATTCGGTGGTGGGGATCGACATCCTTTCAACCGGGAACAGGTGGTTTTTGGATTCAGCGCTCAGGTCTCCGAACTTCCGTTTGGTCGAAGCGGATCTTCTCAATGAAGCGGCGATAAGGCCCGCCTTCGCGGGCAGCGAGATGGTGTTCCACTTCGCCGCCAACGCGGACGTGCGTTTCGGCGTTGATAATCCGCGCAGGGATCTCGAGCAAAACACCATCGCCACGCACAACGTGCTGGAGGCCATGCGGGCCGGCGGCGTCAAGCGCATCGCCTTCTCCTCGACCGGCTCGGTCTATGGGGAAGCGGCGGTGATCCCGACTCCGGAGAACGCGCCGTTCCCGATACAGACCTCCCTCTATGGGGCATCCAAGCTGGCGGGCGAGGCGCTGATCTCCGCCTACTGCGAGGGCTTCGGCTTCCAGGGCTGGATCTTCCGCTTCGTCTCCATCCTGGGCGAGCGCTACACGCATGGACACGTGTTCGATTTCTATCAGCAACTGAAGAACGACCCGACCCGATTACGGGTGCTGGGCAACGGAAAACAGCGGAAATCCTATCTTTATGTCGGGGATTGCCTCGACGCCATCCTGGTCGCCCTCGAGCGTGCCAACGAGAAGGTGAACGTCCTGAACCTCGGCGTAGACGGCTACTGCGAGGTCAACGATTCCATCGGCTGGATCGGCCAGGCCCTGGGCGTGACGCCGAAGCTGGATTATACCGGCGGCGACCGCGGCTGGATCGGCGACAACCCCTTCATCTTCCTCGACACGAGGAAGATCCGCTCCCTGGGCTGGACGCCGCGGTATTCCATCCGCGAAGGCGTGGCCAAGACGGTGGAGTTCCTGCGCGCCAACGAGCGTGTCTTCGAGGCCAGGCGATGAGGGTCTGCGTCCAAGGGCTGTGGCATCTGGGCTCGGTGACGGCCGCCGGTCTCGCCTCCGTGGGACATGACGTCGCTGGCCTGGATCTCGACCAGGAGGCGGTCCGGGGGCTCCAGATGAACAAGCCGCCGATCTTCGAGCCCGGCCTCGCGGAGGCGGTCCAGGCGGGGCAGGAGGCCGGGCGGTTGAGATTCTTCTCGTCGCCGGAGGAGGCCATCGACGGCGTCGAACTGCTCTGGGTCGCCTACGATACTCCGGTCAACGATGCTGACGAGGCTGACGTCGAATTCGTCGTCGCGCAGGCGGCCCGGGCGCTGCCGCACCTGGCGGACGGGGCCACCGTGCTGGTCTCATCGCAGCTGCCGGTCGGCTCGATCGGCAGGCTGGAGCTTCTCGCGCGCGAGCTGTGCCCGGCGAAGACGATCGGTTTCGCCTGCTCCCCGGAGAACCTGCGCCTGGGCAAGGCGCTGGACGTGTTCCTGAAGCCCGACCGCATCGTCGTGGGCGTGAGGTCGCCGCGGGACCGGGAGCGGATCGACCGCCTGCTGCGGCCCATCACCGAGCGCATCGAGTGGATGTCGGTCGAATCCGCCGAGATGACGAAGCATGCCATCAATTCTTTCCTGGCCGCTTCCGTCGTCTTCGCCAATGAGATCGCGTCGCTCTGCGAGGAGGTCGGCGCGGACGCCAAGGAGGTGGAACGGGGGCTGAAGTCGGAGAGCCGGATCGGGCCCCGGGCGTATCTGTCCCCTGGCGGCGCCTTCGCGGGGGGGACCTTGGCTCGTGACGTGGAGTTCCTGAAGAAGATCGGCGCGGCGAAGGGACTCGCCGTCCCGCTCCTGGGGGCGATTCGGCCCAGCAACGACCGGCATAAGGATTGGACGCGCAGGAAGTTGGCCCGATATTTCCCGAGCCTGAGCGGGGTCCCCGTCGCCGTGTGGGGCCTGACCTACAAGCCGGGAACCGACACCCTGCGCCGCTCTTTGGCGGTCGAGCTCTGCGACTGGCTGCTCGAGCAGGGCGCCGTTCTGAAAGTCCATGATCCCGCCGTGAAGGAGCTGCCCGCGTCCTGGAACGGGAGGGTCCAGAGGGCCGCAGAGCCTCTGGAGGCTTTGGCGGGGGCGAGGGCCTTGGTCGTCGCGACCGAGTGGCCGCAGTATAAGCAGATCCCGCGCGAGAAGGTCCCGGCTCCCCGGCAGGAGCTCGTGGTCCTCGACGCGAACCGGTTCGCGGCCCAGCTCGCGGGGATCGAGAACGTCCGTTACGTCGCCGTCGGCACGCCGGCCGTCTGAGGAGGATGGGAATGTCTTTTTCGTTGAGCGGCAAGACTTCGATCGTGACCGGCGCGAGCCAGGGGCTGGGCTTGGAGATCGCCCGCGGCTTCGCGCGGGCGGGAGCCTCCGTCATGCTGTGCGCCCGCGACGCGAGGCTGCTGGATGAGGCGCGCGAGTCCGTGCGCGCCCTCTCCCAGGAAGGCCGGCGCGTCGAGGCGCTGGCCGCCGACGTCTCGAACCCGGACGATGTCGCCCGCCTCGTCGCGGCGACCCTGTCCCGCTTCGGCCGGATCGACATCCTGGTCAATAACGCCGGGATCTACGGCCCGATCGGCCCGGCCGAGGAGGCCGACTGGGCGCAATGGGTCAAGGCGGTCGAGGTCAACCTGTTCGGCTCCGTCCTGATGTGCCGGGCGGTGCTGCCGGCGATGAAGGCCAGGCGCAAGGGGAAGATCATCCAGCTGTCCGGCGGCGGGGCGACCAATCCCCTGCCGCGGTTCAGCGCGTATGCGGTCTCCAAGGCGGCCATCGTGCGCTTCGCGGAGACTCTGGCCGAGGAGGTCCGCGGGCAGGGGATCGACGTCAACGCCATCGCGCCGGGCGCCCTGAACACGCGCCTTTTGGACGAGGTGCTCGCGGCCGGCCCCGAGAAAGCGGGAGGCCAGTTCTTCGAGCGCTCGTCGAAGCAGAAGGAGTCGGGGGGCGCTCCCCTCGGCGTCGCCGCCGAGCTGGCGGCTTTTCTCGCTTCCGATCAAAGCGACGGCATCACCGGGAAGCTGATCAGCGCGGTCTGGGACGACTGGGCTCGTTGGCCGGAGCACATCGACGAACTGCGGTCGAGCGATGTGTATACCTTGAGGCGGATCAGCGGGCGGGATCGCGGCTGCGCATGGGGCGATAAATGAGCTTAGGGATCGGCATCATCGGATGCGGGCTGATCGGGCGCAAGCGCGCCCAGGCGTTGGGCGAGGGCCGGCTGCTGGCCTGCGCGGACGTCGACGTGGCCAGGGCCGAGGCGCTCGCGGGCGGCGGCGGGGCGAAGGCCTTCGGCGACGCGCGCGCGCTGCTGGCTTTGCCGGAGATCGACGTCGTCGTGATCGCGACGACCCACGATCGCCTGGCGGACATCGCGCTGGCGGCGGTCGAGGCGGGCAAGCACGTGCTGGTGGAAAAGCCCGCCGCGCGCACCGCGGCCGAGCTGGAGCCCGTCATGGCGGCGGCGAAGCGGCGCGGCGTCAAGGTGCGCGTGGGCTTCAACCATCGCTACCACCGGGCCTTCCGCAAGGCGCGGGAGCTGTTCGACGCGGGAGCCTTGGGCCCGCTGATGTTCATCCGCGCCCGCTACGGGCACGGGGGGCGCATCGGCTACGACAAGGAATGGCGGGCCCAGCCGGAGCTCTCCGGCGGGGGGGAACTGATCGATCAGGGGCTGCATCTGATCGACCTGTCGCGCTGGTTCCTGGGGGATTTCAAGGAGGTCCAGGGATTCGCGCACACCTACTATTGGGACATGCCGGTGGACGATAACGGCTTCATGCTCCTGAAGACGGAAAAGCAGCAGGTCGCCTTCCTGCACGCGAGCTGCACCGAGTGGAAGAACCTGTTCTCGATGGAGATCTACGGGCGCGCCGGCAAGCTGGAGATCTCCGGCCTGGGGGGGAGCTACGGCGTCGAGAGGCTGACCTATCACAAGATGCTGCCGGAGATGGGCCCGCCCGAGACGACGAGCTGGGAATACCCGATGGGGGACGATTCCTGGGCCGTGGAGATGAAGGAGTTCTACGAGGACATCCGCCTGGGCCGTCAGCCCGCCGCGGGACTGGAAGACGCCTATCAGGCGCTGAAAATCCTCAAAACGATCTATCGGGAGTCTGGCTATGATCATTGCGCGTAGTCCTTTGCGGATCACTTTGGGCGGGGGCGGCACGGACCTGCCCTCCTACTACCGGGAGCACGAGGGCTTCCTAGTTTCCGCCGCCATCGACAAATACGTCTACGTGAACGTGATGCGGCCGTTCACCCCGGGCATCTACCTCAAATACACGCAGCTGGAGTATGTCGAACAAGCCGTCGACGTGAAGCATCCGATCATCCGGGAGGCGATCCAGATGCTCGGCTTCAAGACCCCGCAGGTCGAGATCACCACCCTGGCCGACATCCCGGCGGGGACCGGGATGGGATCCTCGGGGAGCTTCACTACGGCCTTGCTGAAAGCCCTCTACACGCATCGCAAGCGGCATCTGCATCAAGAGGAATTGGCGGAATTGGCCTGCCACATCGAGATCGACCGCCTGGGAGAGCCGATCGGCAAGCAGGACCAATATATCGCGGCGATGGGCGGGCTGACCTGCTTCACGTTCCACAAGGACGACAAGGTCACGGCGGTTCCGCTGAAAGTCAGCATGGACACGCTGTTCGACCTGGAAGACAACCTGCTGCTGTTCTTCACGGGCTTTTCGCGCAGCGCGGGGAGCATCCTGAGGGATCAGGATACGCGCACGCGGGGAAGCAACGACGAGATGCTGAAGAACCTGCATTACGTGAAGGAGCTCGGCTATCGCAGCAAGGCCGCGCTGGAAGAGGGGCATCCCAGCCTCTTCGGGGAGCTGATGCACGATCACTGGGAGCATAAGAAGCGCCGCTCGGCGGGCATGAGCAACCCCAAGATCGACGAGTGGTACCGGCTGGGCATGGAGAACGGCGCCGTGGGGGGCAAGCTGGTCGGGGCGGGCGGCGGGGGATTCCTGATGTTCTATGCCCGCGACCGCTACAAGCTGCGCCATGCGATGGCCGCGGCGGGGCTGGAGGAGGTGCGCTTCCGCTTCGACTTCGAAGGCACCAAAGTCGTCATGTCGTCTTGAAGCCGATGCTGCCCGTCGCGATCCTGGCCGGGGGCGTGGCGACCCGCCTGCGCCCGATGACGGAGACGATCCCCAAGTCCTTGGTCGACGTGGCGGGAAAGCCGTTCATCGTGCGCCAGCTGGAGCAGTTGCGCAGCCAGGGCGCGGCCCGCGTGGTGCTGTGCGTGGGGCACCTGGGGGGGCATGTCGAAGCCGTCGTCGGCGACGGCTCGGCCTTCGGCCTGGAGGTCCTCTACGCGCGGGACGGCGCCAAGCTGCTCGGCACCGGCGGCGCGATCCGGAACGCCTTGCCTCTTCTGGGCCGGTCCTTTTTCGTGCTTTATGGGGATTCGTATCTGCCGATCGATTTCCGGGCGGTGGAGCGGGACTTCCTGGCCCGGGGCAAGCCGGCGCTGATGACCGTGCTGCGCAACACCGATCGCTGGGACAAGAGCAACGTCGAGTTCCGGGACGGGCTCATCATCGAGTACAATAAGCGGACGCCGCGCCGGGAGATGGCCTACATCGACTATGGGCTGGGGGTGCTGACCGCCGCGGCGCTGGCAGACGCGCCGACCGCCCGGGCGTTCGACCTGGCGGACGTCTATCACGAGCTGTCTCTGCGCGGGGAGCTCGCGGGCCATGAGGTCCTCGAGCGCTTTTACGAGATCGGTTCGCACAAAGGGCTGGAGGAGACGATCCGATTCTTTCGAGAGGGGGCGGGGGCATGAGCTACGCGCAGCGGCACGTCGACGAGGCGATCGACATCCTCGGAAAGCTGGATGTGGGCGCCATCGAGAAGATGGCCGATCTGCTCGCCGACGTCAAACAGGCGGGCGGGCGGGTCTTCTTCCTCGGGGTCGGCGGAAGCGCGGGGAACTGCTCGCATGCCGTCAACGATTTCCGCAAGATCGTCGGGATCGAATCCTACGCCCCAACCGACAACGTCTCCGAGCTGACGGCGCGCACCAACGACGAGGGCTGGGCGACGGTCTTCGTCGAGTGGCTGAAGGTCAGCAGGCTCGCCAGCCGGGACGCCGTGTTCGTGCTCTCCGTGGGCGGCGGGAGCCTGGAGAAGAACATCAGCCCGAACCTGGTCAAGGCGGTGCAGTACGCCAAGACCGTCGGCGCCAAGGTGACGGGCGTGGTCGGACGGGACGGCGGGTTCACGGCGCAGGCGGCCGACGTCTGCGTCATCGTGCCGACGGTCAACCCCGAGACGATCACGCCGCACGCGGAGGCCTTCCAGGCGGTGGTGTGGCACCTGCTGGTCTCGCACCCGAAGCTGAAGGCGCAGCAGACGAAGTGGGAATCGACCGTCAAGTGAGCGCGGCGAAGCGGCGGGCCGTGTTCCTCGATCGAGACGGCGTGATCAACCGCGCCGTGGTGCGGGAGAGCAAGCCCTGCTCGCTCGAGCGTCTCGAGGACCTCGAGATCCTACCGGGGGTGTCCGAGGGGCTGGCGCGGTTGAAGGCGGCCGGATTCATCCTCATCGTGGTCTCAAACCAGCCCGACGTGGCGCGCGGGACGATGTCCCGGGAGACGGTTGAAGCCATCAACGCGCACCTGGCGCGGCTCCTTCCGCTCGACCGCGTCCTCACGTGCTGCCATGACGACGGCGACGGCTGCGATTGCCGCAAGCCGCGCGCCGGGATGCTGTTGGCGGGCGGGCGCGAGTTCGACGTCGACCTGGGCGCCAGCTTCATGGTGGGCGACCGCTGGCGGGACGTCGAGGCCGGTGCGAATGCCGGCTGCCGCACCTTCTTCATCGATTACGGCTATGACGAGAAGCAGCCGCGTTCCCCGGATTTCCGTGTGTCCTCGCTGCGGGAAGCGGCGCAGATCATCTGTGCGGAGAGATAAAGTGAAAAAAATCGAAGAGCTGAGCGTGAAGATCTTCGCCGACGGCGCGGACAAGGCCGGCATCATGGGGATGTACGCCAAGCCGTACATCAAGGGGTTCACGACGAACCCGACCCTGATGCGGAAAGCCGGCATCGTGGATTACCGGGCTTTCGCCAAGGACATCCTCTCATCGATCTCCGACCGCCCGATCTCCTTCGAGGTCTTCTCTGACGACTTCGCCGATATGGAGCGGCAGGCGCTGGAGATCGCGAGTTGGGGCCGGAACGTCTACGTCAAGATCCCTGTGACGAACACCAAGAGGGAGCCTTCCTATGCCTTGGTCAAGAAGCTGGCCGCGAAGAAGGTTAAGCTCAACGTGACGGCGATCATGACGCTCGAGCAGGTCGGCCTCGTGGCGGCCGCCCTCGATCCGGACGTCCCCAGCTATGTCTCGGTGTTCGCGGGGCGGATCGCCGATACCGGCCGGGACCCCGTCCCGCTGATGGCGGCCGCGGTGAAGATGCTGGCGGCGACCCCAGCGGCCGAGCTGATCTGGGCCAGCCCGCGCGAATTGCTGAACATCTTCCAGGCGGATTCCATCGGCTGCCACGTCATCACCGTGACCAACGATGTGCTCAAGAAGCTCTCGCTGGTCGGCCATGAGCTGGACGAATACTCGCTGGACACGGTCAAGATGTTCTACAACGACGCCGTGATGGCCAATTTCAAGCTGTAGTCGATCGACTGGGGGCGGACCGAAAGACACAAGCGGATGAGTTCCGACAAAGGCAGGATCGCCATATTATGCGCTTCGCTCGGCGGCGGAGGCGCGGAAAAGGCAATGGTCAATCTGGCGTCGGGCCTGGCGGAGCGGGGGCATCCGGTCGATCTGGTGCTCGTGCAGGCGGAGGGGCCGTTCCTGGCGGATGTGCCCCCGGCGGTCCGGATCGTCGATCTGCGGGCACGGCGCGCGGCGGCGTCCATTCCCGCCCTGGTGCGCTACCTGCGCAGGGAAAGGCCCCGGGTGCTCCTGTCCGCGCTCGAGCGCGTCAACGTCCTCGCCATCGCCGCGAGATGGCTCAGCCGCGTCCCCGTCCGCGTCATCGTGAGCGTTCACGCGCCCTTGACCTATCTCTTCGAGATGCAGAAAACGCTGGTCGGGAGGATCATGCGGAGCCTGGTCCTGCTGTCTTATCCGAAAGCTGACATGGTCGTGTCCGTTTCCTCGGGGGTCCAGCGCGATCTGCTCGGCCTTCTCCGCTTGCCGGCCGACCGGGTCCGCACCATCTATAATCCGATCATCGATCCCTCGATCCAGCGTCTGGGGCAAGAGGATGCTTCCCACCCCTGGTTCGCGCCCGGACAGCCGCCGGTCCTCCTCGCCGTGGGCCGTCTCTCGGCGGAGAAGGATTACCCGACGCTTCTTCGCGCCTTCCAGCGCGTGCGGCGGCAGCGGCCGGCGAGGCTCATGATCCTGGGCGAAGGAGAGGAGCGCTCCGCGCTGGAGAGCCTCGTGAAGGCTTTGGGTCTGGAGGGGGATGTGGCTTTGCCGGGATTCGCGCGCAATCCTTATGCCTTGATGCGGAAGGCTTCCTGCCTTGTCTTGTCCTCGACGTTCGAGGGCTTCGGCAACGTCTTGGTGGAGGCGTTGGCGATGGGCTGCCCGGTGGTCTCCACCGATTGCCCCTGCGGCCCGACCGAGATCCTCGCCGGAGGGGAATGGGGGCGCTTGGTCCCCATCGGAGACCCGGAAGCGCTGGCGGCGGCCGTCCTGCCCTTGTTGGACGGCAAGGCCGAACGCGACCCGGAGCATCTGCGCGCCTACTTGCGGCGCTTCAGCCTCGCGGAGGTGACGTCCCAATATCTCGATGTATTCTTTCCTCCCGATGCCGAATGACATGATGAGCGGCCCCCGAGAGGGCGGAGGCGGCGTCAAAAGAACAAGCGTCATCAGCGCGGTCTGCTGCTGCCTGGCGGTCATCCTCCAGCTGACCGCCTATGCGACCCTGAAAGCGCCATTCTTCGGATTGGCCTTCCTGCTCCTCGGCTGCCTCCTCTTCCATCCGCGGTCTCCCCTGGGCGGCAGGCTCGAGCTGGAATCGTTCCTGCTCTCCTTCACCGTCTGCTCCTTGTGGGCGGGCATCGCGGGGGTCTTCTCGGTCTATCTGGACGATCCCAGCCAGAAGGGCGACCCGCTCTGGTTCTTCACGCTGGCGACCGAGACGGGAGCCGGGCTCGCCCTCGATGATATCCGCGGGCTCACGGCGGGCTCCGGCGCCGTCCTCGCGTGGCGCTCCCTTTACGACCTGTCCTCCGCGCTCGGCTTCGAGAAGGGCCCGTATATCGCGGTGGCCTTCAACACCTTCATCGTCTCGGCCGCGGGCGTCGTCGCGGTCAAGACCGCGCGCCTGATCTTCGGCGACGACCGGCCGCGAGCGGAGCGGCTCATGCACCTCTTCGCGCTGTGCGGGATCTTCTGGCTGTTCGCCGCCACCCACATGCGCGACGGCTTCGTCCTGCTGCTGAACACCCTGCTCGTGCATGCGTGGGCGTGCTATCTGATGCGCCCCCGCTTGTCCGCCGCGGCGCTGCTCCTGCTGGCCTCCATCGCCGGCGTCGTCGCGCTTCTCTACCTGAGGACTGAGTTCCTGTTCCTGCCGGTCGCGCTGCTGCTGGCGGGGGGCGGCGCGATGTTCGTCTCCGGGCAGCTCACGCGCCCATCGGGGATATTGACCATACTCCTGATCGTCGGCGCGGCGGTGTTATGCATCCCCATGATGCCGTCATCCGTCACGGATCTTCTCCGCCTCGTGACGGGCCAGGCGGAGCTGTACGGCGAGTTTGCGAAGAGCCTCGATAACAGCGGTAGCTCGCTGGGGGTGACCTATGTCATCAACCAGCCCATGCCGGTGCGTCTTGCCGCAGGATTCTTCTATCTACAGATCTTCCCGATCCCATTCTGGAGCGGGTTCTCCGAGGTGGGCATCTATCACTTGCTGAAGGCGCTCAACGGGATCTTCATGTGGTTCGCGGTGCCGCTCGCCGCGCTCGGCGCGTGCAGATCGCTGCAAGTCAAAGAAAAGACGAGGAAATCCGCCCTGCTCTTCATGGCCTTCGTCTATGCGGGCATGACCTTCGCCATCGCGGCCACATCTTTGGAAACCCGGCATGTGGGCGCGTTCCTCGTGCCCTTGCTCATCCTCGCGACGGTGCCCGATCTACGGGCTCAGCCCGATATCCGGGCCCACCGGATGCTGTTGCGCGCCTGGCTCGGCATGATCCTGTGCATCCACATCGCCTGGACGGTCTTGAAGTTCGTCTAAGCGCGCGGCTCGGGCCGTTCGTCCCCAGAGTCCTTCTCATGGCGCAGCAGCGCCACCTCCTGCACCAGGAGCCGGTGCAGGCGCTCGGCCTCGTGCATCTTGACCGTGATGCGGTGCAGGAAGATGAAGATCACCAGGATCAATGAGCCGAACATCACAATGAACGGGAAGGCCACCCCCGCGAGCGCCCCGAGCGCCTGCGCGAAGCCGGGCCAGAAGACGAAGAGGGCCGGGAGCAGGCAGGCCGTGGAGAGCATCAGCAGGTCGTAGAAATCGATGCGGCCCTGCAGGACCCGGTACACGAGGAAGCTCAGGTACCCGAGCGACACGCTCGCCACCAAGACCATCGTCCGGAACGTCGGTTCGTATGCTATCAAGGGAGACCTCTCTTCAAGCCGGAGATTTTCGCTGCAGGCGCGAGCACGCGATGTAAAAGACGACCCGGAGCATGTAGGCCATGACCTTCAGGCCTTTGATCGAGCTTGATCCCTGCTCGCGGCCGCGCATCCTGACCGCGTGCTCGCGCAGCGTCAAGCCGTGCCGCAGGGCCCACGCCAGGGATATGGGCTCGGGGTAATCGTGCGGGTAGGCCTGGGTGAAGAACGCCATCGCCCGGCGGTCCATCAGGCGCATCCCGCTCGTCGGATCGGTCACCACCGCGCCGCCGAACAGCAGGCGGATGGCGTACGCGATCAAGCCGCTCCCCAGCCGCCGCGCGAAGGTGGACTGGAACGAATCGCGCGACAGATAGCGGCTCCCGATCAGGATGTTCGCCGGCGCGGCGCGGTGGGCCGCGAGCAGGACGGCGATCTGGTCCGGGGGATGCTGTCCGTCGCCGTCGATCTGGATGCAGAAGTCGTAGCCATGCCGATGGGCGTATTGGATCCCCGTCTGCACCGCGCCCCCGATGCCGAGATTGTGCGCCAGGCGGACGCAGGGCGAGAGGGCGCTGGCCGTCTTGAAGGTGTCGTCGACGGAGCCGTCGTCGACGACGAGCGTGTCGTATGCGGCATCCAGGCGCTTGATCTCGCCCAGCACCTTCGCGATCGCCGCGCCCTCATTCCAGCACGGCAAGATCAAGAGCACACGGCCGTGCGCGCCGGAGCGTGAGGCGCTCATAGGGCCTGCGGCGCCATGCCGCCTCCGAGCAGCCGCGCGAGGCGCAGCTGGAGGATCAGCCAGAGGATGAAGACGACCCGACGCGGGAGGTTCTCCATCTTCGTCTGCGGCCGCCCCAGCGCGGCGCGGACCCCCTGCGCCCAAAGGTCGGCTCCGCGTCCCAGCTTCTCGACGAAGAACGCGCGGATCATCTCCCGGCGGCGCCGATCGAAGGTCTTGAAATCCTTTCGGCCCTTCGGCGAGAAGCTGGGGAGCGCCGCCGGGTCCGTGAGATCGATGCCGCCGCGCGCGAAGAGCGCGCTCCCGGCGAAGGAGGCCGTGACGAACACGGCGACCTCGTCGAGCCCGCTTTGGACCAGGGCGCGCAGATATTCCAGCGACCGGCGGTGGTCCTCCTCTGTCTCCGCCGGATGGCCGACCAGGAAGCAGGCCTGCGTGCGCACGCCGTGCTCCCGGCACGCCTTCACCAGCGCCAGCCCATGATCGTGATCGAAGCGCTTGCCGATGGCCTTCAGCACCTGCGCGCTGCCCGATTCCGGGCTGATCGAGATGTACCGGCAGCCCGCCCGCGCCAGCAGCGGCACCTGCTCGATGCGGACCGTCTCCGCCTTGGTGCCGCTGACGAAATAAAAGAAGATCCCGGCGTCTTTCTCCAGGAGCGATCGGCAGATCTCGTCCCAGCGTTCGCCCTGGACCGTCGGGTTCAGATCCTCGACCTGGAAGTGGCGGACCCCGAAGCGGTCGCGCAGCGCGATCATCTCGGCGACGACATCTTGCGCCGCGTTCGCCCGCCATTCCCGCCCGTTCGTCCCGGGGACGACGCAGAAGTCGCAGGGATACGGGCACCCTCGCGACGTCAGGATGGGCAGGAACCGCGGGGTCTTGGGTCCGTGGGAATACGGCAGCGACCAATATCCCTGCAGGGGGAACAGGTCCCACGCCGGGACGGGATACCGGGCGTTCTTGTCCGTCAGGCGCGCGGCCGCTCGGCCTTCCGGGGAGCGCGTGAGCAGGACGTTGCGCGGCGCCGCCGTCGCCTCGCGTGTCTGAAGGGCCCGGGCGATCTCATCCCAATTGAAGTACGGCTCCCCGCAGATCAGCGCGTCGGCGCCGGCCGCGAAGAACGAGCTCGCCATGCTTTCCAGCGCGCAGGCGGTCACCGCCTGCGAGTTCTCCAGGACGGCGATGGGGACGCCGGGGCGGGCCGCCCGGAGCCGCCGGACGATGGACAGGAGCTCTTGATGCGACATGTAGGACAGCGCGTAGACGATGAAGCCCTGCGCCGCCGCGACCGGCGCGAGGTCTAGGTACTCTTGGATGGGAGCGCCTTGCAGATAGCAGTCTGTTTGTTCCTCAAGCCGGCCCGGGGCGCTGCCGAACAGGTCGATGACGCCGATCTCCTCGCCTTTGTCCCTCAGGAACGCCGCCAGCGTCGCCAGTTCGATGGGCCAGTAAGGAACGCCGGATCCGAGGAAGTCGCCCTTCTGCAGCGCTATGCGCGGGGAGATCAGGGTCAGCCGCATGCGTTCAGTCCAGCACCGGATAGTGGCTGGTCCGCGCCCTCTCCGCCTGCCAGTCTTGAGCGCGGTCCCCCGCATACCAGCGGGCGAATCCGTAGCCGATGTCCATCGCGTCGAGCGTGCCGATATAGTTGAAAGCGCCCTGCCGGCCGATCGTTCGGAAATTCTTCAGCCCGTCCAGCTCCCCGAGCACGCCCGCCAAGGCCGGCTCGAAGCCGGGACGATAGACGGGGTAGCTCCGGGGCAGGCGGATCACTCGCCGGTGGAGCACGCGGAAACCCGCGTAGCCCATGCGCTCCAGGCCCCGCAGCGCCAGCGCCGCGAGCTCGTCGTCGGACCGGGAGCTCATCTCCCGCGTCTCGCTGCTCATGATCTCGCAGCACACGATGCCGCCGTTCGGCGTCATCTCGGGATCGAAGGATTCCTGCTCGCTGAGCCGGTGGAAGGCGATCTCCGGATCTGGCACGAAGACCCAGGGTAATTGTTTAGCGCCTTCCTGACCCGGCCTCCGATCCCGCCCGTGTAAAAATAA
>CAYHNV010000052.1:0-13582 GCA_964358065.1 uncultured Elusimicrobia bacterium | reverse complement strand
CATGGGCTACCTGCCCGGCTTCGCCACCCCGCGCGTAACCGTGGACGTGCCCTACGTGGGCAAGCGCTGGATCCATCAGCTGGCCGACTACGACAAGGTCAAGGGCGTCTCCTACTGGACCAAGAGCTACCGCACCGGCATCGAGGCCGATGACGAAGACGCGCTCACGCGCCGCTACGAGTACCTCGACCCCGTCTACACCCTGCCGCCCGAGGGCCGGGCGTACTGGAAGCAGGAAGCCGAGAAGCTCACCGCGCACGCCTGAACGACGCGAGCGCGACAAGCCTCGGCGGCCGGCGCCCCTGGAACGCCGTTACCATCCTTTTACCGTCGCTTTACCGTCTTTTTCCTTGCGCGTTCAGGGTCCCGGGGGCATACTAGCGGTGTGAAGCTCTTGATTGTGGAAGATGACAAGGACACGGCCAGCCTCATGCAGTACGTGCTGGAGCAGGAACGCTTCAGTGTGCGTTCGGCCGGCGATGCGGGAGAAGCCAAGGCGTACCTCCAGAACGAGACGCCCGACCTGATCATCCTGGACCGCGGCCTGCCTGACGCGAACGGACTTGATTTCTGCCGCGAATTTAAAAAACACGAACGCTTCGCCAATATCCCCGTGATCTTCGTTTCCTCGGCGAAGACCCCGGCGGAGGTCGCCGACGGCTTTGCCGCCGGCGGAGACGACTACATGACCAAGCCTTTCGGCTTCGTCGAGCTCATCGCCCGCGTCCAAGCCCTCCTGCGCCACTCCGGCCCGATCGCGCACGCCTGAGCGGCCTCAGCGGTCGGCGCCGCCGATGAACCGGGCTCCCGAGGATCCGGAGACGTCCACCGCGCCGGGTTGATCGTCGCGCGGCGCCGAGGTCTCCGGCGCCGCCGCTCCGACCGCCTGGAACGGCGCTCCCGCGGCCACGGTCGCCGCGCCGCCTTGGGAGCAGTTCACCCCCTTCTCTCCGTCGAACAGCGTCTGCATGCTGCAGCCGCCCTCCGCCATCTCGATATTGAGCCCGCCCCCACGCGGCGCGGCCATGTGCGCGATGTAACGAAGCTCATATTCACCGGCAAGGTCACGGGAAGCGGGCGCTCCGGCGGCGGCCTCCTCGCCGACCTCGACTTTCTTCTTGCGGGAGATGCGCACCCGCGACCGCACGAACTTCGCGAAGCCCGGCGCATCGTCGTGGAGGGCCGCGAAGACCCGCGTCATCTGCTCATCGGTAAAGCCGGGCGCGGCGCGCGTGAAGAAGTGGAACTCGGTCGGAGCCTCGCCCGAAGACTTCGTCAGGGCCAGGCGCAGGCGGTCGAGGCAGCCCACGCTCAGACGCGCGGTGCGCACGCCCCGGCGCTCCATATGGACGAGGAGGATGGAGTGAAGATCGAGCACGTCCTCCCGCAGGTTCGGCTGGCCCAGGACCCAGGAGAGGGCGGCGTCCTCCTACACCTGGATGACTGCTGGGGGCGACGGAGGCTCCACGCCCCGCGCCGTCATGGCAAGCCCCATCGCCAGCCCCAGGATCAGCCGCCTCATGCTTCATACTGTAGAGGACGCCCGCCCCCGCCTCCCATGTCGAAAGGCCTATGACCGGGTAGGCCTAAAGACCCAGCAAGAAGCCCTCGGGGAGAAAGTCTCCCCGAGGGCTTCGTTCGCTCCTGGAACGGCTCAGGCGTAGTTCTTGTAGACCGGCTGGTATTGCTGGGCCTTGGCGAAGGCCAGCGGGTCCTTGGGCTTCGGCACGGTCGCCAGGCCGTGCTTGTAAGCGACTTCCATGACCGCGACCGCGATATGAGCCGACACCTCGCGGATCTTGGTCAGCGGCGGGAACAGGCAGCCCGTGTCCAGATCGCCCTGCGTGACGAGCTTGCCCAGCGTGCGGGCGGCCTCGAAAAACATCTCGTCGGTCACACGCTTGGCTCCGCAGGCGACCACGCCCAGGCCCACGCCCGGGAAGATGTAGGCGTTGTTGCCCTGCCCCGTCACGTAGGTCTTGCCCTTGTAGGTGAACGGGTCGAAGGGGCTTCCCGTGGCGAACAGCGCCTTGCCGTCCGACCAGGTGTAGACTTCCTCGGCCGAGCACTCGGCCTTGGAGGTCGGGTTGGAGAGCGCGAAGATGACGGGCTGTTTGTTGAACTTCGACATGTCCGACACGATCTCCTGGGTGAACTGCTTGGCCATGCCCGAGACCCCGATCAGGGCCGTGGGCTTGAGGACCTTGACCGCCGAAGCGAGCGACGCCACCGGCGCGTGCTTGTGCGCGTAGGGCTTCTTGTGCTCCTGGAGATCCTTACGTGTGCTCTCGACCAAGGCCTTGGAATCCACGAACCAGCAGCGGCTCATGGCGTCTTCCTTCTTCATGCCCTCGGCGACCATGGCGAGCACGATGAGGTCCGCGATGCCGATAGCCGCCTCGCCGGCGCCATGGAACAGGATCTTCATGTCCTTGAGCGGCATGCCGGTCAGCCGCGTCGTGGAGAAGAGCCCGGCCAGCGTCACCGACGCGGTGCCCTGGATGTCGTCGTTGAAGGTGCAGATCTTGTCGCGGTACTTCTCAAGGAGGCGGAAGGCATTGTGGTTGGCGAAGTCCTCGAACTGCAGCAGGGCCTTCGGGAAGACCTCCTGCACGGCGTCCACGAACTCCTGGACCAGGGCGTCGTATTCCCTGCCCGTGATGCGCTTCTCGGCCATGCCCAGATAGAGCGGGTCATTGAGAAGCTTCTCGTTGTTGGTGCCCACGTCCAGAGTGATGGGCAGGGTCCGCTCGGGATGGATGCCGGCGCAGGCCGTGTAAAGGCTCAGCTTGCCCACCGGAATGCCCATGCCGTTGCAGCCGAGGTCGCCCAGGCCCAGGATGCGCTCGCCGTCGGTGACGACGATGACTCGGACGTCCTTGTGCGGCCAGTTCCGCAGAACCTGCTTGACGGCGCCCTTCTGGTACTTGGTGATGAAGAGACCGCGCGAGCGGCGGAAGATGTGCGCGTACATCTGGCAGGCGGCGCCGACCGTCGGCGTGTAAATAATCGGCATCAACTCGTCGATGTAGTCCTGGACGGCGCGGTAGAACAGGGTTTCATTGCGGTCCAAGAGCGAGATCATCTCCACGTACTTCTGGAGGTCGCTGGTCTGCCTGCGGATGTTGTTGATCAGTCGCAGGACCTGCTGGTCCATCGTCGAGACGCGGGGAGGAAGAAGCCCCAACAGGCCCAGCTTTTTGCGCTCATCGTTCGTAAAAGCGGTCCCCTTGTTCAGTGACGGGTTATGGAGAAGGTCCACTCCGGTCTTTCCAGGGTGAACGGGGGTCCGAGCGGACGGCGGCGTCTTGGTGGCGAGCATGGTTCCTCCTAGCGCAACGATTCTACCAAAAGTTTCGTAAGATGAGCGCATGGCGATCGCGTTCACCCCGTACGGCGGCCTCGACGGCCTCCTGCTCGTCGAAGGCAAGGACTTCCCGGACGACCGGGGGTTCTTCATGGAATCTTTCCGCACCGACGCGTGGGCTCAGGCCGGCCTGCCCCCTCTCATACAGGACAACCTCTCCCTCTCTCGGCGCGGGGTCATCCGCGGCCTGCACTACCAGAAACAGCCGCATGCCGTGGGCAAGCTGGTACGCTGCGTGAGCGGCCGGATCTTCGACGTGGCCGTGGATATCCGCAAAGGTTCCTTGAGCTTCGGCAAGTGGGCCTCCATCGAGCTCACCGGGGAGGCAAACCGGGCCTTCTGGATTCCGGCGGGCTTCGCGCACGGGTTCTGCGCCCTCACCGACGACGCCATCGTCTCCTACAAAGTGACCGGCTGCTGGGCCCCAAACGTGGACGCGGGCCTGCGCTGGGATGACCCCGCCGTCGGCGTGGCCTGGCCCCTGCCCAAGTCCCAGGCGCGTCTCAGCCCCAAGGACGCGGTCCTGCCGCTTCTCTCCGAGATATGACCTCGATGCTCCCCCTCCTCGCCCTCGCCGTCTGGGCCGCCGAAGCCCCTCTGATTCTGCCTCACCCGGACTCCGCCCTGCTCAACGAGATCCTCGAGCTCAAGCCCGCGGCCGGACACCATTTCAACGCCGAGGCGCCCCAGAAATGCGGCGGCTGGCGGGCCGACGAGGTCCTCGCCCGCCGTTTTCGCTGCCGGCTGCGGACTGAGGGCAACGTCGCCGTACTCGTCAGCGTCTGCGACGACGCCAAGACCTTCTGCCGCCAGGAGAGCTTCACCGTTTCGGTGCGCAAGACCTCCAAGGCCGCGGCCAAGTCCTCCCCGCTTAAAGCCGCCCCCAAGGGCGGCCGGCGCGCCCCGGCGGGATTCATCGACAACGAACCGGCCCGGGCCCGCGCGCTGGCCCGGCGCGAGGGACGTCTCTTGCTCATCGACTTCTACGGCATCTGGTGTCCGCCCTGCAACGAGCTGGAGGAGCACTCCTACCCCGACCCTGCTTTTCAGAAGGCCTCCGCCGAGTTCGTGAAGATCGGCCTCGACGCCGACGCCGAGACCTCCTTCGACTGGAAGGCGCGCTTCAAGGTCGGAGGCTACCCGACCTTGATCGTCGCGGACGCCGAGCTCCGGGAGTTGGGGCGGGTCGTCGGCGCGCGCAGCGGCCCGGCCCTGGCCGCTTTCCTCGATTCGGTGAAGGCCTACAAGGATGAGCCGGTCGAGGAGGCCGAGCGCCTGATCGCCAAGGGCGGCGACGCGGCGACCGATTTAAGACGCCTGCGCGTGGCGCACTGGCGCGCGGAACGAGGCGAGTTCGACGAGACATTCAAACTCTTGAAAGGCATGACCCAGCCCGCCGCCAAGCGCGAACTGCTCTTGGCCCGGCGCGAGAAGGCCCGACGCGAGGACGACGCTGCCGCGGGCCTGGCCGCGACCCAGGAGCTCGCCCTCAGCTTCCCCAAAGCCCCCGAGTTCGCCGAATGGGCCGCGGCTCTCGCCGAGGAGGACAAGCCTGCGGCCCAGGCCCTGCGCGAGCAGGTCCGCCGCTCGGTCGCGGAGTGGTCGGCCTCTCCTGCTCTCGGGGAGTCGGGCTACTCGGCCGCCGACCTGCTGTCCTACGAGGCCTCGTTCTTCGAGGCGCTGGGCTCTACCGAAGATGCCCGCGGTCTCTACTCGCAGGCGGCGGACGCCTACGCCGCCCAAGCGGCGAAGTCCCCCCTCAAGGTCCCGCGCTCCGCCAACCTGGGCCGCGCCGACGCGCTGAAGTCCTCGGGACGTTTATCGGAAGCCGAGTCGCTCTACGACTTGCTCGTGAAGGCCTATCCAGAGGAGTTCACCTTCTGCTACGACTACGCCTCCGTGCTCAAGGACCTGGGCCGCGCCGAGGCCGCCTATCCCTACGCGGTCCGGGCCGCGGCGGCCGGCTACGGGGACAACTGGCTGAGGGCGGTGCGCCTGAAGGCAGAACTCGAACTTAAGCTTGGGCGCGCCGCGGAGGCGGCGAAGACGGTCGACGAAGCCCTGGCCCAGACCGAGCTGCCGAAGTCCTCCGCCGTCAGGACCGGACGCTACCTGCTCACCCTGCGGCGCCTGCGCGGGAACATCTCCGCGGCGCAGCGGCCTTGACGCAGATCGGGAATATGGGCTACCCTGAGCCCATGAAGGCGGCCGCTGGCAGAAGCGGGCTAATTTTTCCGACCTTGTTTGTCCTCGGCTTGTCTCCACTCTGCTTGGCCGTTCCGCTCATCCAGGCGCAGACGGTGAGCCCAACGTCTACGACGACGGATGCGGACGGATTGGCGTCTACTATCTTGACGCTGGGAAACATCCCGACCGAGTACTTCGTGACGGCGACCTGTCCAACCTGTCGACCGGAGGCGAGCACGGTGACGTTTAGGGTCTGCGGCAAGCTTGAGAACGACGATTTTAAGCAGTTCGACGTGCGGTGGTCAAGCAATACTTACGACAACATCTGCTATCTCAGTACGGACACGGCCAAGATTGTGCGCAACTGTCAGGACCCAAGGTTGGCGGGGTTAAACGTCTTGCCGTTCACCATCGGCGCGAAAGGTTGCTCAATGAGTGCGATGGCCATGCTCATCAACTACTACGCGGAGACATTCCCGGCGCTGGGCGTCTTGTCGACGACGCCGGCGGGGTTGAACCTGGCGTTGGGGGCGATGGGAAAGGATGGGTTCGGTTCGAAGGGTGATATCAAATGGAAAGCGATAGAACTGGTTTCTGGAAAGAATATCAAGCACGATGAAGAAACGGATTTTATAGACATCAGCGCCTCAGCCAGTGCGTCTAACCGGACGACGGCCTTAGCCGGTTCGGCGGACCCAGACCTCTTGTCGTCCCAGCCCGGCCCGGTGATTTTTAGATTCCAGCGCACAAAACTGACCGTGAGTGGGGAGCTTAAGAAGTGGAACCACTTTGTGCTGGCCGTGGGCAAGTGTGGGGGCAAGTATGTGCTTGCCGATCCGGGCGGGGTGTTCCAAAGCCTTGTGGACCCGAACGAGGTTATCGTGCGCGACTCCGCCACGCAGGACACGGCGGGACCGCTGACGGGTGTGAGACGATTCCGGAGGAGAATCCCATGACGGGCAAGATTTCAGTTGTGGCCGCATGCGCCCTGTATGTTCTGGCGGGAGAGCTGTGTTCTGCTTGGGGTAGAGATGAGAGCAGAATTTCTTTCGATGCCAGCACTCCTCATGAGGAGATCGGGATGCAATTCATCGTGTCAGACCCGTTGGGAAGGCGTATGGGGAATGATGGCACGCGGGCGAAGGAGTCCCCGTTGCGCGAAATTCCCGGATCGGGGTATGGCATCGAGTCCACTGGAGATGACGAATCCGGAAGCCCTGGCCCTGAGAGCATCCAGTCTGGGATACGCCCAGCGGCAGGCACCTACACCGTCACTCTCTACGGAATCGTCACCACGCAGTTTGATCTTTATATAAGTGGCCAAGATGTTTTCGGTGATCGGCAACCTAATTCGCAAAGCCTGGACGGCTTCATCGCCGTCGGAACCACGGCGCAGTATGTTCTCTCATTCAATCCAGCGCCAGGCACCGGGATATCCCAGTTCGTCAAGCAGGTGTCGTTTGCGACCTTGCGCCAAGACCTGCGAACCGCAGCGGGACTGGGTCTCATCGGCGATGCGAAGTTCGTCGCCAAGCTCGACAAGACGCTGGCCCAGGGCGAGAAGGCCCTCGTACGCAAAGCACACGATCACGACAAGCTTGACGAGGGACGCGAGAACAAGAAGAAGGCTGTCGAGAAGCTGCGCGAGTTCATCAAGAAGCTGGAGAAGGCTTTCAAAGGCGAGAATGACGACGATCGCGACGAGGACGATGACAAAGACCACGACAAGAAGCATGAGGAAAAGGAACATGAGAAGCCCGCGAAGCGCTCCGTCAGCGAGCTTGCCTTCAAGAGCCTCAAGGGTGACGCCGAGGTCTTGATCGGGACTTTGGGCGGTAAACCGGGCAAGGGGGGGGAGGAATGATTAGTGGTACGGCGCAGCGGCCCCCTCTGCCCCCCTGTTATAATCAGGACATGAGCTTGTCCTCGTACATCGAAGCGGCATTGGTGAGGCGCGCTACAAGACCTTGGAAGACAAGACTTGCTGTGGCGAGATCCCAGGATTCCAGGGCGTTTGGGCGAACGCGAAGACCCTCAAGAAGTGCCGGGAGTCGATCCGAAAATCTGGCAATCACCCCGGATGGATGTTCGGGGCGTCGCCCTTGGGCTCGACGGGCTTCTCCTTGAACGAGGGGTCGCGCGCGATCGCCATCGCGCGCAGGGCCGCGGCGACCAGCAGGGGCTTGTCCTTGTTCAGCAGCATCTCCTGCAGGATCGAGGGCTTCGGCGCCCCATCCTCGCCCATGCGCGGGCGCGAGTACTCGGCGATCTTGCCGGAACGCACGACGACCTTCGCCCAGGCCTCGGCCGCGGCGAAGTAGGCCTGCTCGTGGCGGTAATGGAGCGCGTTGGATTCGGGACTCACGTTCATGAGGCGCTCCAGCGCCGCCAGATCTTCGCCCCGGCCCGCCTTCTCCAGGGCCAGCACGTAGGCCAGCATCACCGCCCAGGTGTTGTCGTCATTGGAGACGCCGCGCTCGTCCATGTAGAGGTTGATGCCCTTGGAGATCCCCCCGCTCAGGCCCTCCCGGGCGACCAGCTCAGCCCAGGCCGCGGCCGTGGCATAGCGCCCGCTGCGGCCGCTGACACCGCGTAGGCCCTGCAGGATCTGACGCAGGTTGTCCCAGGTCTGTGGGTTTGCCGGGCCGGACTCGCCGAGGAGCTTCAAGATGGCGGCCTCGCGGGCGGAGGTCGCGCGGTTCCAGGTCGTCTCATCAAGGAACTCGGCGACCAGCTCGCCGGCCTTGCCCATGCGCTTGTAGAGTTCGGCCAGGGCCTCGCCGTCATGGCGGATGTCCTCTAAATCGGACGGATAGCCCAGCGCTCCCAAAGCGCGGCGGACGGCCTGCATGATCAACTCGTCGCCCTTATCGATGGAGGCGGCGCGAATGGAGGCCTCGCGCGTCGCCTTGAGACCGGCGCGTTTGTATATCTCGGCCAAGGCGACGACGAAGGCCGTCTTGAGCGGGGTGAAGGCGTCGCCCGTCAGAGGGGCGGACTTGCGCAGGAGACCCTCAAGCAGCCCCATGTCGGCGTCGCCGCCCAGGCGCTGGAGCACGAGGGCGGCGGTCATGGCCATCGGGCTCTCCGAGGCGAGCTTGACGCTGGGAGCGTCTTTCTCGGCCCAGCCGCGCTCGTTGATCCAGGCGCGCATCAGTTCGGCCTCCTCCGGGCCCGCCAGGCGCGCGTAGGCCTCGGCGGCGGCGATGCGGATGGCGATGCCGTCCTGGTCGCCGTGGACCAGACGCGACTGGTCGATAAAGCGCAGGAACAAGGCGCGCAGCTTGGCCATCTCCTTGGCCTGGTGCGGCGTGGCCGGGCCGTCGGCGGCCGCGCCCTTCCCCGCCGCCCGGGCGTCGCCCGGCCGAGCCACGACCTTGAGAATCTAGAGCCAGATCTGCGTGCGGCCGGACGCGCTTAAATATCCCATGCGCGCGCCCGGAATGTCGCGCAGGCGGCGGTAGAGGTCGAGCAGATAGTGGTTGCGCACGATGGAGGAATGGAGGTTCAGGTCGTCGACCACGCGCTGCGCGGCCTCGAAGCCGGCGGGAGGCGTGCCGGTGAAGTGCGCGGCCAGGAAGGCCTGGTCGGCATCCGAGAGTTCCGCGTCGATGCTCACCGCCAGCCGCACGACCTGCGCGGAAACGGAGCCGGCGAGCTCGAGGGGCTTGGCGACACCCGCCTTCTCGGCGACGCCCTTGGCGAAGGCGACGAACTGCTTGAGCCAGCCCTCGCCGACCTGCCCGGCCGGCGCCGAGACCGCCGCGACGGCCGCGGCGTCCCAGCCCGCCTTCTCCACGGACTCGGCCACGGCCTTGATCTCGGCGCGCAGTGTCGCGTCCGCGGCCTTTGCTTTGTTGTGCATGGCGGCGACGGTCTTCGCCGACGCCGGCATGTTCAGGGCCGTTCCCGGAGCGAAGAAGGCCCGGGTCACGGCACCCTCGGCCTTCGCCGCGCCCTGCGCGGGCGCGACGGGTCGCGCGGAGCGCAGCATCTTGTCGAAGAGCCCCTCGGAGGGCTCCTCGCCCTCGCCTTCGCCGACCAGGCGCTCGATGAGCGCGAAGACCTCGGCGGCAGTTTGGCGTGAAGCGCCTTCGATGCCGGCGCGCTCGAGCTTCTTGTCGGGCTTGGCGAAGGCTTCGAAGACGATCTTGCCCCCCTCGGTCCGGATCTTGATGAGGCCGCCGCGCACGCTCTTGCGCCCCTGCGCGGCCTCCTCCAGGATCCACTTCGCCATCGGGTCGACGATGTGCTTCTCGATGGCCGCGGTCATCGGGCGCGCGCCGTAGAGGGGCGAGAAGCCTTCCACGGTCAGGAAGTCGATCACCGAGGGGTCGATCTCCAGCTCCGTGTCGTGGCGGTCGATCAGAAGGTCCTTGAACTCCTTGATCTGGAGTTGAGCGATCTTCGTCATGTCCTGGCGGCGCAGGCGGTTGACGCGGATCCACTTGTTCTTGGAGCGCGGGTCCTCGTCCAGGCGGTTGAGGAACTCCGGGCGGAAGCGGGACTTCAGGCTCTCGGAGACCACGTCGTCGATCTCCTTGTCCCACGCGGTCTCGATCTCGGCGATGTTCGTGGCGCGCAGCTCGATCGAGTCGTTGTGCTGCTCGACGGCCTCGATCATCTTCGCGTACTTCTCGCCGTCGACCGTGCCCATGCCGGCGTTCGAGGTCATGATGATGACGGTGTTCTTGAAGTCGATGGTGCGCCCCTCGCCGTCGGTCAGGCGCCCGTCGTCCAGGATCTGGAGCAGGACGTCGAAGACCTTCGTGTTCGCCTTCTCGATCTCATCGAAGAGGATGACGGAGTAGGGCTTCTTGCGCACGGCCTCGGTCAGCTGGCCGCCCTCGCCGTAGCCGATATAGCCGGGAGGCGAGCCGGTCAGGCGCTGGACAGTGTGCTCTTCCATGTATTCGGACATATCCATGCGGATCATGGCCTCGGGGTCCTTGAAGAGGAAGCGCGCCAACTCCTTGGCGAGGTAGGTCTTGCCGACACCGGTCGGGCCGGTCAAGAGGAACTTCCCCATCGGCCGATTGGGATTGGAGAGCCCCGCCTTGTTGCGGCGGATGGCGTTGGCGATGGCCGTCAGGGCGGGCTGCTGGTTGACCACCCGCTCGCCGACGCTTTTCTCCATGTCGTTGTAGCGGGCGGCGTCCTCCTCTCCCATGTTGAGCTGGCCGGAGCCGATGCCCGTCTTCTCGGCGATCACGCGCTTGACCACGTCGATCGTCACTTGGCCCTTGCCGTCCTGGAGGGCCTCGCGCTCGGCGTAGAGCGACTCGGCCTTCGTGATGAGCTCGGCGATGCGGTTGTAGGCCCCGATGGGCAGGGCCAAGGTCGAGGCGATGGCCTTGTCCATCAGCAGCTGCCGGGCCTCGTTGACCGCGACCACGAGCTCGTTCCAGGTCTCGCGGACGTCGAGGGTGATGGCCGCGCGCAGGTTGTCGGGGCGCGCCAGCTCGGCACCGTCCTGGACGGCCTTGATGGCCTTGTCGGGGTTGAAGTTCGTCTTGTCGAACTGGTCGGCGAGCTTGGCGGCGGCCACCAGTGAGTCGTCGGGGATGAAGGCGTCGTGGATCTTCTGCAGGTAGGCCTTGAGAGCCCGCAGGATAGTGGTGGTCTGCTCGACGGTCGGCTCCTCCACGTCGATCTTCTCCAAGCGCCGGCGAAAGGCGTCGTCCTTCTCGATGTGCTCCTTGTACTCCTTGCGGGTGGTCGTGGCGATGACGGCAAGCTTGCCCTCGCGCAGGGGGCCCTTCAGGACGTTGGCGATCTTCTGGCCGTCCTTGTCCAAGAAGAACTTCTGTATCTCGTCCATCAGCACGATGACCTCGTTGCCGCGCGAGGGGTTCGGGTCGTTGAAGCGCGGCAGCAGGTCCAGGATCGCGGAGAGCGTGCCGACGGGGTCCTCGGCGGTCAGTATCTTGTTGATGTCGAGCTCGACAAGCCAGCGGCCCTTGAGGCGTTGGAACTGGAGGAAGGCCTGCGAATCCTGGGCCCCGGCATGCTCGGCGTCCTCGATCATCTCGGCCAAGCCCTCTGCGACCGCGGTCTTGCCGGTGCCGGCCTCGCCGACGAGGATCACGCTGTTGCGCATGCCGCGCGGGGAGGTCACGATGGGCAGCATCCGCTTGACCTCCTCGGAGCGCGCAACCACGGGCGGGCGCGGCTCGGCGGGGTTCTTGGCCAGGGGCTTAAGGTAGGCCGCCAGGGCCTTGACCTGCTTGTCGTTGAGGGTGGTGCCGTCGACCAGCTTGCGGCCGCCGAGATAGGCCAGCCACTCGGCGGCGGGATCGCGGCGCAGCGGGTTCCTCGCGGCCTCGGCCTGCGCCTCGGCGGCCGCGCTGCGTCGGGCGAGCCCGGCCTTCGCCGCCTCGGACACGGCAAGCTCGGCCTGGCCGGGCTGCTCCTGGAACGGCTTGACCTCGGAAACGGTCGAGCCTTCGTCCAAAGTCTCGTCGAGCAGCATCTGCCGCGTCGCTGCCGCATCGGCGGCTTTGGGGACCTCGAAAAGGGCCAGATCTTCCTTGCCGCGGAACTGAGGATAGACGAGGCGCAGCCGGCGCAGTTCGGCGTACTCCTTGACCAGCTCATCGGTCATGCCGCTCTTGAACTGCACGAGCAGGGTCTGCGATGGGTCGTAGGACTGGGCGGCGGGGTACGGCATCACCATTCGCCCCTCGAGAGCGGCGGCGACGTTCGGGTGGACCTCGACGATCTCGACGGACTCGTCTCTCAGCAAGGCCTGGACGCTGCGGACGGCGTCGTCGAAGTTCTCGGCGTTGAGGACGTAGGCCGGGCCCTGGCGGAAGAGGCGCGCATCTCCCAAGCGGCCCAGGAGATTGTGGATCTCGACGCCGGAGGCCTCCTCGCTAAAGCGGACCAGCAGAGCGGTCGTGCTGTAGTGCTCCTTGCCGTGGCTGACGACCTTCTCCGGCAGCGGCGCGGCCGCCGCCAGATCGTGGACGGCGGGCGAGACCTGGACGTGCTCGACCCACTTGCGGCCGGCCAGTTCGCGGGCGGCCGCGGCGGCCTCATCGAGCTGGAGGCCCTTCATGCGGCGGCCGTAGGCCTTCAGCATCCAGGCCGCGGCGTGCTTGGGCGCGCCGGACTTGAAGGTCACGAGGATGTCTCCGGCGCCCACCTCCGCGTCTGCCCGGACCTTCCCCTGCCAGCGCGCGTCGTCGAGCTCCTCGGCCTCGGCCTGGGCCTGGCGGACGTTGGTGCCGTCGACCTCGCGCATCAGCGACGGCGAGATGCGCAGCGCCGCGACCTTGCCGAGCGCGGCCAGGCGGTGGACGAAGGCCGCGGCCTGAGCCTCGTCCTCGAAAGCAAGAATGAAGTGGCCGCCTTTCTTGTCGAGCACCTCCCGGTGCACCAGACCGGAGAGCAGTTCGGCTCTGCGCTCCTCGGAGACATCCGAGCCGAAACGGACCTGGACCTCGAGCTCGGAGAGGCGCGTGTCGGCGCTCACGGGCGCGTCCGCCGACAGCGGCGGGAGCTCGGGAAGCGACGCAGCGGCGGGGGCTGCCGGCGCGGCGGGAGCGGCGGGAGCGACGGACGCCGCGGGTGCGCGCTTCAATATGGCGAGGACGGCCCGCGACACCACGACGCTCGCGATGCTCGGGTCGCCGGCCAGGTCGCGGGCCATCTCCGCCGCCTCCTCGTTGCTCCCGGCCATGAGATCATAGACTCTGTCCGTGATGCGCACCACCCGCTGCGCGTAGGTGGCGAGCCGGGCGGCCACCTCATCGGCGCTCAAGGGGGCTGAGAACACCACTCGCACGCTGCGCTCCCCCTGATCGGGCGAAGCCTCCACTTTCTCGAGCCAGTCCGCCCTCGCAGAGGAACTGGGGAAAGCAAGGGCAAACGCCTCGGGCGAGACAACAAGGTTCGAGACACCGCGCAGGAGCCTCAGGCTCTCGACATGCTCCGCCGCGGCCGCGGCCTCGGCGAAATACAGGACGACGTCGTCCACGCCTCCAAACGTGTAGCGCAGCCCGCCGCGCACCAGGCGCGGCGCGG
>CAYHNV010000051.1:0-13693 GCA_964358065.1 uncultured Elusimicrobia bacterium | reverse complement strand
CCCAGTCGTGGACTTCTCCAACATGGCCTGAGGGGTTGTCAATATGACACGCGGAGCCGCCGCTTCCGGGGGAGGGGGAGAGGCGACGAGGTCCGACGCAGTGGGCGAGGGCGGCACGGTTTCGGCCGGAATGGAGCGCGCGGCGAAGGGAGAACTCCCGCTGACACGCTGAGTCGGGGCGGTCTCCTGGCGGATGAGGAGATAGACCGCCAGAACGCTGAGCGTGCCGATTGCGGCTGCCGCCGCGGCCGCGATGTAGATAGGAACACCGTGTCGGGACGCAGGAGCCGCTTGCGGCCGCGGTGTCATCGGCGTCTGGAGCGCGGGGATCGCCAATCGCTCCGACGGGGGGCCGGACTCCTCGACGGGCGCCGGCTTGGCCGTGGTCCCAGGCACGATGTCCGCCTCATCGGCTTGCGCGGGAAGCGCCGGCAGTTGGCCTTCTTGCGCTATCTTCCCACGAGGACGCGGCTCATTGAGGTTGCGGGCCGGCGGCAGGGAGAATACCCCGGACGGAGGGATGCGTTCCTGGGCGAATAAATCCCACCCGCACGAGCTGCAGAGGCGCTCGTCTTGCTTGGCGTGGAATCCACAACTTGGGCAACGCAAAATCATCGTCCATCTCCGCGGGACAGCGGGTGATTCTACTCTATTTACGCTTCTATTTACGCTTAGTCCGCGCCGCCCGGGCCGTCACTCGGTCCTGGACGGCGCCGCCGTGTCATCCCAAGAAGATATCCGATCTCCGAGTGATAAATCAGGTAGGCGACGGCCAGAGCGGCCGAGACCCGCAGTCCAAGGGAGAGAAGGTAGCGCCAATCCTCGGACTCGGGGGACTTCTTGGGGGGAAACTCGTACTTGTGCCGGGCCGGGGTGAGGTAGGTGTAGCTGTAGTCCTCTTCCTCCGGCCTAGCGGCGGGGGCCGCCGCATTCTGCGCGACGGGCCCGCGCACCGAAGACGCCGCGGTTGCGTCGGTTTCCCTTTCAGCGGCGGACGGCGCGGGCTGGTTGAGCGCTGGCGCCTGTCTGTCTCCCATCCGGGGCAGGCCCGGCGAGTCTCCCGCGCCTAATCCCTTCATTGGAGTCGGAGCCCAGGGGTTGCGGGGCAGTTCGCCGGCTCCATCGAATCGACGGGCCGGGGTGGGAGTCGGCAAATGTCCGCCGCCCACGCCGGGCTCACGACGCAGAATATCCGGACGGCGCGCCGCAGCGGAGGGCGACGCGAATCCCGCCGGCCGCGCGTTGCCCGGGGTCTCAGGGCTTGCCTCGGGCATCGACGACCCGCCGGAGATTGCGCCACTCTTGCCATTCTTGCCGCCGCCGTCGGCCGGAGTGGAAGCACCCCCTCCACCCCCTCCACCGCCTCCACCACCACCGCCGCCGCCTCCTCCTCCATCGCCGAAACCTCCGGGTTTCGGGACCTTGGGATGCTTGCCTTCGCCCTTGTCCTGGCCGGCCCCGCCGCTCGAGTCCGAGCTCCCGCCGCTGTCAGGGTCGTTCGTCGTCTGATCGTTTTTTTTGTTATTTGTGTTGCCGTCGCCCTTCTTTTTGGGGTCCTTCTTAGCGGGCGCATCCCCCTCAGGTGAAGCCTCCCCTGAAGGCGGCAGCTCCCCGTCCGTGGCCTCGTCGAGCAGGTTCGAGCCGCCGTCCTTGACCGATTTGCCCTTCTTGTCGTCGCCATCGTCATCGTCGAAATTGATTTTCGGCGGAGCAGGAGGAGGCTTATAGTGGTCAGCCAGTGACTGGAACACGCTTGCGCGGGCAACAGCCTCTCGAGTCCCAAAGAGACTACCCATCGCCACGAGAATCCCCGGCTTTGCAGGGATGCTCAACTCCGCGATCGCCCGAGGCTTGCCCTTGGCGGCTCTCAGCACCTTCGTGTCCAGCAAGGTCGCCCCCGAGGCGCGTTCGGCGGCGCCACGGCTTGCCGCGAAGACGACGTCTTTCGGCTTCAGCGCGATTTCCTGGATATTGGGAGCTTTGTAGCGCGGAGAGCCCAGCGCCCCTCCGGATGTCGGTCTAGCGATGACATTCGTGCGTCCTTGAACCGGCGGAGGAGGCCGCTGACGGACGATCCGCCCGCCGCGCCGCAGGAAAACGCCGGCGTCGCCCGCGTTGGCTGAAACCAGGACGGAGCCTCTGGAAGCGTCCTTGGCCACGATGGCGACCGACAGATCCACGCGTGCCGCCTCCGCCGGGTTCTTGGCGGCATAATCCTTGACCGCCTGGTCCGCTTTTTCAAGGGCGACGGCCAGAATCGACCGAGCCCTCGAGGGGGTGACGGTCTCTCCAAGCCTGAGCTCCTTCTCCAAGTGCGCGGTGACGGTCTTCTCAGCAAGCCGACTTGCCTTCCCGGTCTTCGCCGCGGATCGGCTCTCTTCAGCGACCAAAACATAGCCCTTCTCGACGCTGTGTACCGCGCTCGGAGGCGTTTTCCCAGGGACCTCCGGGACACGCGATGTCCCTTTCAACTGGGGGGTGGCCATCTTGGCCTCCAAAGAGGCCGCCAGCTTGGAGAACCGGGACGAGATCGCGGTTGGAACCTTCGCGGCCACCTTCGTTGAAATGCCGGAGAGCTTTGCCTCCCAGGACAGGGGGATGGCCTTGCCGATCTTCCCACCGGCCAGCGCCAGGAGGGCCATGATGAGGACGCCCCCGAAAAGCGCAGCTAATTGGCGTACGGCGCCGTAGCGCTCAAGCGAACCCTCCTTCGAGTTCCACAAAGCCTTGAACGCCTTCGTGAAAGCCGGGACCAGCGCGTAGATCGCCCATGCCGCCATGCCGAGCGCAAAGAGGATCTTAATAATGAGGCCCACCCCGCCGCTCAGCATGGCGAAGAGCAGTCCGAGCAGAATGAAGGCGATGTTGCTCAGCACGCCTTCGACCGTCATCAGTTGCTGGTGGATGGAGTCAAGCATGCCCGCCGCTACCGCGGCCCCAACGGTCGAGTACTTGCACAATCCGCCGACCGACAGCATCGCGCCGTTCAAGGCCTCTTGGCAGTTTTCGACGGCGCTGACAGCTTCCTTGCTGGGCTCATCCGGTGCCGTGTAGACGATCGGACCCCTATTGCCGAAGTCGGCCTTGACCGCATCGAGAGCGCTCGAGATCAACGGATCGGCGTGCGATCTCGCGCGCAAGTTGTCGAAGACCCGGTTCGCCGCCGCGGGGTCGTGCGCGGTCGCGACGCTTAGAAGCTGGCTCATGACGGCGTCGACGGAAGCGGCCACCGCGCGCAGGTTCGCGTCGGCTGCCGCGCGCAGGATTTCCTCGATCCGCGGATCCAGCCGCGCGGCGCCCCGTGCAAGCGCGGCTCCGCGCGACAGCAGCCTTTCATCGCGCAACAGGAGTTCCGCTAAAGATGCGCGTTCGTCTTCAGGGATATCCCTCGCCTCGGCGAGCGCGGTTTTGAGGCCCTCCAAATTATTCTTGAGCTTTTCGAAAGTGGAAACGCCCGTGCCGGTCAGATGGGCAATAATTTTTTTCTCCAGCGCGACATGCCGGATGTTCAGGGCGATTGCCGACTGATTCGTGAACTGAGCCTTCTTCGTGGTCGTGGTCGGCGGCGGCGTCGTCTTGAGCTTCAGCCGGTCTTCGTTCGTGCCCTTCGCGGAAGGCGGGGTAAAGATGATGGGCTCTTTGCTGGCGGCAAAATCCAGGCGGACGGCGTTGAGCGCGTCCTGCGTCTTCTGAGTCGTCCCGGGCTGGGCGAGGAGATTGTCGAAGACCTTGTTCGCCGCCGCGGGGTTGGCGGCAGTCGCGGCCGCGACCAGCTCGTCGGCGACCTGGCGGATCGCGTTGAAGTCGCCCTGGGGCTGGGTCCCGCCCGCGTTGCGAAGGACCGCCTCCAGACGGGGGTCGAGACGCTCTCCTTTGCGGGCCAGCGCCTCACCTTGGGCCAGGAGGAGCGCATGCTTGCGCAGCGTGTCCGCGAGGTAGGCTCGCTCCCCTTCGTTGAGGCCCGCCGACTTCTGCTCGAAGAGGGCCTTCAGCTCCTTGTGGCGCTCCTTGAGCTTCGTGAAGGTCGTCGGCTTGCTCCCGGTGACGTGGCCGACGATGTCGGCCTCGAGGACGGAGATCTGGTCGTGGAGCTTCTTACCCGCCTCGCTGAACTGGACAGAGGTGACGGACAGGACCGTCGCGTGGGAGGCGGGGGGAGAGCCGCCCAGCGCCGCGCAGATGAGCGCGGCCGCGACGAAGAGGGGCGCTGGACGGCGGGTCCTCATAAGGCGAATGATATCCCCGTTGGGCCCAGACAGTCAGGGCCCGGAGACCCGCCAGTACCTAGGTCGAAAGACCTAGGCTTTCCGAGGGGTCACGGGTAGCATAGCCCCGCCCCCCTGGATTTTCAAGGCTTATTTTAAGTCGGCTTGAGGGTGGAAAGACGCTCTTCGAAACGCTGTTGGGCCTTGCCGCTCTCTTCCTTGAGCAGGTGGTACTTGCTGGCTTTCGGGGAGAGGATGACCAGAAACTTGGCGGGGACCCCGACGCGCCGGTAGGCCGCCACCTTGTGATGGCCGTCCAGGAGGAAGCCGGCCATGAAGGAATGCAGGATCTTCGAGGTCCCCTTCTTGACGGACTCCGGGATGCCGCGCTGGTACATGCCCAACATCAGCACGCGCGGACGGTCGCCATTCATGATCATCTGCTGATAGAGCTTGACGTACTCCTCCTTCAGGGCCGCGCGCGGCACGAGCGGGATGACGAAGTCGAATTGCTTCTCGACGACGCCGTTCTCGCCGTGGCGGTAGACGCGGGGCCGCTGGCCTTCGTAGTGCTCCCAGCCGGAGAGCAGGCCTTCTTCCTTCGGGTCCTCGATGTCCCAGAGTTCCATGAACTCGTTCTGGAAGAAATAGGAAGATTCGTCTTCCGAGTCGTAGGGTCCGGCCAGGTTGACGGACAGCTCGAAGACCAGATACTCGCCCTTCTCCATGAGTTCCAGCAGGGGGGCCAGCTCCAGCACCAAGGACTCATCCACGGGACGGGGCAGTTGGATGGTCTTGGGGAGGTTGGCGATCTTGCGGCTGGTGGGCAGACGCGGCTCCTGGAGCATCTTGAACCAGAAATGGCAGGTATTGCAGTCGTTGCCCACCTCGAACTTGCGCGCACCGTTGACTTCGAGGAGAAGGGAGTTCGCCTCGCCGTGCCTCTTCTCAACGAGAATCTTGAAGAAGCCTTTCCCCTGGGGGACCTTGACGCGCATGACGCCGTCGGCTGCGGAAGTGACCTCAAGCTTCTGCGGCATGGCCTCTGATTTCATGGTATGCCATTGTAGCTCAAACGCTCCGTCGCGTCCAGCCGATATAAGGCCATATTTTCGTAATACTGTTACCTTACAGTGTGTGACGCATGGAGCAATGGGACGAACAGGCCCTTCGCGAGATCAATAATCTCGATGCCGCGCGCCTCGCCATCCGGGGTGCCTTGGCCACCATCCGAGACCTTCAGGATGCCAACGCGGGCCTCAAGGGCCAGGCCCAGGACGAACTCGCCAAACGAAAGCACCTTGAGAGCCGCCTGGCCCAGCTTGACGAGAGGCTGGCGCACTGGCAGAAGCAGGCCGAAGCCTGGGAGGCGGAGCGCCAAGAACGCGAGCGTTCTCAGGAACGCTGGAAGGCTTCGGCGCGCAGCGAAGTCCGCGCCGAAGAACGCGCCCGCATCGAGGAAGATCGCCGGGGCACCGAGGAAGTCCTCGCTCGGCTGCGCACGGACCTCTCGGCCATGGCCGCGGGCCAGAAGGATAAGGAGGAAGCCTGGTCGCAGCTTCGCCTGGACCTTGAGAGGCGCGACGCCGAGATCGCCTCCCTCCGGCGCGACAAGGAGGACTCCCTCCAGCGTGCCAGCCATGATTTAGACATGGTGGAGCAGTTGCGCACGGCCCGCGACCGCGAAATCGCAGCCTCCATCCGCTCCCGGGAGCTCGAGCTCCAGGACCGCGCCAACGAGATCGCATCGCTCAAGCGCGCCAATGAAGAGGCTGCAAAGACGCTCGCTTGCGTCGCCAAGGACCAGGACCTGAGACTCAAGGCGCACGAGGAACTGCTGGTCAAGGCTTACGCGCTCAAGGAAAAAGACCTGGTGGAGCGCTATCAGCGCCGCGAAGCCGAACTCCAGGCGCAGTGGTCTCAGCTCGAGCAAGGGCTGTGGGCCAAGGCCAAGGAGTCACGCGCCCAGCTCGATGGCGCGGTCACCAAGCAGTTCGAGGAGCGCTCCCGGCAGCTGGCCGAACGTTCCAAGGAGGTCGAGGACCTTCTCCTCGCGCGACGCGCGGAGCTCGACGAGGATTTCCGCCGCCGCTGCACCGAGGCCGAATCCCGCTACGCCGACAACGAACGGCGACTGAGCGAGGGCTGGGCGCAGAAAGAAAGCGCGCTGGCCGCGCGCGCGCGCGCCGACCTGGAGGCCGAGCGCCAGGCCCTGCAGGATGAGTGGCTCGCACGAGGCAAGGCGCTGGAGACCGAACATGCCGAGCGCGCGCGCTCCGTCGACGCCGCGCGCGTCTCGCTCGAGGCCGAACACAAGCACAAGAGCCGGCGCCTCCTGGAGGAAGCCGCTCGCAAGGACGGCGAGCGGGTCCGTGCCCAGGACGAATTCGTCTCCCTGAAGACCGCCGAACTCAAGAAGGCTCATGAGGAGCGCCTGACCGAGCTTTCCGAGCGCCGCCGCGCCCTGGAAGAGGAGGCCCGCGCCCGCGAGGAGCGACGCCAAGACGACTTCCTTAAGAGACAGGCGGCCCTGAGCGAAGAACACGAGCGCCGGCGCGTTGAACTCCTGGAGGAACACCGCCGCGCGACCGAGGCCGAGACCGCGGCGCTATCGGCCGCCTTCGACCAGCGGCAGAAGACCCTCGATGAAGAACACCGAGGCAAGCTCGCGGAGGCCGAACGCGCCGCGCGCGCCCTGGCCGAGCAGTATGAAGGGTGGAAGTCGAGCCTGCGCGCGGAGTATCTGCGCAAGGAGAAGGATCTCGACGCGCGCTGGTCTTGCCGCGAAGCGGAACTGGTGCGCAAGTACGAGACCGCCCTTGAGGAACAGCGACGGACATTCGCCTGCGAACACGCGCACACCCGGGACCAGGGCGAGGTCGGCCGCCGCCGCGCCGAGGAAGATTGCCTGCACCGCGAACAGATTCTGCGCGCGGAGTCCGAGCAGGCCTTGTCCGGATTGCGCGACGCCCATGCGCGCGACGTCGCCCAACGTGCGAGCGCGCACGAGTCGCGCCTCTCGGAGCTTCGTCTTCTGCACGATGAGTCCCTGCGCCTGGCGCGCGAGAAGTCGTTCGAAGACCTTGCCCGCGAGCGCGCCGGATTGCGCGAAGACCTCACGCGCCTGCACGAGCGCGTGCAGTCCCTGCAGTCCGAGGCCGAGCGCAAAGACCTCGCCGACTCCGCGCGCATCAAGAGCCTGGAGACGCGTCTGGCGGCGGCCGAGGAGGACCGACGTGCTTTGGGCGACGAGGCTTCCGCGCGTGAGCGCGACGCCGCTTCCCTGCGCGCCCAGTTGGCCGAGCGCGACCGCCTGCGCGAGCTCGACCGCGCGCGCATCCTGGAGGAGTGCCGCCTCACAGCCGCATCCGAGACGGCCAAGGCTCTCGATGAGGCCCAGCGTCAGAGCGCCCAGGCATTCACGGAGCGCCTGGCGGAGATGGAGAAGACCCTCTCGGCGCGCAAACGCGCGCTGGAGAACTCCCTGGCCGAGCGCGCCCGCGCCCTGGACCAAAAAGAGAGGCGTCTTGAGGAAGACCTCGCCCTCAAGATCCAGGAATACCAGGCCGCCCTCGCCCAGTCGGCAAAACCGTCCTGATCGTTGCGCCGGGGCAGGAACGTTGCGTGCTGCCTATTGACGGTCCCGCCGTGGAAATGGCAGATTGAGGACCATCCAAGGAGGACTCATGTCGAACGAGGAGAGAGGCAGCGGTCTTTTGTTGTTCGTGACGGGGGCGACAGTCGGAGCCGCGCTGGGCGTTCTGTTCGCGCCGCGCTCGGGGGCCGAGACGCGCGAGAACATCGCGGACTGGCTCAAGGAGCGCCGCGAGAAAGGTTCAGAACTCGTCCACCGGATCAAGGAGGAATCGCTGGCCAAGAGGGAGGCGCTCGTTGCCGCCGCCAAGGCCGCCAAGTCGACCTACTCCGAGGTCAACAACAAACACCACGACGTCATCGCTTAAGCGAGGCCCGACGCGAAAAGAGGACTCCCCGCGTGGGGAGCCCTCTCCGTTTTATGGCCAATGCGGCCGGCGCTTGGCGCGCAGGGCCGAGAGGCCCTCTCGGCCTTCCTCGCTTTCGAAGGACTCGGCGAACTCTTCAAGAGACCTCGCCCAGCGCGTGTCGTCATCCGCGCCCGAAGACAGCGCGAGCTTGACTGCGGCATAGGCACGCGGCGGGGATTTCGCCAGCCGCCGCGCGAGGATGAGGGCTGCCGCGCGGACCTCGTCCTCGGGCAGGACGGCGTCGACGAGCGATGCGGCCAGCGCCTGAGCGCTGTTCTGAGGTGTGCCGCGCAGGACCATCTCCTTGACCGTGCGCGGATCGCCGGCAAGCTCGCGCAGGCGCGCGACCAGGGCCGTTGTGGGGGTCAGGGCGGCGCGGATCTCGGCCAGCGAGATCTTGGCGCCCTGCGCCAGCAGACGCCAGTCGCAGGCCATGGCCAGAATCCAACCTCCGAGAAGCGCGGAGCCCGACATCGCCGCAATGGTCGGCTTGGGGAGCGCGCGCAGCGCGCGATAAGCCGCGATGAGCGCCTCGAAGGGCTCACGGCGACGGCCCTCGGGCAAGGACGCCATCTCATCGAGGTCCAGGCCGCTTGAGAAATAGCGCGGAAGCCCGGACTCCAGCACCAGCGCACGCACGGACGCGTCTTCCGCGGCTGCCAGGGCGCTCGTGCGCAGATCGGCCAGCGTGGCCAGGTCCAGGGTGTTCCCGGGAGGGCGCGACAGGCTCAGCACCCGGACGGGACCCTCATCGCGCATCTGAAGACTGCTCATCGGCGCTCCATCTCAGTGCGGAAGCTGCTCGGGGTTGCGCATGTGCTCGAGAGCCACCTCTTTGGTGATGATCTTCTTGAGCAGGAGGTTCCTGATGGAGGTGTCCTTGGAGATCATGCCGACCGTCGTGCCGGCCTGGATGGCGTCATTCATGGCCTCGATCTTGTTCTCGCGGATGAGCTGGCGCACCGCCGAGGTCGCGACGAGAATCTCGCAGGCGACGACCTGCCCCTTGCCGTCGGCCCGAGGAAGGAGTTCCTGGGAGATGACGGCTTCCAGCGTCGAGGCGAGCTGGTCGCGGACGGACTCCTGCTCGACGTCGGACATGGCGGAGATGATGCGCTGTGCCGTCTTCGACGCGTCGCGGGTGTGCAGCGTGGTCAGGACCAAGTGTCCCGTCTCGGCGGCCAGCAGGGCGGCGCGGATGGAGTGGGCGTCGCGCATCTCGCCGATGCAGAGGATGTCGGGATCCTGGCGCAGGGCGTCGGTGATGCCGATATCGAACGAGGGCGTGTCGACTCCGACCTCGCGCTGGACGAAGATGGAGCGGCAGGGTTTGAACAGGGTCTCGATGGGGTCTTCGATGGTGATGACCTTGCCGGGACGGCCGGTCTGGTTGATCCACTCCAGCATGGCGGCCATGGTCGTGCTCTTGCCCGAGCCCGTCGTGCCGGTGACGAAGATGAGGCCGGATCGGCGGTGGGCCAGATTGCCGACGACAGGAGGCAGGCCGAGCGAGGACAGGGGGTAGGTCTTGGTGGGAATGACGCGGATGGTGGACCCCACGGTGCCCAACGCCATATACAGGTTGAAGCGGAAGCGCCCGACCTCGGTGATGGTGTGGGAGAAGTTCACGCGCATCTCGTCTTTGAACGTCGTGCGGTGCATGTTGAGAAGATAAGGCTCAAGGATGCGGTAGATGCCGTCCGAACTCATGGCGGGATACGGGAGCGCTCCGATCTCGCCCGCGATGCGCGCAGTGGGGGGGATGCCGTGAATCAGGTGGAGGTCGGAACCGCCCCGTGAGACCACGTCAGCCAAGAGAGTCGGAAGGTCCACGGTATCAGCCATATGAGGGCAAGGATAGACTGAAGGCGGGAAAAAATCAAGGCCAACCTTTGCTAGGATATCCGCATTCCGGGCTAGCTCAATGGTGGAGCAGGCCGCTGTTAACGGCAAGGTTTCAGGTTCGAGTCCTGAGCCCGGAGCCAATCTCGCGCCTTCCAGATGGGGGGCGCTTTTTGTTTGCTAGAATGCGCCTATGCGGGCATCGACCATCGTGCTGGCCCTCGCCGCCGCCCTGGCCGCCTGCTCGGGCAAGGACTCCTCTGTCGCCCGCCGGCTGCCGGATGCCCGCCTGCCCACGCTCGGCGGCCCCGCCGGTCAGTCGCTGGCCGAGTGCCCGACCGACAAGTGCTTGACCGTCGTGGTGGCCCCCTGGTGCGGAGTCTGCCATCAAGCCGCGCCCGACATCGTCCGCCTACGCCGATTCCTCGACGCTTCCGGCGTGGCCAGCCGCGTCGTGGTGGGCCTGGCCGAGATCGGCCCCATCCGCGAGTTCGCAGCCCTGTTCGGCTCCGACACCCTGCTCGATGCCGGCGGCGCGATGTCCCCGCGCGGCGTGCCCCTCTTCCTCGTCAGCGACAGGACTGGGAAGGTCCTTCACGTCGTCAACGGATTTCCCCAGACCGACAACGCCGCCTCTTTGGCCGAGGCATTGGGGTTGCGCTGAGCAATCCCAGGAGAGCGAACCATGAAGATCGGAGTCCCGAAGGAGATTAAAAACCGGGAGCACCGCGTCGGGTTGGTGCCCGGCGGCGTGCGCGCGCTCGTCAAGGACGGCCACAAGGTTTCAATCGAGAAGAGCGCGGGCCTGGGCTCCGGCATCACCGATGAGGAGTATAAGGCCGCGGGGGCGGCCATCGTCGACAAGAAGCGTCTCTTCGCCGACGCCGGCATGATCATCAAGGTCAAGGAGCCCCTCGAGGAGGAGTACGCCCTCTTCCGCGAGGACCAGATCCTCTACACCTATCTGCACTTGGCCCCGGCCCCGGCGCTGACCAAGGCGCTGCTGAAGGCCAAGATCAAGGCCGTCGCCTACGAGACCATCCAGACGTGCGACGGGGCTTTGCCCCTGCTGACCCCGATGAGCGAGGTCGCAGGCAAGATGTCGGTCCAGCTCGGTGCCCAGTTCCTGGAGAAGCACCACGGCGGGCGCGGCGTCCTGCTCGGGGGAGTTCCCGGCGTCAACCGCGGCGTGGTCACCATCATCGGCGGCGGCGTCGTCGGCATCAACGCGGCCAAGATCGCCATCGGCATGGGCGCTCGCGTCAACATCCTCGACGTTTCCGCCTCGCGCCTGGCCTATCTCGACGACGTGTTCGGCAACTCCGTCACGACGCTGATGAGCCACGACGAGAACATCCACAACGCGGTCGTCGGCTCGGACCTCGTCATCGGCGCGGTCCTCATCCCGGGCGCCAAGGCGCCCAGCCTCGTCACCGAGGAAATGGTCAAGCTGATGAAGCCCGGCTCCGTCATCGTGGACGTGGCCGTCGACCAGGGCGGGTGCGTGGAGACCGCCGAGGTCACCAGCCATGACAAGCCGATCATGCTCAAGCACGGCGTCCTGCATTACGCCGTGCCGAACATCCCCGGAGCGGTCAGCCACACCTCGACCTACGCGCTGACCAACGTCACGCTGAAGTACGCACGCGACATCGCCCGCCACGGCCTTGAGGAGGCCGTGCGCCGCGACGAGGCCCTGCGCAGGGGCGTCAACTGCTACCGCGGCAAGGTCACGCACGCGGCGGTGGCGCAATCGCTCGGGGAGAAGTCAGTCGAGCTTGCGACCCTGGTCTAGCGTCACATCTCCACCCAGTGGACGCGCCGGATCGATTCCAGGCGCGAGAGTTCCTCGCGGACGCAAGGCGGCACGGTTTCATCGACATTGAGGACCATCACGGCCGTGCCGCGGTCGGAACGCCGTCCGACGCGCATGTCCGAAATATTGACGCCCGCTTTGCCGAGCAGCGTGCCCACGCGCCCGATGACGCCCGGAGCGTCGCTGTTGGTCAGCACGATCATCTTGCCCGCCGGGCGGACATCGACGCGCAGGGGGCCGAACTTCAGGAGGCGGGGCTCGCCGGGGGCCAGGACGGTCCCCGAGACGCAAGCCGAACCGGCGTCGGTCACGGCCGTCACGGTGAGCAGTCGGCGCACGCCCTCGCCGCAACGTGGGTCGACGGATTGCGAAACGCGGATGCCGCGCTCATCCGCCGCGGCCGGGGCCGAGATCCAGCTCACCTCGGATCCGAGGATGGGAGTCAGCAGGCCTTTGAGAGCGCACACGCTGAGAGGGCGAAATTCCGAGGACTTGAACTCTCCCTCGAAAGCGCAGTGAAACTCGCGCACTCCGCCCTCCAGGGTCTGGACGAGAAAGCGCCCCAACGCCTCGGCCAGGCTCAGCCAGTCGCCAAGAGTCTTCACGGTCTCGGCATCGAAGCCGGGGAGGTTGAGGGCATTGGCGGCCAGGCCCTTCTCCCGGAAATCCACGACCGCCTGGGCGAGTTCGGTGGCCACGCGGCTCTGCGCCTCCAGCGTCGAAGCCCCGAGGTGGGGAGTGAGGATCAGGTTCGGCGCGCCCCGCAGGGGACTTCCCTCCGGGAGAGGTTCGCTGGAAAACACGTCTAGCGCAGCGCCGGCTAAACGCCCGTCCTTGAGCGCCTCCGCCAGCGCTCTCTCGTCGATCAGCTCTCCGCGCGCGCAATTAATCAGGCGCAGGCCCTTTTTCACGCCGCGAAGGGCCTCCGCCGAGACCAGCTGCTTGGTCTTATCGCCGCCGGGGACATGCAGAGTCACGAAGTCCGCCAGGGCGAATACTTCGGCGATGGACATGGGCTCCACTCCCAGTTCGCGCGACTGCGCGTCGGAGACGAAAGGGTCATGGCCGACGACCTTCATGCCGAAGGACAGGGCGCGGCGCACGACCTCGCGCCCAATGCGGCCCAGACCGACGACCCCGAGGGCCTTGCCGGAGAGCTCGATGCCCAGGAACTTGCCGCGTTCCCAGCGGCCCGCCTTGACGGAGGCGTCGGCCTGGGGAATATGCCGCGCCAAGGCCAGCATGAGCGCAAAGGTGTGCTCCGCAGCGGCTAGAGTATTCGCCGCGGGGGCGTTGATCACCGCGATGCCGCGGCGGGTGGCCGCGGCGAGATCGATGTTGTCGACACCGACGCCCGCGCGTCCGATCAGCCGCAGGTCCGGGGCCTTGCCGATCCACTCCGCAGTGACCTTCGTCTCCGAGCGCACCAGCCAGACTCCGACGCCGGCGAGGGCTTTCTGGAGGACCTCGGGCTTCGGAGCGACCTCGTAGCGCAGGTCGATGCCTGGATGATCCCGCAGGAGCTTGAGACCCTCAGGGTCGATCTTGTCGGTGACCAGGACGCGCAGTTTGGGCACGCTCAGGCTTTGGCCGCGACAAGACGCCGCGCCAGGGCGTCCACGCCCGCGTTGATATCAGACTTGGAGATATAGCCCATGTGCGCCAGGCGGAAGATCTCGCCCTTGAGATGCAACTGGCCGCCCGCGATCGAGATGCCTTCCTCGCGCAGGATGTCGGCAAGGAGTTTGACGCCGTCCACGCCCTGCGGTAGCACGACGCCGGTCAGGATGTTCGCGGGGGCCCTGGAGTAGAACGGCAGGCCGAGC
>CAYHNV010000050.1:0-13980 GCA_964358065.1 uncultured Elusimicrobia bacterium | reverse complement strand
GGGGCTCCCGTCGCAGAACCCCATGGGGCGCGGGTTGCCGGGCAGGTTGAGCTGGACCTTGAACTCGCCGTGGTCCCAGCGGGTCTGCGTCGAGTTGTCGTAGCGGTGGATCATGAGACGGCCTAGCAGACATGCCGTCCGCGCGTCATGCGGGAGCGCCGGGAGCCTGGCGGGGTCGTGACGTTGCATCGGCGGTTGCGGTAGCATCGGGCCGATGGAGGAGCTGGCCCGTTCGGCAGGCTACGTGGTCGTGCGCGACGGCCGGCGCCTGATCCTCGCCGATCTCGGCACACGCGTGCCGGCGATCGCGATCTTCGTCGCCGGCCTGATCACCGTGATTCTCGGCATCAACGGAGCGCTGGAACAGGTCGTTTCTCTCGGCGCGCGCCTGGGCCACCCGCACTGGCGCAGAGCCCTCGCCGAGGCGGGTGTGCCCAAGGACCAGGCCGAAGAGGTCGTCGAGCGCATCGCCGACTCCTAAGTTCCGTGGCAGGAGAGCTCCTTTCCCGGCCTGCTTGGCAACGTGATCGCGGGGCGCATCGCCAACCGCTTCAACCTGGGCGGGACCAACTGCACGGTGGACGCCGCCTGCGGCAGTTCCCTGTCCGCCGCGCATATGGCCGCCCTCGAGCTCCAGACCGGCCGCGCTCGGATGGTCGTCACTGGGGGCGTGGACACCTTCAACGACATTTTCATGTACATGTGCTTCACCAAGACCCCGGCCCTCTCGGTCGATGGGCACGCCAAGGCCTTCGACTCGAAGGCCGACGGCACGACCCTCGGTGAAGGCGTCGGGATGGTCGTGCTTAAGAGGCTCGAGGATGCGGAGAAGGACGGCGACCGCATCTATGCGGTCCTGCGGGGCATCGGCACTTCCTCGGACGGCAAGGGCAAGTCCATCTATGCGCCGAGCGCCGAGGGCCAGGTGCGCGCGTTCCAGGAAGCCTATCGCGTGGCGGGCGTTTCTCCGGGCACCGTCGAGCTTGTCGAGGCCCATGGCACCGGTACCACGGTCGGCGATGGCATAGAAGTCGAGGCCTTGACCTCCGTGTATCGGGGCGCCGGAAAGGACGGGACCTGGTGCGCGCTCGGCTCGGTCAAGTCCATGATCGGCCATACCAAGGCGGCCGCCGGTTCCGCGTCGCTGGTCAAGACCGTCTTAGCGCTCCATCACAAGATACTGCCGCCGACCATCAAAGTCAGCGAACCTCTGCCTGTCCTCGCCAAAGGCGACTCCCCGTTCTATCTGAGCCTGGAGAAGAGGCCGTGGTTGAGCGCCGAGGCTCACCCGCGCCGCGCCGCGTGCTCCGCGCTCGGATTCGGGGGCACGAACTTCCATGCCGTGCTCGAAGAGCATTCGCCGAATAAAACGGCGACGGATTGGGATGGCGACTGTGAGATTCTCGCTCTGTCGGGCCGGGACTCCACCGAGATATCCTCCAAGTTGGAGGCCTGCGCTCAAGTCAAGGCTTGGGATGAGCTCCGAGTCGTTGCAAATCGCAGTCGTGCCGACTTCGATGCGGAGTCGCCGTGCCGACTTGTCGTCGTTGTCGAGAAGTCCGACGATATGACGGCGCTGTTCGCTCAAGCGGCGTCGCGCGTGTCGTCCGGCGGCGTGTATTACGGCTCCGGTCGGCCCGGCAAGCTGGGCGTGCTCTTTCCCGGACAGGGCGCCCAGTACGTGGGCATGGGCCGCGATCTCGTCTGCCAGTTTCCCGAGGCCTTCGCGGCGCTCCAGGAAGCCGACGCCGCTTTTTCGGGCTCCCCAAGACTTTCGGAGTTCATGTTCCCGAAGCCCGGCTGGACGCCCGAGCAGAAGCAACGCCAGGAGAAGGCTCTGCGTTCCACCGACGTCGCCCAGCCCGCTCTGGGCGCGGCCGCCCTGGCCGCCTGGCGCGTGCTCCAGTCTTTCGGCGTGAAGGCCGAGGCCTTCGCCGGGCACTCCTACGGAGAACTGGTGGCCCTCCACGCCGCGGGGAGATTCGACTCCAAGACATTGCACGCTCTGTCGGGTCTGCGCGGCCGCCTGATGAAGGGCGACGGTTCCGACAAGGGATCGATGCTGGCGGTCCAGGCGTCTTTTGCCGAAGTCGAGAAAGTCGTGCGCGAAGAAAAGTTGGATCTTGTCATCGCCAACCGCAACGCTCCGGCGCAGAACGTCTTGTCGGGAGCTGCGACGGAGATCGAAAAGGCCGTGCATGTCCTCGCTTCGCGAGGACTGATCGGTGTCCGCCTGCCGGTGGCCGCGGCGTTCCACAGTCCGCTGGTCGCCCCGGCCCTGGCGCCTTTCGCCAAGGCCCTCGGCAAAGTGCCCTTCGCCAGGTCGGACAACGCCGTTTACGCCAACACGACCGGAGAGCTTTATCCGTCCGAGCCGGCCAAGGCGCGCGAACTCCTCGCTCACCAACTGGCCAAGCCCGTGGAGTTCGTCAAGCTCATCGGCGCCATGCACCGGGATGGGGTGCGCACCTTTCTGGAAGTCGGAGCGGGCGCGCGCATGAGCGCCCTCGTCGGCCTGACGCTCAAGGACCAGGACTTCACCGCCGTGGGCGTGGATGCCTCCAACGGCCGCAAGTCCGGCATCTCGGACCTGGCCCGCGCTCTGGCCCGGCTCGCGGCCCTCGGCCACGCCGTGAACCTCAAGCTTTGGCAAGGCGGCGCCGAAGGCCTCAAGGACATACGCCCCAAGCCCAAGATGTCGGTGACCCTGACGGGCGCCGGCTACCGTTCCACGCCGCATAAGCAGTTCCCCAAGCGCGCTCCGGCTTCCGCCGCTTTCTCCGCTCCCGCAGGGGATGGCTCGCTCCTGAACCAGGCGCTCTCGGCCGCGCAGTCCAGCATCGACGCCCTCACGCGTCTCCAGGAGCAGACCGCCCAGCTTCACCTTCAGTTCCTTCAGGGGCAGGAGTCCGCCCAGCGCTCGGTCCAGGCCCTGGTCGAACAGCAGCAGGCGCTGTATGCCCGCATGTCAGGCTCTTCTGCCGCCTGCGCGCCCGCAGCGACCGTCACGATCGTCGCTGCGGGCGAGCCAAAACTCGCGCCGGCGCGAGTTTTGACGTCTGAAATGCCCGCGGTGCCCGTCCTCCCGATCTTGCTGGCCATCGTATCCGAGAAGACGGGCTACCCGGCCGAGACCATCAATCCCGACATGGATCTGGAGGCAGACCTGGGCATCGATTCAATCAAGCGCGTGGAGATTCTCTCGGCGGTCGCCGACAAACTCCCCGGCGCGCCCAAGGTCAAGCCGGAACATCTCGGGACTTTGCGGACGCTTAAGTCCATCGCGGAGTATCTCTCCCAGGGCATGTCGTCCTCCCCGGTCGAGCCGAAACTCGCACCGGTGCGAGTTTCGACGTCCGGAATGCCCGCGGTGCCCGTCCTCCCGATCTTGCTGGCCATCGTATCCGAGAAGACGGGCTACCCGGCCGAGACCATCAATCCCGACATGGATCTGGAGGCAGACCTGGGCATCGATTCAATCAAGCGCGTGGAGATCCTGTCCGCGGTGGCCGATAAGCTCCCCGGCGCGCCCAAGGTCAAGCCCGAGCACTTGGGGACCCTGCGCACGCTCAAATCCATCGCGGACTATCTCGCTCAAGGCGCCGCGCCGGCCGCCGCTCCCTTGGCCGCTGCTCCCGCGGTCTCGTTCCCCGTCGAGAACGCGGGACCGTGCGTCCTCCAGCGTTTCGTGCCCGAGCTCGTGGCCGTGGGGCCCAGGGATATCTTCCCGCTCGACAAGTCCCTGACCATCGCGCTCACGCGCGACTCGGGCCTTGATTCGGCGATCCTGCGCGAGTTCCATGCGAAGGGGCTCAAGGCCCAGGTCGTTTCTCTCGACGAGCCTGAGACCTTGCCCAAGGATCTCGGCGCTTTGATCGTCGTGGCTCCCGCGCGTCCGGCGGCCCCCGGTTCTCCCTGGACCGCGCAGTCCGAGACCTGGCTCAAGCAGGCCTTCCTGATGGTCCAGGCCGCCGGTCGCTTCTTTGAATCCCGCGGCGCGCGCGGTCTGGTGGCGGGCGTGACGCGCCTGGACGGCGCGCTCGGCTTCGAGGGCCGCGAGCAGGATCCCGCTTTCGGGGGCTTGGCCGGCCTTCTCAAGAGCGCGGCCCTCGAGTGGAAGCAGGTCCGTTGTCGCGCCATCGACATGGACCCGTCTGTCTCCGTGGATTGCTCCGCCAAGATGTTGGTCAAAGAGCTCGGCTACGAAGGACCCGTCGAGACGGCTCTCTCGGAGTCGGGGGTTCGCACGCCGGCGCTCGTTGAACGGGTCGTGCCCTCCGCCGGTCGAGAGCCCCTGTCGCCCGGCGACGTCGTCATCGTCACCGGCGGAGCGCGCGGAGTGACCGCCGAGGCGGCCCTGGCCCTGGCCAAGGCTTTCAAGCCGCGCCTGGTCCTGGTCGGACGCAGTCCCATGCCCGCGGCGGAGACGGCGTCTCTGGCTTCAGCGCGGACCGAGGCGGAATTGAGGCAAGCGATCGCGACTCACGAGAAGGGTCTAACCCCAAAAGACATCGCCCGCAAGGCGAAGGAAGTCCTTGCCGGACGCGAGGTCCGCGCGACCCTGGCGCGCCTTTCCTCGGTCGGCTGCGAGGCCCGCTATCGCGCCGTCGATGTCCGCGACAAGTCCGCCGTGACAGTCCTCTTGGCCGAGACCGTTCGCGACCTGGGGCCCGTCCGCGGGATCGTCCATGGCGCCGGGGTCTTGGCCGACAAGAAGGTCTTGGACAAGACCGCCGAGAGCCTCGACGCGGTCCTGGACACAAAGCTGGCGGGACTTCGCCATCTGCTCGATGCGGTGAAATTGCGAGAGCTGCGTCTGCTGGCTCTCTTCTCTTCCTCGACCGCGCGCTATGGACGGGTGGGGCAGTCCGACTACGCGCTCGCCAACGAGGTCCTCAATAAGGCCGCGCAGGTCCTGGCGCGCCGCCTGCCGGACTGCCGCGTCGTCTCCTTGGGTTGGGGCCCGTGGGACGGCGGCATGGTGGATGCGGACCTCAAGAAGCTCTTCGCCGCCGAGGGCGTGGGCGTTATCGGATTGGCCGAGGGCGGTACGCACCTCGTGGCCGAGGCCCGCGCCGGCGGCGCGCCGACCGAGACCGTCGTGATCGCGGCCCTGCCGGGCTCCAAGCCGGCCTTGCCCGTCGCTTATGAGCGAGACCTCTCCCTTGAGACGCATCCTTTCCTGAGCGCCCATGTCATCAACGGATGCGCCGTGCTGCCTCTGGCGATGACGGCGGAGTGGCTGGCCCACGGCGCGCTCCACGGCCACCCCGGACTCGTCTTCGTCGGCTTCGAGGACCTGCGCGTGACCAAGGGCGTGGCCGTACCCGCCGGCCGCGCGGCGACGCTCAAGGTCCACGCCGGCGCGGCCGTACGCCGTGACGGACTCTTCGTCGTTCTCGTGGAGATCCGAGGCGATAAGGGCGTGCTCCACTCCTCGGCTCGCATTCTCCTCTCAGCTCAGCGGCCCTCGGCTCCCGCCCCGTCTCTGAAGGTGAGGGGTCCGGCCTACGCCCGCAAGCTCGAGAAGACTTACCGCGAGGTGCTCTTCCACGGCCCCGAACTCCAGAACCTGCTCTGCGTGCCGTCCTGCGGCCCGGAGGGGGTGGTCGCCGAGGTCAAGACCTCACTGCCGCCCTCCTCCTGGATGCGCGTGCCTCTGCGCGACCGCTGGATCCTGGACCCCGCGGCTCTCGACGCCGCCTTCCAGGCCATGATCCTGTGGACCCAGCAGGAGATGGGCGCTCCGTCCTTGCCCAGCTTCGCCGCCCGCTACCGCCAGTATGGGGAGTTTCCGCAACGGGGCGTGCGCGTCGTGGCCAAGGCCTCTTGCCGCGGCACGGCCCTGGCCTGCGCCGATATCGAGTTCTTGGACGAGCGCTGCGCGCTTGTCGCCCGCATGGAAGGCTATGAGTGCACCGTCGATGCGGCGCTCCAATCCGCCTTCCGCCGCAACGCCGCCGAAACCGCATCTCTCTAGTAGGAGGATCCATGAAGAAGATTCTTTTCGCGCTGGCCGCGGCGTTCTTCCTCGCCGGCTGCGGCGGCCGGGCCGAGGTCAAGGCGCCCGCCTCGATGCTCGACGTCGGGACCGCCGAGGCGGTCAAGGCCCGCGCAGAGAAGGCCTTCACGGACCACGACGGGGAGAGTGGTGCTGCGCCCGCGGCGACGAAGAAGCCGCAGGACAAGCAAGTCATCGCAGCACCCATCGGGACTTCCGTGGATGCGGCGGGCAAGAACGAGGTCCAGGAGCGCCGCGGCAAGGTTCTGGGGACCGACCCCGAGGGCTGCACCTGGGTGGAGGGCGAGTCCTCGGTCGCCGTGGGCGAGCAGGACTCCAAGCACCAGATCCGTGCGGCGGCCATCGAGCAGGCCCGCGCCGCCGGGGTGCAGGACTTCCTCGGCGTCGAGGTCAAGTCGAAGTTCATGGACTTCCAGCAGGAGGGCCTGCGCTCTCAGGCGCATCTCACCGAGAGCATCCTCCAGACCACGCGCAGCGGCCGCATCCTGAAGGAAGCCGTGTTGGAAGAGGGCTTCAGCGACACGCCCGGCTGTCCCGCCTGCCGCTACCACGTCAAGCTCAAGGCCTGCGTGGTGCCGCGCGAGGCCGCTTCCGATAAGGACTTCCACGTCGAACTGAGCCTCTCGCGGGTGCGCTTCGTGCAGGGCGATGAGGCCAAGATCCGGGTGACGGTCACGCGCGACTGCTCCATCTATCTCTACAACGTCTACGATCTCGGCTCCCAAGACAAGACCGCCCTCGTTCTTCCCAGTGAAGCCGCGCCCGAGAAGCAGTTAAGAGCGGGCGAGTCCTGGGAGTTCCCGGACGAGGCCGCCAAGAGGGGGGGCGTGAGCCTCAACGCGATGCTGCCCAATCCCGCCGACGAGGTCTCGGCCGAGACCATCCGCGTGGTCGCGAGCAAAGCGCCGCTGCCGAAGTCCATCTATGACCCGACCGATGGAGGCTGGTTCGGCGTGATGCGGCGCCTCAACCGTTCCAAGGTCGAATGGACGGAGGACGCGGAGGCGTTCACGATCTACAAGCGGTGACCATAAGACCCGAACCCATCGCCATCGTCGGCGCCGGGGGACTCTTCCCCGACGCGCTCACCCTCGAGCGCTATTGGGAGAACCTGGCCGCTCGCCGCTGCGCGGCGAGGGAGGTCCCGGACGGGCGCTGGCCGCTCGATCCCCGCGAGGTCTTCGATCCCGCGCGCGGCGCCGCCGACAAGGTCTATTGCCTCAAGGCCTGTTTCGTCGAGGGTTTTCGCTTCGATCCCTCGGGCCTGGCCTTGGACCGCGAGTGGGCACTCTCTCTTGACCCGGCGTTCCATTTCGCCCTGCACGCCGCGCGCGCGGCGGTCTCGGACGCCAAGCTCTCATCCTCTGTGCGCGGCCGCACCGGCGTCATCATCGGACAGCTCGTCTTGCCCAGCGACTCGGCCTCGGCCTGGGGGCGCGAGCTTCTCCTGCCCGTCTTCGAGCGCGACGCCCTGGGCCTGCCCCCTTCGCGTCCGGCGGCACGCACTTCTCCGGTCAACCGTTTTGTGGCCGGCCTGCCCGCAGGCGTGCTGGCCAAGGCCTTCGGTCTGGGCGGCGGATCCATGACCTTGGACGCGGCCTGCGCCTCGTCGCTTTACGCTCTCAAGCTCGCCATGGAGGAACTGCGCGCGGGCCGCGCCGACGCCATGCTGGCCGGCGGAGTCGCGCGTCCCGAGAGCCTCTACACCCAGATGGGCTTCGCCCAACTGCGCGCCCTCTCGCCCTCCGGCGCGCCCTCTCCGTTCGATGCGGCGGCCGACGGCCTCGTGGTGGGCGAAGGCGCCGGCATGTTCATCCTCAAACGTCTCTGCGACGCCGAGCGCGACGGCGACCGCGTGCGCGGCGTGCTGGTGGGGGGCGGACTCTCCAATGCCGTGGGGGGAAGCCTCCTGGCCCCCAACTCCGTGGGACAACTGCGCGCCATGCGCGCGGCCTACAAGGAGTCGGGACTCTCTCCATCCCAGATCGACTTCGTCGAGTGCCATGCGACGGGCACGCCGACCGGCGACCCCGTCGAGGTCCACAGCCTCAAGACCCTCTGGGGCGAGCGCGGCTGGACGCCGGGTCAGTGCGCCATCGGCTCGGTCAAGTCCAACGTGGGCCACCTGTTGACCGCCGCGGGTTCGGCGGGTCTCATGAAGGTCCTGCTCGCTTTCGAGCATGAGACCCTGCCGCCCAACGCCAACTTCCGCACCCCGAACCCGAGCGCGGGCCTCGAGGGCAGTCCCTTCCGCGTGCCCGTCGCAGTCGTGCCCTGGGTGCTGCGCGACGCCAAGACTCCGCGCCGCGCCGCGCTCTCCGCCTTCGGCTTCGGCGGGATCAACGCCCATCTTCTTATCGAGGAAGCCCCCGAGCGCCGCGCCGCGCCGCGCGCCTCCTCTCCGGCGCGCCCGGCGCGCTCGCTGCCTCCCGTGGCCATTGTCGGCATGGACGCCCGCTTCGGGTCGCTCACGGGCCTGCGCGCTTATCAGGAAGCCGTGTTCTCCGGCGTGCCGCTCGAGAGGGCCTTCGCCCGCGAGGCCGGAGCCGACGCTTCCGCCTTCCGCATCCCGCCCAAGGAGTTGGAGGAGATGCTGCCGCAGCAACTCCTGGCCCTGCAGAGCGCCGCGGCCGCCATCGCCGACGCCGGACTGCCGGAGGATGGACGCGACCGTGTGGGCGTGTTCCTGGGAGTGGCGTTCGACCTGGCCATCACGCACTACGACTTCCGTTGGACATTGGCTCACAAGGCCGATGATTGGGCCAAGGCGAAGGGCTGGTCCTTGTCCGCCGTGGAGCGGACGGAGTGGATCGCCGCGCTGCGTGAGGCCGCCGGCCCGGCTCTGACGGCCAACCGCGTGATGGGCGGCTTGGCTTCCGTGGCCGCCAGCCGCATCGCGCGCGAGTTCCGTTTCGGCGGGCCAAGCTTCACGGTCTCGGCCGAGGAGAACTCCGGGCTCAAGGCCCTGGAGGCCGCCGTGCGCTGCCTCCAGCGCGGCGAGGTCGACGCGGCCCTGGCGGGCGCCGCGGATGCGGCCGGCGACGCCCGCGCCTTGGCCGGGGCGCACGCCGCAAAGCCCTGGTCGGCCACCGGCCGCAGCCGCGCCTTCGACGCCGCAGGCACGGGCCCCACCCCTGGAGAGGGCGCGGCCTGCGTGGTCCTCAAGCGTCTTGACGACGCCCTGCGCGACGGCGACCGCGTCTATGCCGTGATCAAAGGCCTGGGCTCCGCCACGGGCGGCGGCTGCGACGAGGTGATTGCCTCCGCCACGGCCTGTACCGAGAGTCTGCGTCGCGCTTATGATGAAGCCAAGATCGACACCTCCACGGTGGGTCTGCTGGAATGTCACGCTTCCGGGGACCCCCGTGAGGACCAGTCCGAGGCCTCCGCCCTGGTCGAGGTCTTCGGGACCACGGAGGCCGAGTTGCCTCTGGCTTTGTCGTCTTCAAAATCCGTGATCGGCCACGCCGGGGCCGCGGCGGGCTTGGCCGGATTGGTCAAAGCCGCGTTGTCCCTCTACCAGGAGATACTCCCGCCGGGTCTTGAGATATCATCGCCCGTGGCCCCCATCGCCTCCGCTCAAAAGCGTTTCCACAGCCCGCGCCGCGCTCAATATTGGCTGCGCAATCGAGCCGAGGGCCCTCGCCGAGCCGGCGTGACGTCGCTCGGCGTGGATGGAGGGTGTGTCCATGTGGTTCTACAGCAGTTCGAGCGCGACGAGACGGACCCGCGCGTCGACGAGGAGCGCCGCCAGCCCTTGGGCGCGCGAGCGTCGGCGCTCTTCCTCGTCGAGTCCGAGGATCCGGCCGGACTGATCGCGGGCCTGGCCGAACTGCGCGCCTGGGCCGCCGCCCATGACCCGTCCGACAACATCGAGGCCCTGGCCCGGCGTTGGTGGATCAAGCGCGGTCAGTCGCCGGACAGGGCCTTGGCCGCAGCACTCGTCGCGCGCGATTGGCGTGAGCTTTTAGGCTTGGCACGTACGGCGGAGGATTCACTGAAGGAAAACCCCGAGCGCCCCGTGGGCTCAGACCGCATCCATCTGACGACCCGCACGCCCCTGGGCGGCGACTTGGCCTTCGTCTTCCCGGGTTCCGGCAACCAATATCTCGGCATGACCGTGGCCCTCGGCGCGCAATGGCCCGAGGTCCTTCGTCGTCAAGACGCGGAGAACGGCCACCTCCGCGACCAGATGGCGCCTGCGACCATCGGCCCGTGGCGCCTGACCTGGGATAAGGATCAAGAGGCCGCGGCCGAGAGCGCGCTCAACGATGACTACCGCGCCCTCATCTTCGGCTCGGTGGCGCACGGCACGGTGACCAGCGACCTCCTGGGCCTCTTCGCCGTGAAGCCCGGCGCGGTGGTGGGCTACAGCCTGGGCGAGACCGCGGGGCTCTTCGCCACTCGCGCCTGGACCGCGCGCGACGAGATGCTGCGCCGGATGAAGTCCTCGAGCCTGTTCACGAGCGAACTGGCCGGGCCCTGCGACGCGGCGCGTCAGTTCTGGAGCCTGCCCGCCGACGAGAAGGTGGACTGGGTCCTGGGTGTCGTGGACCGCCCCGCCGACACGGTCCATAAGGCCCTCAAGGGCGCTGAGCACGCGGCGTTGCTCATCGTCAATGCTCCAGTCGAGTGCGTGGTGGGGGGCTACCGCTCCGCCGTCGAGAAGCTCGTCGAAGGCCTGGGCTGCGTCTTCCTGCCGCTCCAGGGAGTCTCCACCGTCCACTTCCCGGCCGTCAAGCTCGTGGAGGCGAAGTACCGCGCGCTTCATCTCTTTGCGACCCGCGCTCCGCAGGGCGTGCGCTATTATTCGGGCGCCTTCGGCGGGGCCTACGAGCCCACGCGCGAGAAGGCCGCGGACTCCATCACGACCCAGGCCATCCGCAGCGTGGACTTCGCCGCGCTGGTCAAGAAGGCTTACCAGGACGGCGCGCGCACCTTCGTGGAGCTGGGGCCGCAGGGTTCCTGCACGCGCATGATCGGCAAGATCCTCGGGCCCCTGCCGCACAACGCGCGGGCGGTGGACGGCCGCGGCCAGGACGAGGTCGCGGGAGTGCTCAAGCTCCTGGCCTTCCTGCTCTCCGAGCGCGTCCCGGTGGATTTGAAGCCCCTCTATGGCGGCCGCACCCTCTGCGTCGCTCACCAGCCCGCCCCGGCCGCTTGCGCGCAGTGGGTCCGGCTTGCTCTCGGCGGCCGGATAGGCAAGGTGACTTGGGCGCCCGCCGCGAAGACCCCATCCTCCGTTCCGTCTCGGCCGGCCGCGGAGAATGTCCCGTCGTCCGGCGCCGGCTCGTTGACCTTGGCCGCGGCACTCACCGCCCAGGCGCACGAGACCTTCCTGCGCCTCTCGCAGAACTTCGCGGCGCTGCAGACGCGCAATCTTGAGACACAGATGAGCCTGGCCGCGGGCCAAGCTGTCGTTATGACGCCCCTGCCTGTCCCCCAGCATAAGGTTGGGGTCTTCATGGACCGCTCGGCGTGTCTTGAGTTCGCCGTGGGCAAGATAGGGAAAGTTCTCGGCGAGAAGTTCGTTCATGTCGACGCCTATCCGACGCGCGTGCGCCTGCCCGCCGAGCCGCTGATGCTCGTCGACCGCATCCTGTCGGTGAGCGGCACACCCAAATCGATGAAGTCGGGCCGGTGCGTGACAGAGCACGACGTCCTCCGCGACGGCTGGTACCTGGACGCGGGGCGCATCCCGACCTGTATCGCCGTCGAGGCGGGCCAGGCGGACTTGTTCCTGTCCGGCTACCTCGGCATTGACAGCCGCACCAAGGGGGCCGCGGTCTACCGATTGCTTGACGCGCAGGTCACCTTCCACGGCCACCTGCCGGCGCCCGGGGATGTGATCCGCTACGACATCACGATCGACGGCTTCGGTCAGCATGACGACGTTTGGTTGTTCTTCTTCCGTTACGACGGGACGGTGAATGGGAAACCTCTCATCACCATGCGGAAAGGGTGCGCCGGGTTCTTCACCAACGCGGAACTGGCCAAGGGACGGGGAATAGTCCTCACCGACGCCGAGCGCGCCCCTGCTCCGGGGAAGCTCCCTGTCGACTGGAAGCCGTTGGCGCCCTTTGACGAGAAAATTTCGTTATCTGATGGCCAGTTTCGGTCGTTCCGTTCCGGCGACTTGTCCGCCGCGTTCGGCGAGGCTTTTAAATCCGTGTCATTCACCCCGGAGACTCTGCCTTCCGGGAAGATGAAGTTGGTGGATCGGATACTCGAACTCGACCCTCACGGTGGTCGTTATGGCCTTGGTCGAGCGGTCGGTGAGATGGATATACATCCGGACGACTGGCATCTGGCCTGCCACTTCATCGATGACAATGTGATGCCCGGCACTTTGATGTACGAGTGCTGCCTGCACACCCTGCGCGTATACCTGATGCGGATGGGCTGGGTGGGGGAGAAGGGGAAGGTCTGGCACGAGCCCGTCTGCGAGGTCGCCAGCCGGCTCAAGTGCCGCGGGCAGGTGCTCGCCTCGACCAAGAAGGCGAAGTACGAGCTCCACATCAAGGAGCTCGGCTACCAGTCCGACGGGACGCCGTTCTGCATCGCCGACGCGTTCATGTACGCCGACGACAAGAACATCGTGCAGATCATAGACATGTCGGTGCGCCTGTCCGGCACGACTCGTGATGAGATCGAAAAACTTTGGTCGGGCCGTGCCTCCGTGAAGAAGAATATTCTCTACGGCCCGGACAAGATATTGGCCTACTCGAACGGAAAGCCATCGGTCGCCTTCGGCGACCGATATCTACCGTTCGACAAGGATCGTGTGATCGCCCGCCTTCCAGGCCCGCCCTACCAGTTCCTGGATCGCATCGTGGCGGTCGCGGGCGAGAAATGGATGCTCAAGCCGGGTGCCTCGGCCACGGCCGAGTACGGCATCCCGCCGGGGGAGTGGTACTTCAAGGAGAACGCCCAGCCTACGATGCCCTTCGCCGTGCTCCTCGAAGTCGCCCTGCAGCCCTGCGGCTGGCTCGCGGCCTACTGCGGCTCGGCGCTGACGAGCCCCATTGACCTGTCTTTCCGCAACCTGGGCGGGGTGGCGACCCAGTTCAGCGAGGTCACGCCTCAGACGGGCACGCTCGTCACGAAGGTCACGCTGACGAAGGTGTCTCAGTCCGGGGGGATGATCATCCAGGGCTACGACATGGAGATGCACGACTGCTCCGGTCGTCTGATCTACAAGGGCACCACCGAGTTCGGCTTCTTCACCAAGGATGCTTTGGCGAACCAGCTCGGCCTGCGCGGCGCCAAGCGCCCGGCCAATGAAGGCACCGGAAAGATGCTGCCTCTGTCGGGCGGACTGCCGGCGCTTCCCGGCTCCATGCTGCTCATGCTCGACGAGGTGAAGCTCTTCCCGGGAGGCCCCCAAGGTCTCGGCGTCTTGCGCGGCGTGCGCAAGGTCGATCCCGACGAGTGGTTCTTTAAGGCCCATTTTTATCAGGACCCGGTTTGCCCGGGCTCGCTGGGACTGGAGTCCTTCATCCAAATGATGAAGTGCTACGCGCGCGACCGCTGGCCGGGCGCCGGACGCTTCGAGAACATGGTCCTGGGCAAGCCGCACCGCTGGCTCTACCGCGGACAATACACGCAGACGAACAAGGAGGTCGTCATCGACTGCGTGATCACCGCCGTCGACGACGCGACGCGGACCGTCACGGCCGACGGCTATCTGACCCGCGACGGCCTGACCGTCTATGAGATGAGAGACTTTACTCTCCGGATAAATGGAGCGTAAGCTGGACTGATGCGTTACACTCGCGTTAGCCTTGAGGGCGTTTCGTATGAATTGGCCCCGAACGTCATCACTTCCTCCGAGCTCGAGAAGCGAGTGGAGCCGGTCTACCAGGCCCTGCGCCTGCCGCTCGGCCAGCTCGAGGCGTTGACCGGCATACGCGAGCGGCGCTGGTGGGACGCGGGCTTCAAGCTCTCCGAGGGCGCCG
>CAYHNV010000049.1:0-14154 GCA_964358065.1 uncultured Elusimicrobia bacterium | reverse complement strand
GCGAGGGAGGGCGCTACTAAAGATTTTCTAAAGATTGATTCGTCATATAAAATAACGATCTTTCAGTATGACAGGAACCGGACTTTAGAACCGCTTAAGAGCGTTAGGGGGGCTGCCCGGAACGGGGGAGGGCGCTACTAAAGATTTCCTATCTTTAGAACCGCTTACTAATCAGTCCTTGGTATAGGATACGCTTGGCGCTCCAAAGAATGATCGCACCAGCGCGGGCCGGCGCTTGACCCGGCGAGATCGGCTTCGACGCGGTGCCGGAGCGACTCGTTGTGCTTCAAAGGCTTCTTGCTGACGCCTTCGTTCTTGACGTGGCCGCTCTGAAGCACCCGAACATCGTCGCCATCGAGCTGCTGGCGGGACGCCCGCCTTTCCCGAGCGGCAACATGATGATGAAGGCCCAGAAGGTCTTCCGCCCCGTCTCGGAGATGGCTCCCGGCCCGCCTCAGGCCGCCGACGCCGTCATCGCCCGCTCGTTCTCCTAGCGACACGGGCCGTCACGGAACTTTTTCAGGGGTCTCCCCGTATATTGTTATGGGCTGGCGGGGTATTGACATACACTGTTATACGGGATATCCTTCATGAGGGTCGATGTCCTCCGCTGCGATGAGGAGACGGAGCTTCATATCTGGTCGCGGCACCAGGCCACGCCGCGTGAAGTCGAAGAGGCCGTCTTTCATGCGGGTCTGACGCTGCGCGGACGCGGAAAGGGCGTTTACGAGGTCTATGGACGCACCGAGGCGGGCCGCTTCCTGATGGTCGCCGTTCGTCATCTTGGGAGAGGAGAGGCCCGAGTCATCACCGCCCGCGACATGAGCCACGCGGAGCGCCGGCGCTACGAGAAGCTTGGAGCTCACTGAAGATATGCCCCGAAAACCGAGAGAGACGACGGACCACACGCTGAGGAAGTTCTACGACGAGAGTTCGACTCTTGCGCAGGGCGGGAAGGTCCGTGCCGTCCGCATGAGCTTCCCGAGGCCGCGGAAGCTGATCGCCTTGCGCCTCGAAGAAGAGACCCTGGAAGGCGTCAAGCGTCTGGCCGCCGAGCGGGGGCTCAACTTCTCCACGCTGATGCGGATGTGGATCACCGAGCGCCTTCGACGTGAAGGGACCTACTAATCAGTCCTTGGTAAGGAGGCTGTACGCGCGGCTCAGAGGCAGGCAAGGCTCGCCAGAGCGAGGAGCGCGCCGGTGATCATCTTGCCGAAGCTGGCTTCCTTGCGTCCGCTCACCAGGTAGTGCATCGCCGCGCCGAAGAGCACGACCGCGAGGGCGAAGCGACCGGCCACCTTGGGAGTGACATTGATGAACGGCGAGATATCGGACGGGGCGGAACTGTCCATGACTGGCTCCTAGTCGGGCTTGCCCGCAGCGGCCTTCGCGGCCCAGGCGTCCCAGGCGGCAAAGTCAAGACGGTCCCAGTTCTTCCCGGAGATAAGCCCGAGCAGGGTGAAGGAAAGATCCCGGCTCTCCGGCTGTTCCACCCGCATCAGCACGGCCAGCCGCGGCGCGGCTGAGAACATCTTCTTGCGGTAGGCGGGCTTCTCGGCAAGCGGGACCAACAGACCCATGGCCTTTCCCCGCACTCCGGCCGCCGGATCGTCCAGGCGCGGCAAGACCGCATCCAGGTTGATCTCGACGTCCTTATGGTTATTGACGATGTCGGCCAGTATCTGGAGCGCGGCCCCGCGCACCCGCGCGTCGTGATCCGAGAGAGCCTCGCGGCAAAGGCGGGTGACCTTCTCGCCCGCGCTCTGATAGCTGAGCACGAAAAGAGCCGCCGCGCGCTTGCCGCCGTCCGCGTCGGCGGAGAGGACGCGGCGCAACTCCGTGCCGCGATTCTCGGCGCCATCCACGAAACGCTTATGGGCCGCGTCAAGCTCGGGAGTGCCTCCCCATAGGCAGTAAAAGCCGGGGCAGACCGGACGCTCGACCGGCATCTGGCCGCGGCGAGAAAGCATTTCGCCCAGATCGACGAAGGACTTCCACGCCGCGAGCAGGCCGTCGGGATCGGGAATGCGCGCCTTGGGCGTCGGGGTGAAGGACAGACGGAAGGAGTCGGCGGCATCGACGACGTCGAAGACGGCGTACAGGGCATGGTCGACGGAAGTGTAGTACTCGGAGAGGTGGACTTCGACGGATGCGACCCCCGGGGTCCGCGCCGCCTTGAGCTCGACCCGACGGCGCAACGCCTCCGCCTGCTTGTCCGCGGAGGGCCGGCGCGAGTTGCGCAGCGCCGCGATCTCACGGAGCTCCGCGCCGAAGCGCTTGCGCGCGTCGCCCGCCGGCAGGGCGGAGGATCGGTAGACGTCGATGGCGCGCAGGGTGGCGGAAGACTGGGCGAAGGCGGAAGGCGCTACGCACAGCATTGCAATGACAAGGATGAGCCCGCGCACCATGAGCCGATGATACAGGTTTTTTTTGCTATCGTCCACCCGTGAACAGGACCGAGGTGGCGCAAGCCCGGGTGGAAACGCTCACAACGCCGCTGCGCCGGCCCTTCGTCACCGCCCTCGGCCGCCGCACCCACACCGTCAATGTCGGCCTGACCCTCAGCCTGAAGGGCGGCGCAGAGGGCTACGGCGAGGCCTCCACCTCCTTGGCCATGAAGCATCTCCCGGCCCCCGCCCTGAAGCGCGCGCTGGAACGACTCTCCGGCGCCGCTCTCCGACGCGATGCACGCGACTGGCGAAGACTCATCGACGCAGCCTGGGCTTGGACCCCGGACCTTGAGCCCGCCGTGGCGGCCTTCGAGGCCGCGCTCCTCTCGGCCCTGGCCGCAGAGTCCGGCATGACGCTCGCGTCCTGGTTCGGCGGGGCGAAAGACCGGCTGGAGACCGACCTGACGCTTTCGGCCTGGAACGATCCAGCCCTGACGACGGAGGCGGCGAAGGAAGCCGCGGCCGACGGATTTCGGCGCCTGAAGATCAAGGTCGGCGGACGATTCCACGACGACCTCGAGCGCGTCCGCGCCGCCCGGCGCGGCGCGCCCCGGGCCCGGCTCATCCTCGACGGCAATCAAGGCCTCACGCCGCGCGGGGCCTTGCGCCTGCTCGACGCCGTCCGAAAAGACGGCGCGAAGATCGATCTTCTCGAGCAGCCCGTGCGCAAGGCCGACCTGAAGGGCATGGCCTTCGTGGCACGGCGCGCGGACGTCCTGGTCGCGGCGGACGAGAGCGTGGCCACGCCCGCGCAAGCCGCGCGGACTCTCGAAACAGGCGCGGCCACCGCGATCAACATCAAGCTCGCCAAGTCCGGCCTCTCCCGGAGCCTGGAGATCGCCGCGGTCGCCCGCGCGGCAGGCGCGCCTCTCATGATCGGCTGCATGGCGGAGACCGCGCGCGGCCTGGGCGCCAGCGTCCACTTCGCGCTGGGCGCCGGGTTCTTCCGCTTCGTCGACCTCGACAGCGACGTGCTCCTCGCCGAGCCCTCCAGCGCGCGAAGCGCCGCCGGCTGGGTCCGTCGCGGACCGACGATCACCCTCTCTTGACGAAGAAGTCCAGCCAGGCCCGCGCCGCGGCGCCCCAGGTGCGGGAGTGCTCGTGGGTGTGGAGGATCACGGGGACCGAAGGGATGTCGAAGACCCCGCCGTCCATGGTGTGCACATGCTCGCGCACGCCGCGCGGCCCGATGTCCACCGTCAGGAAATGATGGAACAGGTCGGAACTCCCGGAAGGAAACAACGCCGAGCCGCCTCCGCCCGTGAGCACGTAGCGCACGCCCTGATGGTCCTGCACGCCGAAGGCGTGCACATGACCCATGTAGACGCGGCTGACCTTCGCCGCGGCCACCGCGTCCGAGAACTCCCTGGCCCCCCGGGAGAAGCCGCCCAGGGCATGGAGCTTGCCCGGCCAGCCCCAGAGCCCCAGGTGGACGGGCGGCATGTGGGTGAAGATGATCTTGCGCAAAGAGGTCTTCAGGACCAGCCGCAGCCACCGCAGCTGCGCGGGGGTCAGGCGCTTGGCGCTGGAATCGAGGACGACGAAGCGGGTCTGCGCGTGGTCGAAGAAATAGTTGGACGAGCCGAAGAGCGTACGGTACACCGTCGAGTGTGACCTCCCGTTCGGCCGGGAGCGGTCGTGGTTGCCGATGACGGTGAGATACGGACGCCCGCTGCGCACGCGCCGCAGGTCGCGCAGGAAACGATGATAGCGGCTCGGCTCGCCCTTCTCCACCATGTCGCCGAGCTGGACGACGAAGGAGACCTTCTGGCGCTGGATGGAACGCATGTGCTCTCTGAAGACGCCCTCGCGGTTGAAGAGCTTTCGGGCGATCCAGAAGCGCGAGGGCTCGCAGTCTCCCAAGACCGCGAAGCGCACGCTGTCGCAGTCGGCGCTGGGCAGGCGGGACAACAGCTTCAACTGGCGCTCGGTGCGCCAGCGCGCGGCCATCCGCGAGAGCTCCTCGGGAACGCTCACCGCGCCAAAACGAGGCCGATCGCCTGGGCGGCCTCATTGAGGCGCTCATCGAGCGAGATGAAAAGAGTCCGCGCTTCCGCCTTGAGCGCGGCGCGAGCCGAGGCCAATTGAACGGCATCGGCCGGCCTCAAGCCGAGTTCGGCGACATTCCCGCGGGCGTCGGCTAGGATTTCGTCATCAGGCCAAATCACGGCCAGAGCGGATTCAAGCTCGCTGGCCGCCAAACGCAGTCTTAAAAGAGCGTCCCGGCCCAAGGAGCCTTCGGCGATTCGGCGCGCGTAGGCGGACTCCATCTCAACGAACGTGAAGAAGGAGGTGTAGCCTGGAAGTCCCCCTTCATGAAAAGCCCGGTTCCGGACCTGGGAGAAGCCCGGTTCCTGAAACAGTATCGCCAAAAGAGCCGAGGTGTCCCAGTAGCAGGGCTTCATTCTTCGTCGCGAATGCGCCTCACGAGTTGGGCCGAGGACAGCTTCGCCTTGCGGCCCAAACGAAGCGGCTTGCTTGCGCGCAGACGTGAAAGGTCGCACGCCGGCAGAGAAGGAACCCGGGAAACCGGGACGATCCGCGCGACCGGACGGTTGTGGTCGGTGATCACCACCTCGGCGCCCTGAGCGACGTCGGCGACGATCGAGGAAAGGCCGTCCTTGAGGCGGGCGATGCTGTAGGTCTTCATACTTTGAGTGTAGCCATTTTTATGGCCAATTTCAAGGCCTCTCCTGCCATTCCCGTCTCCCGGCCCGACAAGAGAGCGCCCACCACGCCAGGACGCCGGTCGAATCGATGGCAACATCGCCGGCGCAGCCGCAGCGGCCCGGCACGAAGCTCTGGTGCCATTCGTCGCTCGCCGCGTAGAGCAGACAGAACGCAGCCGCGCCCCACGCGGCCGACGCAGGCCGCGAGCCGGAGCCGGCGAGGGCGCGGCGGCTCAGAGCGAAGAGCACCCCGTACTCCAGCATGTGTCCGAGCTTGCGCAGGGGGAAGTCGTACTCAAGACCCGAGGTGAGGTTCTGGATGGAGGAGAGGGCGAAGATGAGCGCGCACCAAACCGCAACCGGCAACCATAAGGAAAGCTTGCGCACGGCCGCCATCCTACCAAAAAAGTGTCAGGCTTTCAGTTCTTTCAATTACTCTGAGTAATTGAAAGAACTGAAAGCCTGACCCCCCCTTTTGCTAGGATGCGTCACATGCTCCGGGAACTGCGCGGGCTGGCTCGGGAGACCGCGGTCTATGGCCTCACCACGGTCCTGGGCCGGATGCTCAGCTTCCTGCTGACTCCGCTCTTCACCCACCTGCTCGACCGCTCCGAGAGCGGCGTGGTCCAGACGGTCTACGCCGCCATCGCCTTCATGACGGTGGCCTACGGCCTGGGCCTGGACACGGCCTATCTGCGGCTGGGACGCCGCGACGGTCGGGCCGACGACGATGCCTTCGCCTCGGCAATCACGGGCGTGGTCGCGACCGCGCTCGCGGCTTCCATCCTCCTGCATCTCTTCTCAGCCCAGGCGGCGTCGGCCCTCGGCGTGCCGGCCGAACTGGCGGTCGTCGTGCGCTACGGCGCCTGGATACTGGCCTTGGACGCCGCGATGCTGATGCCCTACGCGGAGCTGCGCGGCTCCCATCGCGCCGCGACCTACGGGGGGGTCAAGCTCGTCACCATCGCCATGAACCTGGTCCTGGCCTGGCTCTTCGTGCGCCGCATGGGGATGGGAGTGCAGGGCGTGTTCCTGGCCAACCTGGCCGCCTCGGCCGCGGGCCTGGCCATGATGGCCCCCGTCATCGCCTCGCGCCTACAAGCACCTTCAGGCCCGGGCCGCCCGAGCGCTACGCGCCTGCGCTCGATGCTCTCCTTCGGCTTTCCTCTCGTGCTGGCCGGTATCGGTTCGATGGTCGTCCAGGTCGCCGACCGCCCGCTGATCAGCCGCATCTCCGGGCTGGCCATGGCGGGGCTGTACGGCAACTGCTACAAGCTTGGCATCTTTATGATGCTGCTGGTCGGGATGTTCGACCAGGCTTGGAAGCCCTTCGTCTTGGAACGAGCCGAGCGCCCGGACGTCGACGCCCTCATCGCGCGCGTGCTGACCTATTTCGCCGCCGCCGCCGCCGGGACCTTCCTCGCCGTGGCCTTCTTCGTGACGGCCGCCGTCACGGCACATCTCTTCCTCGGCAAGCCCCTCTTTCATCCCGCCTATTGGGACGGCCTGGCAATCGTGCCCGTCGTCACGCTCGGCTATGTCTTCAACGGCCTCTACTTCGTGATGCTCGCCCCTCTGATGATCGACAAGCGCACCGGGGCCGTCGGGGCCGCGACCTGGGCGGGGGCGGCGGTCAACATCGCCGCCAACCTCATCCTCATCCCGCGCTACGGGATGATGGGAGCGGCCTGGGCGACCTGCGCCTCCTACGCGGTCATGGCCGCCGCCGTGTGGACGCTGGGCCGTGCGACACGCGCGGTGCCCTACGAGTGGGGACGCTTGGCGGCCGTGGGCGCGTGGACGGCGGCGCTGTGGCTGATCGGTTCGCGCACGGGGCTGGGCGTGAGGGTCCTTCTGATCTGCGCCTACCCGGCGGGCCTGTGGTTCTCGGGGTTTATGAAAGCGGAGGAACTCGCCGAACTGCGCTCGATTTTCAGCGCGCGTTCTTCACGGGCAGCGCCTGCGCCCGAGGCCGGGGACTAAACGGGTCCAGCACGGGACGCGGCGGTGCTGGAACTTCCAGCGCCCGCGCGGAATGGACCAGGAGCTTGCCGCCCGCGAAGGAGAACGCCACCTCGACCCCCGTCCCGCGCCACGCGTCGAGCGCGCGCACCAGACGCGTCAGGCGCTTCCTGCGCGCGGAGCTCAACGCGGTCTCAGTCTCGACGATGATCCGTCCGCGCAAGCCCGAGCCCGGATCGCGCGAGAACGCAAGCCCCGAGACCTCGGCGGCGACGACTTTCACCACGCGCACGCGCCCCTCGTAGTCGCTGCCGCGTCCCGCGCGCAAGCGCGCGCCGAGCGGCCCCGGCGCCCAGGACGCGGCCCATACCTCCCGGACCTTGGCGAGGATGTCCAACGGCGCCGCCTCGAGCGCGGCGTCCTCGCCCACAACGAGCACGGGGCCTGTCGCGGCGACGACGGCGGCGCGGCCCGCCCCGGAGGCGGGGTCCAGGCGCGCGGCCAGGATGCGCTCTCTCACGCGTTCGGACTTGCGGCGCAGTCCAAGAGAAGCGTCGTCGAGCGTGGCGGCGAGGAACTCGGCGAGCCCGTTGTCGGAGACGAAGCGGCCCCAGGCCCCCGCGGGCAGCTCCACCGAATCGGAGCGGTCGGCTCCTGCGGCGCGAGCGGCGTCATCCAGGGAGGGGGAAGCGGCGGGGACGGCCTGCCGGCGGCGCGCGGCGGCGTCGGCACAGGCCCGCGCCAGGGCGGGAGCGCCGCCATCGCCCGCGCCCAGCACGCCTCCGGCCTGAGCGGCGCGCTCGGCGGCGGCCTGCGCCCGCGACACAAGACGCTCCAGAGTCTCGGCGGAGGGAGCGTCATCCGCGGAGGCCGGACAGGCGGAGAGTTCGGCGCGCAAAGCGCGGATATATCTCGATAAAACACGGCGCTCGACACGGGCAAGTCCCTCGCGGCCGGAGGTCGCGGCCGCGGCACGGCAAGCCCGGATGAGCCTGGCGAAGTCGGCGGGCGCAACACCTCCCTCGAAGGCCCGAGGGATGAGCTCTTGGGCCAGGGCCGCGGCCCGGGCCGGGCCGGACTCGACGGTGAGCCAACGCTCGAGAGCGCCCGCGTCGCGCAGGCCGTCATAGGCGCGCGCCGCTTCAGCCGCCGCCAAGCGGGCCTCGGCCTTGTCGGCCGCGGGCAGGATCACGCGCGCCGCCGCCGGGTCCACGCAGACCACGTCGCCCTCGCGCAGGACACGCTCACGTGAGCCGGACGCGGCACGCAGCGCGATGCCTCCCTCAGCGGAAAGGGATCCAAACATCGGCTCCAGGAGCGTAAGGGATGGTCCGGTCGTATCCCATACGCCGGTCCCCAAGGCCACGGCCGGCACGCCGTGACGCCGGGCGGCCAGGGCCGCGCGGCTCGTAAGCCCGCCCCTGCGGACAACCAAGGCCTCCGACATGCGCACGGCATCCTCATCGCCAGGCTCGACCGCGTCTACGACGAGGATGAGCCCGCCCGCGGCGGCCTTTCCACGCTCGAATGTGGCCCGGCCGCAGACGGGACGGGCGGGACCGAGGCTCAACGCCAGGCCGCGCCAGGAGCCCGGCTCGGGATCGAGGACGCCGCGCAGACGGGGGTCGGCGGCCAAGGACGAGGCCGTCAGAAAGACGGCGAGAATTGCGGCGACCGGCGCGCTCATCGGCCGGAGAAGGTGTCGGCGCGAGCGTAGACGAGCAGACCCGTATCTGGGTCGCGCAGGGCGGTAACGAATACCGGCTTGCCGTCCAGGGTGGTGGAGACAGGCCCCACGGCCTCGTACTCGCCGGCCAGGCCGATGACCGGCGCCGCCGCGAAGACCGCGCGCCCGTCCAGCGAAGCCGCCAGCGCGGAGGCCGCCGCGGGATTGCCCTGCGTTTCCTCCAAGAGTTTGCGCAGGGCCGTCGTAGCCGAGGCAATCTCCGCCGGCGCGCCGACGGCCGCGGCGACGGCTTGGGCCGCGATGAGTCCGACCTCCTCGGGGTCGCGAGACAGGTCCTCGTCGCCGAGCACGGCGACCATCCCGCCGCGGGTCGCATAGACGGAGAGTCCGAGAACCGAGAGCCTCCGGGCCAGGGCCTTGTCTCCCCGCTCGACCAGGAGACGGATGCCGCCGCCGTCGTCCGTCGCGCGCAGGTCCACGGAGAGGCGGACCTCGCCGAAGGATCCTTGGCCTCGCGCCCAGAGCATGTCGTCGAGAGCCACGAAGGCCAGGGGGGCGCCGGCGAATCTTTTCACCAGCGACGACTCGCTCACCGCGGCCGAGCGCTCCGCGCCGAGGTTCAGGAAATCCGCGCCGCCGCGCGCGCGCCAGAACCGCTCGTCCACCGCGCGGACGGATTGCGAGCGCAAGAGGCCGGCCCAGTGCGCCATCCCGCCGGGAGCGGAAATTAGAGAGGAAAATCCCGCGGGAAGGCTATCGGAGGGCAACAGCCCCTGCTCGCGCGCGCCGCGCTCGAAGGCGCTGCTGAGATCTGCGGCCATCACGCGGGCATGGCTCTCGCCGGTCAAGGACTCGAAGGCGGCGGCGGACCGGTCCAGAGCGCCCAAGGCTGAGCGCACGCCCGCCACGCGCAGGCTTGCGGAAGCGAGAAGTGCCGCGGCCTCAGAAGCCTCGGACTCAGCCGCGCGGGCCAAGGCCGCGTCGCGCTTGAGCGCATCGCGCCCTGAAGCCTGGGCCAGCGGGTAGGAAGACGAACCCCTCAGAAGGGCGACAAGACGGCGCCACACGGACTCGATCGCCGCGCGCAGCCAGAAACGGGAGGCGGAAAGCGCGGAACCCGGGACGGAGGAGCCGAGGGCCCGGCGCGCGCGATAGACGAGAACGGCGCCGGAAGACGCGCGCGGGTCATCGGAGAAGGCGCGATAGGCGTCGGCAAGCGCGGCCTCGGGGCCAAAAGACGCGGGAGCGATGGCGAAGCCGGCGGCCAATCCCGGGACCTTGGCCACGCCCGCGGCGGGACTCGAGCCGGGGATGCGGGCGACGAGCGAGGCTCCCGAACGCTCGAACCAGACATGAGGCACGGAGCGCCCGGAGGCAAGCGTCTTGTCGTCAAGGAAACTGCGCACGTCGGACTTCAGAGCCTCAACGTTTGAGACGAGGGGACGAGCGGGAGTTCCGAGCAGTGCCTCCCATTTGTCCAGACCCGCCAGAAGCCGGCGCGTCTGCTTGGCGCCGCCGCCGGCGGCGGCTTCGTAGGCCGCGGCCACGAGATCGCCCAAGGAAACTTCCGCCTTGCGCGCGGCAAAGCCGCGCACGACCTTGGCCACGCCGTCGGCCAGGGCTACGGGAAGCGCCCTCTTCGCCGTCGTGATCGCGTCGGAATAGAGGTCGGGAGCGTCAACCGGCGAGGCGCCGTTGGCGATGGAGACCTTCTGCGCAACCGCCTCGCGCACGCCCTGCACGCGACCGGCGACGCCGCCCTTGACCGGAGAGGAGTTTGTCGCGGCGTCGAAGACCCGTCCAAGGGCGCGATGGACGATGAAGGCGTCGCCGCCCAGGGCCTCGACGCTGCGCGCCGAATCCATGCCGCGCGCGGCCGCGGTGAGCGCGGTTCCCGCCGCGGGTGAAACCTGCGGAGTCTGGGCCAAGACCTTGCCGGGAGCGGGCGACCGCGTCGGCGCGAGGGTGACGGCGGGCACGGCGGACTGGACGGCCTGTGCGGCGGGCGCGGGCTGGGCCCGCGGCGCCGAGGGCGTGAACGTATTGCGTCCGCCGCTCAGGATGGGGGAGGCGGAAAGAGTCGCGTTGGCGGGCGCCGCCGAGCCGGTCAGCGAGGCTCCCACCGCGACCGAACCACCGGACCCGGGACCCGCGGCCGTGACCGGCGCGACTTCGACTCGACCGCCCTGCGCCGCGAGAGGACCCGCGACGAAAGACAGGAGCGCGCAGAGAGGCAACATCGATGGCCGCTGGCGGATCATTGGTTCTATTATAACGATTATGAGGCGTGACGCTCACTGGCGCCTGGGCCCAAAGACCCATGCTTCTTTCTTATAATGGGACGATGAGAGTCTTGATCACTGGAGCGACCTCCGGCCTCGGCCGCGGCGTGGCGGTCCTGCTGGCTCGGCGCGGCTGGAGACTGGCGCTGACGGGACGACGCGTCGACGCGCTCAAGGAGACCGCCGACCTCGTGCGCCAAGCAGGGAGCGAAGCCCTTGAGCTTCCCGGCTCGGTCACGGACATGTCAGAGGTCCGCGCCCACTACGCCGCCATCCGGGCCGCCTGGGGAGGTCTCGACTGGGCGATCCTCAACGCCGGCGTCGGCGAGTCCATGGACTCCAAGTCCTTCTCCGCGGAGCTGGTGCGCTGGACCTTCGACACGAACCTCTTCGGCGTCTGCCGGTGGCTTGAGGTTCTGATCCCGGACATGGCGGCCCAGGGGTCCGGCGTCATCGCGGGAATCTCGAGCCTTGCGGCCTTCCGCGGCCTGCCCCAGTCGGGACCCTACAGCGCCAGCAAGGCCGCGCTCAATACCCTGCTCGAGTCCGTGCGCGTCGACCTCCACTTCACCGGCGTCGAGGTGATCACCGTCTGTCCAGGCTTCGTCAAAAGCGAAATGACCGATCGGCACCAGGTGGGCTCGATGCCCTTCCTGATGGAGACCGAGGCTGGGGCCGCGGCTATCATCGCCGGCATCGACGCGCGCCGGCGCGTGGTCCACTTCCCCTGGCCGCTCTCCTATCCCATGAAGTACCTGGCGCCCGCCCTGCCCGACTTCTTGTACGACCTGATCGCTTCCCGGCTGGGCTTCCTGCGCCGCAAGAAGCCAGGCTCCGTGGTCACCCGGGGCGAGTAACTGCTAGACTGCCCCTCATATGAACGACGAAAAAAACGAGATCGCCTCCAACCCCGCCACCCCCGCCCTCGCCCAATCCATGCTGGACTCCGTCCTCCTCATCGACGGCGACAACGACCCGCACGTGCCGCCGGACGTGCACCCGACGCGCTCCACACTGGTACGGGTCTTCCTGCGCCCCGGCGCCCAGATGCCGCGGACCTTGGAAAAGAAGCTCTCCCACCTGCCTCACTGCGCGACCGTGGTCTCTCCGCGCGGCGGCGCCAACGCCGCGGACTTCGTGATGTCCCTGCACGCGGGAATGCTCCATGCCACATTGCCGCATCATGTCCCCTTCCTGATGGTAACCAACGACGCGACCCTCTCGGCCATGGCCGCCGAACTCCAGCGCCTGGGGCGCATCGCCACCATCTGGACCTCCCACCCCGACGCGGTCGCGATGTCCGCCGAGGCCCGCGAGGATGCCGTCGGCCAGCCCAAAGCCCGCCGCAGCCGGAGCCGCGGCGGACGCGCACGAGGAGGACGCGCTCCCGCCCCGCGCAGCGGGGGACGAGGACGCGCTCCCCGCGCCACGGCACCCGCCGCCGCCGCGCCCATCGCGCCGCCCCCGGACGTCCCGAGAAAGACGGGGGGCAAGACCCTCTCCGAAGTGGCCTGGACCTACGCGGCGCGTCTGCAGCGCATCAAGGACGTCCCCTCGCGCCTGAAGACCCTCCTCAACGACATCAAGAATCGCGCCGGCTCGCAGGGCTTCGCGCCCGAAGAGGTCCTCGAGGAACTCAAGCGCCACCACGGCGTGAAGGTCGACGCCCAAGGCCGCGTCCAAGTCGAGCGCGTCAAGACCGCCGTGACGGAGAGCGCCGCGCCCCCGACGGATAAGGCCGCGTCATGAGACCCGCGGCCGCAGCGCTCCTGCTGGCGGCCCTGGCCGCCCGGGCCGCCGCGGCGCCCCTGAGACCCGGCACCGTCTACAAGACGGAGAAGGGCGGAGGGCTGGTCATCGTGGACAAAAACGGACGCACCGAAGAGTACCGGATGCGACGCGACACCAAGGTCTTCCGTGACGGCAAGAAGGCGGACTTCGAACATGAGTTGATCGGCGACGTCGTCATTAGCGGCACATACGACCCGAAGACGAAGGTGCTGACCTTGCTCGAGCTCAAGAGCGGGGTCCAGGCTGCCCCCGCCGATCTCCCGGAGAAGACCGTGAAGGGCGAGGTCGCCCTGACCGACGCCATCAAAGGCACGCTCTCCGTTCGCGCGGGCAAAGGCGTACTGCACGAGTTCACCCTGGGCGACGCCACGAAGGTCCTGATCTCCGCCGAGGGCAAGCCGGAGAAGGAAGTCGCTTTCGAGACCGTCGCGGTGGGCGACGCCGTCGAAGTCCGCAGCGCCGACGGCCGGCTCGCCGACGAGATTCGCGTCCGCCCGGGCGCGCGCTAGGACTCCGTCCAGACAGCGGTCGGCCGTGAGCCGGGGTGGCGGATGTCCTTGCCGACCACCATGAAGACCACGTCCTCGGCGATGTTGGTCGCATGGTCGGCCACGCGCTCCAGGTTGCGGGCAATCAGGATGACGTCCATGCCGCGCTGGATGGCGGAGGCGTCGCTCTGCATGAGCTGGACCAGCTCGTTGAAGGTCTGGCTCTTCAGACGGTCCTCCTCGTCGTCGCGGCGGATGACGTCCTTGGCCAGTTCCACGTCTCCGCGCGAGAAGGCGTCGAGGGAGTCCTTCAGCATGCCGACGGCGACCTCCACCATGCGCGGGATGTCGCCCAGCTTGATGCGGGGCTCCTTGATCAGGTACGTCGCGGTCTCGGCGATGTTGACCGCCTGGTCGCCGACGCGCTCCAGGTCCGAGTTGATCTTCAGCGCGGCCGCGAGGAAGCGAAGATCGCCGGCCGCCGGCTGGTGCAGGGCGATGAGCTTCAGGCAGACCTCATCGATCTCGATGTGCAGGAGGTTGACCTGGCTCTCCCACTCCTGGACCGCGGCCACGTGTTTCTCGTCTCTCTCGATGATCACCTTCACCGCGTAGTGGATCATCTCCTCGCAGAGGCTGCCCATGCGCAGCAAGCGCGCGCGCAGGTCGTCCAGGTCCGTGTCGAAGTGGCGCTTCTGTGTCACCCGAACCTCCCGGTGATGTAGTCCTCGGTCCGCTTGTCGACGGGGTGAGTGAAGAGGCTGCGCGTCAGGCCGTACTCGACCATCTCGCCCATCAGCATGAACACAGTATACTCCGAGACGC
>CAYHNV010000048.1:0-14473 GCA_964358065.1 uncultured Elusimicrobia bacterium | reverse complement strand
GCCAGGTGGCGCTCGACTCGGAGAAGGCGCTCAAGGACGCGCCCCTGCCGCCGGATGTGGTGGTCGAACTGCTCTACACCCGCAGCGACCTCGTCGACGCCACGCTCAAGACCGTGGTCGTGAACATGGCCGAGGGCGCGGTGCTCGTGGTGGCGGTCCTGCTCGCCATTCTGGGCAACCTTCGCGCGGCGCTGTTCGTCTCGCTGGCCATCCCGATCTCGATGCTCTTCGGCGCGATCGGCATGCGCCTCTTCGGCGTCTCGGCGAGCCTCATGAGCCTGGGGGCCATCGACTTCGGCCTGCTCGTCGACGGCGCGGTCGTGATGATCGATAATTCCTTGCGCCGGCTCGAGGACCATAAAGGCCCGCTCGGCCGAGATGAGCGGTTCGCGCTTTTGCGCGACTCCGCCGCCGAGGTGATCAGGCCCGTCTCGCTCGGCCTGCTCATCATCATGCTGGTCTACGTGCCCATCCTGTCGCTCGAGGGCGTGGAGGGCAAGCTCTTCCACCCGATGGCGATCACGGTCCTGATGGCTCTGGGAGCCTCCTTGCTCGTGGCCGTGCTTCTCATGCCCGTGCTCGCCTATCTGTTCCTCAAAGCGCCCGCGGGCCGCGGCGGCGGCGAGGGCTTCCTCTATTCGCGCCTGCTGCGAGTCTATGAGCCGGTGCTCGAGGCCTGCCTCCGCCGTCCGGTCCTGGCGGCGATTCCGGCGGGACTTCTGCTCGCCGGTTCGGTTTTCGCCTACAGCCGCATGGGCGCCGACTTCATGCCGCCCCTCGACGAGGGGGACCTCGTGATCAACTTCACGCGCGACTCCGACATCGGCGTGGACGCCTCGCTGGAGATGGAGCGCAGAAGCGAGCGCGTCATCGCCCGCTTCCCCGAGGTCGAGCGCGTGTTCGGCCGCCTGGGCACTCCCGAGTCCGCCACGGACCCGATGGGCGTGCACCTGGCGGACACCTTCGTGATCCTCAAGAGGGACCGCTCCCAGTGGCCGGCGCAGGAGAACGGACGCAAGCGCACCAAGGCCGAGCTTTACGAGGCGATCAAGGAGGCCGTCGACAAGGAAGTGCCGGGCCAGGAGATCTCCGAGAACCAGCCCATCGAGATGCGCTTCGCCGAGATATTGGAGGGCAGCCGCGCCGACGTGAGCCTGCGCATCTACGGCCCCGACCTCGCCGTGCTCATCGACCTCCTGGAACGCTCGAGCGCGGTCCTCAAGAAAGTGCCGGGAACCGAAGAGGCGGAGATGGACGCGTTGACGGCCCTGCGCAAGAGCCCCGTCCTCAGTGCCCGGCCCAACTACGCGGCCATCGCGCGCTACGGCCTCGACCTGCGCCGCGTCAACGGCCTGCTCGAGGCCGCGATGGCCGGCCGCGAGGTCGGCAGCTTCTACGAGGCGCAGTGGCGCTTTCCCATCCTGCTCAGGGTGGAGGAGGAGCATCGCGAGAACGTCGAGACGATCAAGTCCCTGCCCGTCGGCATGGACGGAGGCGCGATCGCGCTCCACAAGGTCGTGGACTTCGAGACCAAGAACGAGGTCACGACCATCGCCCATCACTACGGCCGGCGCTACGCGGCCGTGGCCGTGTTCCTCGGCGGGCGCGACATCGCGAGCTACGTGGCGGAGGCGCGCGCCGCCGTCGAGCGCGAGGTCAAGCTGCCCGAGGGATATGGAATGGCATGGGGGGGACAGTTCAAGAACTTGGAGCGCGCTCGGGCACGGCTGGCGTTGATCGTTCCCGTGGTGCTGCTCGCGATCCTGCTCATCCTCTGGTGGAGCTTCGGCAACCTGCGCGAGGCGGCTTTGGTCTACACCTGCATCCCGCTGGCCATGACCGGCGGCGTCTTCTCTCTGGCCCTGCGCGGCATCCCTCTGAGCGTCTCGGCATCCATCGGCTTCATAGCGCTCATGGGCATCGCCATCCTCAACGGCATGGTGCTCGTGACCTTCTTCAATCAACTTCGCGAGAAGGGCCGCAGCCCTGAACAGGCGGCCAAGGAGGGCTCGCTCACGCGCCTGCGTCCCGTGGCCATGACGGCCTTGGTCGCGGGGCTGGGCTTCGTTCCCATGGCGCTCAACACCGGCATCGGCGCGGAAGTGCAGAGGCCTCTCGCCACAGTGGTCATCGGCGGTCTGGTCACCTCGACCTTGCTGACCTTGATCGTCCTGCCGGTGCTTTACGCATGGCTCGGAGCGGGCCGGGGAAAGAAAACCGTCGAGATTTAGTGGAGGAGATATGATGAAGCTCTTTTTTGCCGCGCTCTTTCTCGGCCTGGCTGCCTGCGGCGCCCCCGCGGGCTCCCGTCAGGCGCCGGAGTTCGCGCTGCCGGACCTCTCCGGCCAGACCGTCAGCCTCGCGTCCTTGCGCGGCAAGCCCGTTCTCATCAACTTTTGGGCCACATGGTGCGACACCTGCCGCGTGGAAATGCCGGACCTCGAGGAGCTCTCCCGGCGTTCCGGCGGAAGATTCTCCGTCATAGGAGTGTCCATGGACGAGAACCAATCGGCCGTGCCGCCATTCGTGAAGGAGCACAAGGTCACCTTCCCCATTCTGTACTCCGACGGGAAGGTCTCCGCCGCCTACGCGGTGCGCGGCCTGCCGGCCGCTTTCCTGATCGACGACGAGGGCCGCATCGCGCGCCGTTGGGTCGGCGCGGTGGACGTCCGCTCGGTTGAACGTGAAATTTTGGGCCTGATCAACAGGAGACCTTGATGTCAAGTTGCTCACGTACTTCCTGCGCCACCCCTTGCGCGTGGTCACCCGGGGCATGCTGCTGGGAAAAGTGTGGGGCTCGGAGCCCGGCATGTCCACGCGCACGGTGGACAAGCACGTCGAGTCCCTGCGCAAGAAGCTTCCCGTCTTCGGCGCTCATGTCGAGACCGTGATCGGCATGGGCCCCTCTTCCGCCCCTGATCGTGCGTGCCGCCGAGATTCGTGCTGACTATTTAGAGCGAGCCGGATCGGAAGCGCTCGTGAAGGCGCTTGGTCTTTTCGGGGGCGAATCGGGCGATAAAGGCGTTCGCCTGGCGCAGCCAGCGGAGCTTGTCCCGAGCCGAGAGCTTCCGGTGCTCTCGGAGGGCTTCATCGGAGACCGCGTACGCAAAGCCGCAGTCAGTCTTGTTGGCTTTCATTTTGGATCTTCCTGAGCATCTCGATGTCGGACTTGTCTTGGAGGCGGTTGGCCAGCGCTTTCAATCGGATGAGGTCTTCGATCGAGATAACGGCGAGCGTCATATCACCGGCTTCCAACGGCTGTTTGGCCGCATAGGCGGATTCAAAATCGATCGGGTTTTCCAGGAAGACGTCGACCTGGGTGAGGGGATCTTGGGGATCGTTCAGGGTGAACACGACGGCGTTCTTCTCCCGGCGCCAGATGTCCCGCTTGTTCGCGTCCGCGAACTCCTCCAGAGCCACGGGTGCCCTGGGGCGATATCCCAGGTCTTTGACCGCAACCACGAACCGTTTGAGATTGTCGGCGCTAAGGTCCAGCATGAGATCTAGATCTTTTGTCATGCGCGGCACGCCTAAGAGGTTGACCGCGACTCCGCCCACGATGAGGTAGCGCACTTCGTGCCGACTTAGGGCCCGAAAAACATCCTCATAAAAAACGCGCTCCATGCCCTGGAGTATAACCCATTTGTCCGCTCTCTGCCATGCGATTTTGCCCCACATGTTGACGAATGGGAACGACACAGGTATGCTCACCTTCATGAAAGCCGCCAATGGCCGCAATCCACGCGCAAGTCTGGTGCCGATCCTGCCGATACTGCTGGCATTGACCGCCTGCTCGCCCCCGTTGATCAAGGCCGCGCGCGGCGGCGACGCCCAGGCAGCACGCGCCGCCCTGGACTCCGGCGCCGATCCCAACGTCCGTGGAGGAGATCGCCGCGGCCAAACGCCCTTGATGATCGCGGCCGTCCGCGCGGACCTGCCGTTGGCGCGCCTCCTGCTCGACCGAGGCGCCAAGGCCGACCGTGCTGGGGGGGGCGGCGAGACCCCCCTCATGAGGGCTGCGGATCACGGGAGCCTTGAGGTCGTGAGACTTCTCATCGAAAAGGGCGCTGACGTCGACGCCAAGGGCGTCCAGGGCACGACCGCCCTTCACTACGCGGTGCAGAGCAATCAGCCCGAGATCGTCCGGCTCATTCTCGACCACGGCGCCGACGTCAACGCGACCGACGACATGAGAATCGGGCGCACGCCTCTGGGGATCGCCGCATACTTCGGCCGCGCCGATCTGGCACGCCTTCTTCTCGAGCGTGGAGCCGACTCGGGCATCGCCTGCAATAACGGCCGGGTTCCTCATAGAGAAGCTCTCTGGCGCGGCCACATAGAGCTTGCCAAGATGATTAAGAATTTTCGGCCCGGTGTCTCCCCGGCGTCCGGCCCCCCGAAGTCGGAGGCGTCCCTCGCCGCCGCGGACGAGCCTTCCTACCGGCTCGCGCGCAATCCCGACGCTTGGGCCGTCGTGGTCGGCATCGGCAGGTACGCCGGGCTGCCGGAAGACGCCTTCGCTGAACGCGATGCTCAGTCCGTACGCGCGCATCTTCTCGCCATGGGCTATCCGGACAGCCAGGTTGTGCTCCTGACAGACCTGCAGGCCACCAGAGCCGGCCTGGTCAAGACCTTGGAGACCCGGTTGCCCGGCAAAGTCAACGCGCGCTCCACGGTCTTCTTCTACTTCGCGGGCTACGGGAGCGCCGATCCCAAGACCGGCCGGGCCTACCTCCTGCCGCTCGATGCGGACTCGTCTTTTTTGGCGGACACGGCCTACCCTCTCGAACGGCTCTACGACAAGCTTTCCGCTATGGGCGCCGCCCAGGTCATCGTGGCGCTCGACTGCGGCTTCGCGGGCGGTGGGGGGCGTTCGGTCCATGCCCCGGGAGGGTCCTCCGCGGCTGCCGTGGGACTGGGAGTCGGCGCCCGGACCGGCATCGCGGTCTTGACCGCTGCCGGGCCTTCAGAGACCGCCTCCGTCCTGCCCGACGCGGGGCACGGTCTGTTCACTTACCACTTCCTGCGCGGGCTCAACGGCGAGGCGCGGGACAAGGAGGGGGCCGTCACTCTCAGTTCCCTCGCCGGCTACCTGTCCGGCAGCGTCGCCGACGCCGCGCGTGCGAGGGGACGGGAGCAGCATCCCCAGTTGGTCCCAATAGTCCCCACAAGCGGCTTCCGTTTCAGATAGACCGCCGCTCGCCGCAGTATAGTCCGGATTTCCTATACTACCGCATGTCCAGCATCGGCTGCGGCGAAATCATCCTGGTCCCGGCCTTGGGCTTGGAGCCCGTGGGCCGTTTCGGCGCATAAACCTCACATCCTTGTCGGCCGTTGTGTTACAATGGGGAGGATGCGAATGATGACAGTCAAGAAAGGCCCGCTTATCGCCGCGGTCACCCTGGGACTTCTGGTCTGTTCCTGGCTGCTGTCTCTGCGCCCCGCGTCTAAATCCGATATAGACTACGAGGCCTTCGGCCGCCTCCCGGTTCTCGAGGGGGGCCGCGTCAAGCCGCTGGACAGTTTCGCCCGCGGCGCTTTGCTCTCCATCCGCGGCAAGCAAAGCGTGCCGGTGGACGGCCGCGCGCTGTCCGCGACGCGCTGGCTCATCGACGCCGCGTTCAAGCCCGAGGCCGCCGACACCTACCCTGCCTTCGTCGTGGACGACCCCGAGGTGCTGGGGCTTCTCGGTCTCGCCCAGGGCAAGACCCGCTACTTCGCCTACTGGCAGATCGAGCCCCGGCGCGGCGAAATCTCGAACCAGGCCGCCGCCGCCGATCGGCAGGAGAGCGGCCGGCGCTCGCGCTTCCAGAACGCCCTTCTCAATCTCAACAGCCGCCTGACGCTGTACGAGCGCCTCAAGAACACCTTCATGATCTCCGGACAGGGCGATCCGGGGACGGACCTGGCCGCGTTCGCCGCTTTGCTTCCGACCGCCAGGAGCGCCTTCCGATCGAAAAAACCCACGGACAAGGAGCGCCGCGCCATGGAAGCGTCGGCGGAGATTCTCCAGCGCTACAAATTCCTGGCGCAGACGGCCGCATTCAAGGCCCTCCCTCCGAAGGAAGGAGCGCCGGCCGATGCGTGGACCAACACCGGCGAGGCCTTGTCCACCCCGAACGGCGGCCGCGCCCCGCACCCGAGCCTGGCGTCATTCGCCCTCATGGGCCGCGCCTATCGTGCCGCAGACGCGCCCGCCTTCAACGCGGCGCTCTCCGCGCACGCGGCCTGGGTCGCCCGAAACCGGCCCGCCGCCGTGCGCGCGGCCCGCGCCGAAGCGCTGTTTAATAAGGCCTCCCCATTTATTTCCGGCATGGCGCTGTATCTGACGGCGCTCCTCCTGATCTTCTCAGCCTGGGCGACTCGTCGCGCTGATATAGCCGCCGCCGCGCGCACGCTGGCGTGGGCCGCCTTCCTCGTGCACACCGTAGGTCTTCTGGCGCGCACTGTCCTGCAGGGCCTCCCCCCTGTCACCAACCTCTATTCGTCGGCGGTGTTCGTGGGCTGGGCGGCCGCCGTTATGGGGCTGGTCGCCGAGCGCATTCACCGCCGCGGTTTCGCCGTCGCGGGCGCCTGCGCCATCGGCTTTACGACCTTGCTCATCGCCCATCACCTGAGCGCCGCCGGCGACACCATGGAGATGATGCGGACGGTCCTGGACTCGAATTTTTGGCTGGCGACTTACGCCGTCATGATCACGATCGGCTACGGCTCGACGTACCTCGCCGGCATGCTCGCCGTCGCCTGGGTCGTGCGCCGCCATGTGCCGCTCAAGCCCGATCCCGAGTCATCGAAGGCGCTGGCGTCTTTGGTCTACGGCGCGATCGCCTTCAGCCTATTGGTCAGCTTCGTCGGCACGGTGCTCGGCGGAATATGGGTCGACCAAAGCTGGGGCTGGGATTCCAAGGAAAACGGCGCCTTGCTGATCGTGCTTTGGAACGCCTTCATCCTGCACGCCCGCTGGGGCGGCTACGTCCGCGAGCGCGGCATCATGCTGATGGCGATCTTCGGCAACATCATCGTCAGCCTCTCCTGGTTCCGCGTCAACATGCTCGGCATCGGCCTGCACTCGTACGGCTTCATGGACAAGGCCTTCCTGTGGCTGTCCGCATTCTGCGCCCTGCAGCTCGTGTTCATGGCCCTCGGAGCGCTGCCCCCGCGTTTTTGGATGCAGTCCCGACTGGAGGAAGCATGAAAGCGATCCCATCCGCCTGCCGCACGCAAGCGCCTTCGAAGTGCCCGCGCGGTTGCGCCCGCGATTTCAAGCACTGGGCCTTCTCGCTTGGCTTGTCGGCCGCGTCCTTTGAGCGCCTGGCCGCGGAGTGGCAGAACGACGTCTACGCCCCGGGCGACAGTCTCTTTCGTCAGGGCGACCGGCCGTCGTGCATCTACTTCGTGCACACCGGACGCGTGAAGCTCGTGCGCTCCGAGAGCACGGATCGCCGTCGGATCGTTCGCCTTATCTCGGGGCCGAGCATTCTGGGCGAGCTGGCGCTGATTGCGGGGCAGCCTTACGCCTCCACGGGGAAGGTCCTGGAGGAAGCGAGCATATGCCGCATCGAGGCCGCGCGCTTCCAGGAGCTTTGGGGCTCCGATCCGGAACTGCCTCGTTTTTTCGCGAGACTGCTGGCCAAGCGGCTCGGTGAATCGGATGAGGCCGGTTCGGACCTGGCTCTGCGTTCGATCCGCGAGCGCGTCGCCAAGCTGATCCTCTGTTGCGAGGAGGCGTCCGGCGCGCCGGGCGCCCCGGTCTCCTTGGGCCTGTCGCGGCAAGATCTCGCGCAGGTCCTGGGGACCGGTCCCGAAGTCGTTAGCCGCACCATCGCGTCCCTGGCCGCGAATCGGCTCATCTCCGTCGACGGGCGCATGGTGCTCGTGCTGGAGCGGGTCCGACTGCGGCAGGCGGCCGGCATTACTTCTATCATCCCAAATAATAACTTTCGTCATTGCCAGTTCGGGATGCCCTGACATAAAATGGTCAAGAGATGGTCTATGGAAAAAGACGGTCGATTTAAGGCCGATGAATCGCGATCAGTATCGCCGGGTTTTCCCCCAGGAGCACCCGGCCTTCCTTCTTCGCAGTTCGCGCCCAGTTTTCAGGGTTCCTCCGGTCGCACCGGAGATCGGCCGATTTATTCGCATCACGACGTGCGGCATGAACAGGAAACGGAGTCGCCCTCGCGCGACATCATAGGAGGAGTTAAAATAAAATGAAACGACTCAAGATGTTGGGGTTCGCCCTGGGCGTTCTCACAGTGCTCGGCGTGACGCAAGCCTCGGCCGTGCCGGGCTTCGCGCGCAAATACGGCGTGTCGTGCACGGCGTGCCATTCGGCGTGGCCCACGCTCAACGAGCATGGCCGTGAGTTCAAGCTGAACGGCTATCGCCAGGAACGCGAGGAGGTCGCGGGGTCGAAGGAAACCAAGGAGATCTCAGGCATCAAGATCCCCAGTGCGTTTCCGCTCTCGGCCATCGTCAAGTCCCGGCCGTACGACAAGAAGAACAACGGGGACCTAGAGTTCCGCTCCCGGGCGCTTCATGAACTCGAGCTGTTCATCGCGGACGGCGGGATCGGCGGCGACTTCTCCTATTACACGGAGATCGAGATGGAGGACGAGCCCGACGCGCGCACCGTCGGCGGTAATGACGCCGGGGCGTTCACGCCCATCTTCGGAATGCTGCAGGCCGGCTGGCACCCCAAGGAGTGGGGCAATGTCGTCGTCGCCTATCGCAGCTTCTTCGACATGGACCCTTACCAGACCTTGGGCCAGGACGGCCGGGTCACGCTGTCGAAGCGGCTGGCTCTAAATGAGGGGCAGGCGGCGAATCACTCGCTGTCCGCGGAGATGCAGACCACGATGGCCTACGGCGAGATCAGCCGCGAGGGCATCGGCAGCCTCTACTACGCGGCCGGCATGACGGCCGACGCGGACGACTCGGAAGGCAAGGGCGGCAAGGACGCCAATGTCCGGCTCGCCTACGACTGCATGAAAGGCGGGATGATCGGCGTGTTCGCGAGCAAGGGGACCACCGGCCTCGTCACGCGCACGGTCGGAGTCAGCCGCTACGACCAGTCGCGCATGGGCGTGGACATGCTCGTCGAAGCGATGGGCTTGACCGTGAGGGGCGCGGGCGTGTACTTCTACGACAAGGAGCGCGGCTCCAACACGCGCTACAACAACCGCGGCGGCTATATCGAGGCCTTCTACCCGATCAAGATCGAGGGCAAGCCGACGATCGTCCCGACGCTTCGTCAGGACTACATCACCACCAATGACGGGCGCAACCATAGCGCGTACCTGACCGCGCAGTTGGCCGCCTACCTGAAGCCGAACATTAAGTCCCTCGTCGAGTACTCCGGGCAGACGTCGAAATGGCCCAGGACCGCCACAGGCAAGGACCACCGCTGGGGAGTGCAGTTCGAGCTCGGATTCTAAAAGACGCAAAGATGGTGGACGATTCCGGCCCCCGGCGCCCCGGGGGCCGGAATCTCTTTTGTTTTAAATTCCGCAGAGAGGAGGATGCGCCATGCTGAAGTCCCTGCTTTGCCTCACGCTCCTGGCTGGATTCGCCGCGGCGGCGGACGCCCCGAAGGAGTTCCCCGCGGACAAGGGGCCGGACAAGATCGATGTCTCCAAGTATCCGCAAGCTCAGAGGAAGGCCTACACGATCGTGGAGGGCAAGTGCTCGAAGTGCCACACCTTCGCCCGTGCCGTCGGCTCCGCGTTTGTAACGAAAGAAGAGTGGACCACGTATGTGACGAAGATGAGCAAAAAGAAGCGCTCCGGCATCCGCGCGGGCGATATCGCTTTGATCGCCGATTTCCTGTCCTACGACTCCGGCGTGCGCAAGGTCAAGCCGAAGGCCGCGACACCGGAAGCCGCCAAGCCGTAAGTCGTGAAATAAATCCTGCTTGGAAGGCATGAGCATGGGCGCGCGCAACCTGAAGTGGGTCATTGCCCTCGTGGCGGGCGGGTTGTTCTCGTTCTTTGCCTTTCTGGCGTGGGGAGCCTTGTCTTGGACGCCGGCCCTGGCCGTGGCGCCCACACGGCGGACTTTGAAGAGTCCGGCCTTGGCCGTCGGCACGCCCGCGCTCGCGCGGGGGCATCGGTTGTACCGGGAGACGGGCTGCGCCCTCTGCCACGGCCCCAACGGTGAGGGCGGCGTCAAGAATCCAAACTCCGACTCGGACCCGCCCGAGGCCATTCCCGGACTCTATGACCTCGCCGAGGCGTACACTCGCAAAGACCTCCTGCGCAAGGTCCATAACGGCTATCAGCCGCGCAAGCTGAGGGCTGACGAACCGGACCCGAGGCTGAGCATGCCGGCCTTCGGCGGCGTTCTCGAAGGTGACGAGGTCGAGGCCGTGGCGGACTATCTTTTCTCGCTCAAGGAAGAGCCGCGATGAGCGTTTTAGCCCTGTTGCTGTCGTTGGCGCTGGGAGCGGCGACGCCCGCGCGGGCCGCGTCTTCGAGCGTCGTCTACAACCATCAGAAGCACATCGATTTGGGCATGAAATGCCTCTCCTGCCACATCGGAGCTGATCTCCAGGAGAAGGCCTCCATCCCGAATGTCAAGGCCTGCGCCCTCTGCCACATCCCGGGCAAGGATTCCCCCAAGACTTCGCCCGCTTTGGGCGACGCCATCAAATCCGGAGTCGACATCAAGTGGCCGCGGGTCTACCAGGCGGCCCGGCATGTGCGTTTCTCGCACCGCCGTCATGTCGCGGGCGGTGGGATCTCGTGCGCGGCCTGCCATGGCACCATCGAGAAAGAAACCGTTAACATCCATCGCCAGGCCGTGCGCCTGGATATGGCGACCTGCCGCAGTTGCCATCAAAAGGAGAAGGTCAACACGGATTGCCTCGCCTGCCACCGCTGACACCATGGATATCACGAGAAGAAACCTATTTAAGTTCGGCGGAGTCTTGGGCGCGTCTTGGGCTTTGCCCGGCGCGCTTGCGGCCGAGATTCTAAAGCCCAAGGCGAAGGCGTTGCCCGCCTTGAGTTCCGACCGACGCGCCCAGGCCCTGTGCGGTCTTTGCCCGGCGGGCTGCCTGCTCAGCCTGCGCATCGTCGATGGCAAGGCCGTCGGCGTGCGCGGCGCGGTCGGGCACCCGGTCTGCGAAGGCGGCCTTTGCCCCAAGGGTTCCGCCGTTCTCCAGGAGCTTTACCATCCCGACCGTCTACAGGCGCCTTTGCATCGCGTCGGCCCCAAGGGAAGCGTGGATTTTAAAGAGGTGTCCTGGGACGAGGCCGGTCAAGTTTTAGCGCAGGCGCTCGCCTCCGGGCGGGGACATGGGATGGATGCCGTTCTCTCTCCCGCCAATGATGAGCGTTCTTCCGTGCTGGCCCAGGTCTCGCGGGCCATGGGCGGCCGTGCCTGGCGCCAGGATTGGCCCGCGTCTCAGCCCCCCTTGGAGGCCTTCGCCTCCGCGCACGGCACGCGCGGCGCCTTCTACGACCTCGCGCGCGCCGCGTGCGTGGTTTCCTTCGGCTGGGATTGGCTCCAGTCCTGGCCCTCGCCCGTGGAAGCCCAACGGGCTTTCGCGGCGTTGCGCACGGGGCCGCGCCGGGCCCAGCTGATTCAGGTGGAGGCGCGCCTGTCCGTGACCGGCGCCAAATCCGACGAGTGGATTTCGGTGCTCCCCGGAGGCGAGGAGGCGGCGGCTTTGGCCGTGGCCCGAGTGCTTCTGGACGAAAAGCTGTATGACGCCAAGGCCGCTCAAGCCTCCGGTTTTGCCGCCTTCAAAGCCTTCGTCGGGCGGCATTCCCGTGAGGAATGGGCCGCGCAGGCTGGGACGCCCGTCGCGGACTTGACGGCCCTGGCTCGCCGTATGGCCGCGGGCGGGCCCACGCTCGCCCTGAGCTGCCGTCGCGAGCCGTCCCTCCAGGCGGCGGTCCATTCGCTCAACATCCTTCTGGGTTCGATCGGCCGGCCGGGCGGAGTGCTGGCGTTGGACGCTCAGGCTTCATCTCCGGCGAGCGCGCCGGACGTGGAAGGCTTGCACGCGGCGATGGACGGCAAAGGCGCTGCGGCGGTGCTGTGGCTTGACCGCGTCAATCCGATGTTCCAAAGCCCTCTGCGGGAAAGTTGGGCCAAGACCCTCGCGGCGGCGCCCTTCGTCGTTTGCTCGTCGTCGTTCCGGGATGAAACCTCCCGGTATGCCGACCTGCTTTTGCCGCCGCTTCATGCCTTCGAGTCCTGGCAGGGCGTCAACAGCGTTCTCCTGGATGGCAGCCCCGTTTCCAGCGCCAGCGCTCCCATCATCAAGGCGGGGGGCGCGGCGGTCGAGGCGGTGGACCTGCTTCTGGCGGCGGCGCGCCGTCGCCCGGGCGGAGCGGGCCTGCCGGACACTTTGGCCGACTCCGTGAAGTCGCGCTTTGCGCGTGAGTTGGCGGGCGTGGGCCACCTCAAGGGCAGGGCGCCTTCCGTGCGCGCTTTGCCCACCAGCTTCCCCGTGGCGCTGTTGGCGGCGCCGGTTGCGAAGACCGGCGGCGCCCTTCGCCTCCACATTCAGTTTCCTCTTTCCTTGTCCTATGGAGAAGGCGCGCAGTTTCCGTATCTGGGCGGCCTCGGGGCGGCGCATTTGGGCGCCCAATGGGGAACCTGGGCGGAGATCCATCCGGAGACGGCGGCTCGGCTGGGCATCGACGATGGCGCTCAAGTGGAGCTTTTCCGCGCCGGCGCGTCCATCAAGGCGGTGGCGCGTCATTATGAGGGAATCGGGCGCGACGCCGTGAGCGTTCCCTTCGGTCTTGGTCGCACGGGGGCAGGACGCTTCGCCCAGGCCGTGGGCGGCGATCCGGGGCGTCTGTCCGGCGGCTGGAGCAACGGCTCGTTTCGGCAGGGAGTGGAGGTGGGGATCCGTGTCCTCTGAAGAGATCGATCGCAAGAAGTTCTTGGGGAAGGCCGCAGGAGTCTTGGGGCTGCTCGTTGCGGCCGCGGCGGCACGATTTGCATCGAAGAAACCGGGGGCCGTGGCCGTCCAGGATGTCCAACGCGGGAAAGGCCGCCGTTGGGGCATGGCCATCGATCTCAATAAATGCACGGCCTGCCAGTCCTGCGTCGTCGCCTGCTCCACGGAAAACAACATGGAGCTGGGCTCTCCCGATGAGGCTGCGATGGGCCGCCTGATCCGCTGGCTCAAGATCATGCCGCACACCGAGTCCGAGGACGGGCGCGTGCGCCAGAAACTGACGCCCGTTCCTTGCCAGCAGTGCGATGACCCGCCCTGCGCCCGGGTTTGCCCCGTCTCGGCGACTTATCTCAACCCCGAGGGAATCGTCGGACAGATATACTCGCGCTGCATCGGCTGTCGCTACTGCGTCAACGCCTGTCCCTATACCTGCAAGTTCTTCAACTGGAGCGCCCCGCAGTGGCCGGAGTCGATGGCGCAAGGCTTCAACCCGGATGTGCCCACGCGCGAGAAGGGCGTCGTCGAGAAGTGCCTTTTCTGCAATCACCGCCTGGAGCGGGAGCGGGAGGAGGCTCGCGCCGAGGGCCGCGAGGCGGACCCGGCGCGCTACCGGACGGCCTGTCAGGAGGCCTGCCCCACGCAGGCCATCATCTTCGGCGATCTCAACGATCCCAAGAGCGCGGTCGCCAAGGCCTCGTCCCGGCGGGACGCGCGGGTGCTCTTGGAGGAGCTGAAGACGGAACCGAAAGTATTTTATCTAGGGGAGACTTGACGATGGCCCACAAGGATATGGCGTTGGTGGAAAGCAAAGTTTTCGGCCTTCTTGAGAAGGAGCCGGAGCTGCGGTTCTTCTTGATGCTGGCGCCGCTGGCGGCGCTGTTTCTATGGGCGTTGGTCTCCTGGGGCTGGCAGATTTACCGGGGGATGTGCGTGACGGGTCTGAATGCTCCTATTTTTTGGGGGATCTATATCGTCAATTTCGTGTTCTTCATCGGCGTCTCCCACGCCGGGACCCTCATTTCCTCCATTCTGCGCATCACCGACGCGGCGTGGAGGCGGCCCTTCACCCGTATCGCCGAGAGCATCACCATCGCAAGCCTTCCCTTCGCCGGGTCGTCCGTCATCGTGGACCTGGGGCGTCCCGACCGCGCGCTTAATGTTCTCCTGACCCCGCACCTGACTTCCCCGATCCTGTGGGATGTCATTTGCATCAGCACCTACATGGCCGTCTCCTGCCTGTACTTCTTTATCGCCTTGGTGCCGGACCTCGCCAGTTGCCGGGACAAGCTCAAAGGCATCGCGCCTTGGCGCGCCGCCCTCTACCGTCTCGGCGCGATGGGCTGGCAGAATACCCACGAGGAGATGGCTTTTCATAACCGCGTGATGGGGACTCTGTCCATCATCCTCCTGACCTTGGTCATCTCGGTCCACACCAATGTCGGCTTCATCTTCGGCATGACGAGCAAGCCCGGTTGGCACTCGGCGTCGATCGGCCCCTACTTCGTCATCGGCGCGGCCTTCCAGGGGTTGGCCGGCCTGGCGATCATCATGCCG
>CAYHNV010000047.1:0-14571 GCA_964358065.1 uncultured Elusimicrobia bacterium | reverse complement strand
CGCCCGGCACGAGGGCCCGGGCGCCGTCCCATTCGCTAAACTGGGCGGCCGGCCGCTTGTCCCAAACGGCGGCCGGCGCGGCCGCGGCGGCCCGGCTCAAAGCGGCGAGGGCCTGGACGCGCTGAGCCTGCGTCGTCGCCTGGCTGAACAAAAGCCGCGCCCGGGGCAAGTCAAGGCCTGGGCCGTCTTCGACCTTTGGACCGCGGTCCAGGGCGCGCTCGTAAACTTGACTCAACAGCTTCAGCGGCCGCATGTACCGCTCCAGCGCGGCCTGCCTCTGCGGCGCCGGCGTCGAAGCCAGCAGCACGTCGGCAAAGGAGCGGGTCAGTTCCGCGCCGAGCTCGGCGACGCCCAGTCCGGCGTTGAGCGTCTGCTCGACTGCGGCACGCAGGCCGTCAAGAAACCAGCGCCGGCGCCGAACCGACACCGTCCCGGCCGGCGCGGCGGAGGAGTCGGCGCTCCAGCGCGCGTAGGCGCCGGCCGCCCAACGCCCGAGCGGACCGGCCAGTTCCTTGGGCAGGGCGCGCAGGACCGCGGCCAGTTCCTCCATGACGGCGCGCTCGGCCTGCGCATCCACGGACAACGCCGCGTACTCGACGAAGCGCGAGCGTTCGGCCGGCGACCAGCTCAGCGGGGAGTCGGAGCGGCTGACGAACAGCACGAAGGCGTTGGGCGGAAGTTCATAGGCGCGGGAAGCGCCCTTGGGATAGAGACGACCCTCCTGCAGGAACTCATTGAGCGCTACGACCTGCTCGGGACGCAGGTTATGGGCGTTGTCGAAGACGAAGACGACCTTGCGCTCGGGCCGGGCCCGGGCTTTCTCGATCATTCGCGCGAAGATGCCGGGTCCGAACTCAAGACGCGTCCCGTCCCGCGAGGGAATCAGGCCGCCTTCCATTTGGAAGCGGTCGGTTTCCTCGGTCGCCGAGACGAACTCGAGCTCCACGGCGGGGTCGCGGAGCAGCGCCTCTTCAACCTCGCGGCGCGCGTCGGCGCCGGGGCCCAGGCGCAGGTGCACGGGGCGGCCCTTGGCCAGGAGTTGGTCGCGCACGAAGGGCCCAAGCCGCGCGCGCAGAACAGAGGGCTCGCCGCGGAACGCCTCCAGGTGCGCGTCGGCGACCGCGTCCAGCGCCGCGTCCGCCTCGACGAGAAGGTCCTGGGCCATGCGCTTGAGCTCGCGAGTTGAGAGGATGCGCTGCCCCGCCGTTTCCTCGGGCTTGATCCGAGAGGCGGCGGCGTGATAGGCCTCGGCCAGGCGCGCGGCCAGGCGCGCGCGGCGCTCGGCGTCAAGGATCGCGCGTCCGAGCGTGCGGCCGCGCGCGATCCAGTCATGGCGCAGGAACATGTCGGCAAAGAAGACCAGGCGGCGCTTCTCACGCGCGCGCTGATCCGCGTCGGCCCCGGGCGCCACCAGCGGCTCCAGGCGCAGCAGCGGCGCGCGCTCGTCCAAAATCTCCGGCAAGGCCCCGCGCGCGGCGTACTCGCCCTGGGGATTGGTGTCGACGATGATGAGCGACTCGGGATGGATCCTGATCACGGGCACGCTCTCCCCTTCGGGGACTGGAACCTCGCCAAGCGGGATCGTCCGGTAGCCCGAGGCGTCGGGCTCGGCCTCGGCGACCTGGGCCAGCCACCAGCCAAGCGACGCCTTCTCGTGATGATCGAGCAAGGTGTTGAGCTCGCTCAAGGCGACCACGCCGCCCTCTTCAAGCCGGCGCTTGAACGGAGTGTCGGCGTTGAAGCCGAACGCGCCGCTTGCGTCCTGCTCGAAGCCCCCGATCCAGTCGGAGAGGCTGGTGTCCGCGTTGACCGGGTTGGAGAAAAAGGGCCGGCCGCGCAGGCGCGCGTAGCCCGCGGCCGTGAAAGTCTTGCCGAGGCCGGTGGGACCTTCCACGCGCAAGATCGGCGCGCGGCTCTTCTGCGCCTGAGCCATCGCGGAAAGCTGGCGCACGGTCCCGAAGTCGAGCACCAGGCCGGTCTTGAGGTAAATCTCATCATGGAGGTTTTTCGGCGTGAGGCCGCGGAACTCCTCGGACAGCTCGATCTCGGCGCCGGGCAACGCGAGCACGGAGCGGCCGCCGCGCGCGCCGAGAGAGACATGCTCAAGGTAGTTGCTCTCGGTGACGCCGGCCGGCCAGGAGAGCGCCTCGCGGAACCGGGCGGCGGGAGGGGCGGGCAGGAGCTTGACGATGACGCGGTCAAAGAACGAGTCGTCCTCGACGGCCGCGCCCGCGCGCATGGTCATCAGGATCTGAAGGTTGGCGGGCAGGCGCACGGTTCCCAGATCGGGATGCGTCAGTTCGCCGATGCGCAGGGCCTCCTGGAGCCCGGTGCGCACCCCGGGCTCCAGGGCCTCCACGTTCTTGATCAGCAGGAGGAAGCGCCGCGGCTTGCGGCCCGCTTGGCGCGCGGCCTTAAGTTCGCGCTCGGCCCGGCGGGCCAGGCGCACAAGCGCGCCCACGCCGAAGACGAGCCGGCCGCCGCCCGCGGCCGGCACCTTGTGCCCGAGCAGTTGGCGATCGTCGGTGAAGGGATGGGCGTACAGCGTCGAAAGCTGTGCGCCGAGGGCCCGGGCGTGACGCGTCAAAGCGGCCATCAACGCGCCGTCGGCGCCTGCGGGCTCCTGAAACAGCACCGGATGGGACGTCATCAGCGCATGCGCCGCGCGGCGCGAGATGTCATCGTCGGCGACCGGGATGCCTAGGACGGCTTGCTCGAGCCGGCTCGTGTCGAGGTCCGCCACGGCCTTTCGGGGGATGAACTCGGACAGCGGCCCCAGCAGCCGGCGGGCACCCGCGGGCAAAGCGTCGCCGTAGGCGTGTTGGGCGGCCAGAATCAGGGCCTCGGCCAAGGGCTGTTTCGAGCCTTGACGGCGCAGGCGGGGGGTCAAGGCCAGCACCGTCTGGGAGAAGCGCTCCTGCGCGCGCATCGAGAAAACGGCTTGCTTGAGCGTCGGCTCGGCCTCCAGAGCCGCGCGCTCGAAAGCGACCTGGGCCCGCGCCAGACGCTGGAAGCGGGCGTAGCCGTCAAGGCCCAACTCTTGGAGCGCGGCATGCGTCTCGGGTCCAAGAACGGTTGCCGCCTTGTCCGGCGCGGCAAGCCGCGGGGGCAACGCGAAGGGCGCAGGAATGGCGGCGGCGACGCGCGCGGAGGGCGGCGTCTGCGCTTTTTTGAGGCGCCAGGACGGATCAACGGCGCCGAAGGCGCCCGCCGGGAGGGCGCGCACCGGCGAAGCCCCGTCTCGACCCTCCCACGCGCGGCGCGCGGCCTCGATGCTGCGCTCCACGGCGGCCCGCTCCTCCGCGGTGGCGGCGGCCATGACTTGGGTGAAGGCGCGCCGAGCGTGCTCGAGGCCCGCGCCGCTCTCGGGCGAGATGACGGAGAGAGTCGGGAGGTCGTCGAACGCCAGGCCCAGCTCGGAGAGCTCCGCCGCGCTTGCGGCCGCGCCGCTCTCCCGGACGCGTTGAGCCAGGGCGCCGGCGTAAACCGCCACGGCCGCGCGCACCCCTTGCGGGGTCAGCTCGGCGCTCGGCGTCAAATCCGCGCGCACGGCCACGCGCAAGAAGGACTCGACTTGGCCGGGAGCGCTGAGTCCAAACGGCTGCAGGAATGGAATCGGCGCCCCGGACGGGAAGCTCGCGAGAACTGAGCGCCAAGCGTCCGCCCGCGGCCGGGCCGATGCCGCATCAAGGCCGGCGGCCAAGACCGGCCGCAGATCGGCGAGGACAAGGCTCACACAGAGCACAAGCGTCATGCCCTGGCGAAGACGGGGGTGAGGTGAATTGGGGCGCATGGGACCGGGGGTGCGGCCGGAACTCGCCTTGAGTATATCCCCTCGTACGCCAACGCGCCAGGGGGGCTTGATTTTGTATCGTCTGCGTCTGTGCTCACGCCCCTGACGCTCTTCCTGTTCTTGTCGGCCCCCTCCTTCGCCGGCGAAGCCCCTCTCGACATGGCGCCAGCCTCGACGGCGGCCCTGCGGGGAGTGCACTTCACCGGCTGGACCGCCGGCTCCACGAAGGCCCGCCGCCGCTTCCTGAGCGAGATGAGGGCCGCCGGCTTCAACGCGATCGCCATCGCCCTCAAGGATTATGACGGCCGTGTCTTCGTCAAGGGCGTGCCCTTAGCCGAGAAGTCCGGAGCCTATCTCAACGCCATCCCGGACCTGGCCGGCGCGGTCAAGGACTTCAAGGACCAGGGCGTCTACACCATCGCCCGCATCGCCATCTTCAAGGACGACCACCTGGCCCGCGCCCGCCCGGACCTCGCGGTCCATTTTCCCGATGGGCGCATCTGGGCCAACGACAAGGGCACGGCCTGGGTGGATCCCTATCAGAAGGAGGTCTGGGATTACGCCATCGACATCGCCTCGCGCGCAGCGACGGCGGGCTTCGACGAGATCCAGTTCGACTACATCCGCTTCCCCTCCGACGGCAAGACCCGGCAGTGCCGCTACTCCCGAAAGGACCACACGGCCCGGACCGCCGCGAACGCCCTGCGCGAGTTCCTGACCTTGGCCCGAGAGCGCCTCAAACCCATGGGCGTCAAGCTCTCCATCTGCACCTTCGGCCTGACCACCAGCGTCGACAGCGGCATGGGCATCGGGCAGCAGCTCGACCAGATGGCGGACCTCGTGGACTATGTCTCGCCCATGATGTATCCCTCCCACTACGCCAAGGGCGAGTACGGCCTCAAGAACCCGAACCGCCAGCCTTACCTGACCATCCACCACGGCATCAAGGACGCCCTGACGCGCCTGCAAACTCGCCCCGAGGTCCTGAGGCCGTACCTCCAGGACTTCTCGATGGGCGTGCGCTACACCCCCGCGCATGTGCGCGCCCAGATCCGGGCCGCCGAGGAACTGGGCGTGCGAGGCTGGATCCTGTGGAACGCGCAGAACAACTACACCTGGTCTTCCGTGCAAGCCGGCCCCATGACGAAACCGATCCCGGAGGTCCGATGACCCGCCCGACCGCCCTCGCCCCGATCCTCGCGCTCTGTCTCACCTGCCCCGGAGCGGCCCTCGCCAAGAAGGCCGGCCTGGCGCCGTCCGTGCCCGCGGTCTTGGAAGCTCCGCTGCGCGACGACCCGATGGGCACGACCATCCATCGCCTGCCCAACGGCCTGAGCGTGTACCTGAGCCCCAACAAGGGCCAACCGCGCGTGACAGCCTGGATCGCGGTGCGCGCGGGTTCCAAGCACGACCCGGCCGACAGCACGGGCATGGCGCACTACCTTGAACACATGTTCTTCAAGGGCACGGGCGAACTTGGCACCCTCGACTTCGCGGCCGAAGCCCCGCACCTTGAGCGCATCCGCGCGCTCTACGAGAAGCTCTTCAAGACCAAGGGTGAGGCGCCCCGCGCCGCCGTCTACAAGGAGATCGACGAGGAGAACGTAAAGGCCTCCGCCTTCGCCGTCCCCAACGAGATCTCCAAGTTCTATCGCAGCATCGGCGGCCGGGGCCTCAACGCCTTCACCTCCAGCGAGCAGACCGTCTACATCGTGGACATCCCGTCCAACCGCCTCGAAGCCTGGGCCGCGGTCGAAGCCGAACGCTTCCAGAACCCCGTCTTCCGCCTTTTCCAAACCGAGATCGAAACGGTCTACGAGGAGAAGAACCGGGCGATGGACAACGCGGAGCGCATCATCGGCGAAGAGGTCGAACGCCGACTCTATAAAGTCCACCCCTACGGCCAGCAGCCCACCCTCGGCTCGGTCGAGCACCTGAAGAACCCGTCCCTGGCGAAGATGTATGCCTTCGAGGAGCGCTGGTATGTGCCCAACAACATGGCCATCGTCCTGGCGGGAGACTTCGACCGCGAGCAGGCCCTCGAGCTGATCCGCCGGCGCTTTTCCTCCTGGACGCCGAAGCCCCTGCCCGCCCTTGCCGCCTGGGCCCTGCCCAAGCCGAAGGCGACGGAGCGCTACGAGGTCAAATACGAGGCCGAGGAGAAGGTCGTCCTGGCCTGGCCCGCGGCGGCCAACTCGCATCCCGACGCCGACGCCTTCGCCGTGCTGGACATGCTGATGGACAACGCCGCGGCGGGCCTCCTGAACCTGCGCCTCAATCAAGCGCAGAAGGTCAAGGCCTCTGGCTCCTATCCGGACCTCAATAACGACGCGGGCGCCTGGCATCTCTGGGCCCTGCCCAAAAAAGGGCAGACTCCCGAGGAGGCCGAGGACCTCCTGCTCGAGACGCTGGAATCCCTCAAGAACGGCGACTTCGACGAGAGCGACATCGCCGCCATCATCACCGCCCTCGAGATCTCCGAAAAATACCGTCTTGAGAGCAACGAGGAGCGCGCGTCCCTGATGGCGAGCTCCTTCATCGCCTTCGAGCCGTGGGGAAAGACCGTGGAGCGCCTGGAGCGCCTGCGCCGCGTGACCAAGGAGGACGTCGTGCGCGTGGCCAAGCTCTACCTCGGCGCGGACCGCGTGAGCGTGATTCGCCGCAACGGCAAGCCGGAAATCCCGAGCATGCCCAAACCCTCCTTCACGAAAGTGGAGATCGATGCCTCCCGCCGGTCTCGCTTCCTGAAGGAAGCCTTGGAGATCCCGGCTCATCCCATCGAGCCCCGCTGGCTCGCCGCCGGCAAGGACTACCAGATCTCACCCGTGGCGGGCGGGCGCCTCTACACGGCGAAGAACCCCTACAACGACCTCTTCTCGATCTCGGTGCAGATGGAGCGCGGCTGGCGCCGCGAACGCAAGCTCTGCCAGGCTTTGGACCTGCTCGCGCTGTCAGGTGCCGGCCCTTACACGGCCGAGGAGTTCAAGAAGAAACTCTTCGCCCTGGGGACCTCGGTCTCCTACTCCTGCAACGAGCAGTCCTCAGCCTTCCAACTCTCCGGCGTGGACCGTAATTTCTGGCCCTCGCTCCAGCTCGTCGCGGAGCGCTTCGACTGGCCGAACATCTCGAGCGGTACCCTGGCGCGCAAGATCGAGGTGGATATCGGCGCGCGCGAGGATGAGAAGAAGGACCCGGGCGCCGTGCGCGCCGCGCTGGGCGAGCTGGCTCAGCGTGGGCGCGAGAGCTCCGTGCTCGGCCGCCTCACCAACCAGGAACTCAAGCTTCTCGATGAACGCCAGCTTAAGTCGCTCATCCGGGACTTCCCGCTCTGGACCCGCCGCATCTCTTATGTCGGACCGCGCACGCCCTCCGAAGTCGCCAAGCTCCTGGAAAGCGACCGCCGATTCAAGCCGACGCCCACGCGCTCCCCCTTGCGCTACCTGAAGCCGGCGCGGCCCCGGGTCCTCTTCACCCATCGGGACATGGTCCAGTCGCAGGTGGGACTCTTCGCCGCCGACGAGGTCTTCGCTCCCGAGAACTTCGTGGACTATCAATTCTACTCCCAGTACATGGGAGGAGGGATGAGCTCCGTGATCTTCCAGGAAGTCCGCGAGGCCCGTTCGCTGGCCTACTCGGCCTCGGGAGGCCACACGACCTCCGAAAACAAGGCGGACGAAACCCGGCTTTGGGGCGCCCTCGGCTGCCAGGCCGACAAGACCTCGGAAGCCGTGGAACTGATGGGCAAGCTTTTTGGCGACTTCCCCTCCTCCGAGACGCGCTTCACCGAAACGGCCCGCGCCGTCGAGGAAGCCTATCGGACCAATCCGATCACCTTCCGTTCGGCGCCGAACGCGTTGATGGATTGGGAGGACGAAGGCCTGACCGGCGGCGATCCCCGGCCCAAACGATTCGAGCGCGTCCTCCGATACGCCCTTCCCGACGCGGAGAAGTTCGCCAAACGGTTCAAGGACAAACCCTTGACGGTCTGGATCCTGGGGCACCGCGAACGCGTGGGGCTGGATAAACTTAAAACCCTCGGCGACTTCGAGGAAAAGGGCCTGGACGCCATCTTCCCGTACTGACACGCCTGGAGACCCGTGAAATGAATACCACTCCGCCTTATCGCCACATTTTAGGGACGCTCCTCCTGGTGTTCCTCGCCGAACTGCTCATCATGTATTTCCTGAGTTTCCTCCCGCCTCTGCCCACGACGAGAGAAGCCCTCCTGGACGCCGCGCTGCTCACCTTAATCACCACGCCCATACTTTATTTCTTTTGGATCCGTCCTCACTCGAAACAGATGATCGCGAAGCTCGCCATGGTCGTCAGGCAAACCGAAGATATCGTCGTCATCACCGATATAAGGGGATTCATCGAATATGTGAACCCGGCTTTCGAGAAGATTGCGGGATATTCGTCCGCGGAGGTCATCGGCAAAAAGCCGTCGATCATCAAGTCGGGCAATCAGGACCAATCGTTCTATGCATCCCTCTGGAACACGATCCTCTCCGGAAGGCCGTTCCACGCCCTCTTCATCAATAGAAAAAAGAACGGGGAGTTGTACTACGCGGAGAATACCATCGCCCCTCTCATGGAGAGCGGCAATCACATCACGCATTTCGTTTCCACCGGCAAAGACGTCACCAGCAGGAGGCACCTGGAACATATCGTGTCCCAGTCGGAAAAACTTGCCTCCGTCGGATTATTGGCCGCGGGGGTCTCTCACGAGATCAACAACCCTCTGGCGGTCATCCTGGGGTTCGCCCAAAGCGTGCTCCTGCACCTGAAAGGAGATGATCCGCTCCTCCTGCCGCTCAAATCCATCGAACGGGAGGCCCTGCGGTGTCGCAGCCTGGTCCAAGACCTGCTCAGGTTCTCGCGAGCGCCGAAAGACGAGCAGGTCGGAGGCGTGGATGCCAACGCGGCGATCCGCGAGTCGCTTTCCTTGATCCTGGCTCGGTCCAAGACATCCAATGTCGAGCTGATTAATGAACTCGCCCCCGCCCTTCCCACGGTGAAGGCCAGCAAACACCAGCTCCAACAGGTCGTCATCAACTTATGCAACAACGCCGTGGACGCAACGCCCCGCGGCGGGAAAGTCACCCTGCGCACGTCGGTTTCGCGGGTCAAAACGGGACATGTGGAAATCCAGGTCCAGGATACCGGCGCCGGGATTCCCAAAGAGATTCAAGCCCAGATTTTCGAGCCGTTTTTCACCACCAAAGAAATCGGCAAGGGAACCGGGCTGGGCTTGTCGTTGGTTCACGAAATCGTTCAGAAACATCGCGGGAGCATCGGACTGCGCAGCGAGATCGGCCGGGGGACCACGTTCACGATCTATCTGCCTGCGGAGAGTCCCCCCGGTCATGCGCCCCCCTGAACTGGGGGCCCTACGGCGGAGGCAGGCGCAGGAGTTCGATCTCCGGGTGCGTCTCGCCGAGGTACTGAAGGGACCACGGCGTCGGGAAGAGAATCATCTCGGCGTCCTTCTCGTCGCGCACGCGGACGCATTTCATGGGCAGGCCGACAGCGTCGAGCGCGAAGCGCGGCGTCTTGGGGCCGACCCATCGAGCGAGCGTCCACGCGGCGCTCTCCAGGCGCGACTCCACCCCGTACTCGGACAGCATCCGATACTGGGCGACCTCGAACTGGAGAGGACCGACCGCGCAGAGCAGCGTCGACTTGGTGTCCGCCGCGTCCGCCGGCTTAAGGGCCCGCACCACCCCCTCGCGCAGCATCTGCTCCAGTCCTTTGGCGAAGGGCTTGTACTGGGCTGGGTTCGGGTTGAACAGGAACGCGAAGCACTCAGGCGCGAAGCGCGGGATTTCATCGTAGACCACGGACGGGTCCGAACTCAGCGTGTCGCCGATGCTGAAATCGGAATAGCCCACCAGCCCCAACACGTCTCCGGCGTAGGCCTCCGACACGATCTCGCGCTCACGCCCGAAGATCTTATGCGCGTTGGCCAGCCGGTACGACTTGCCGGTGCGCGCGTGGATGACCGCAAGATCGCGCGAGAAGCGCCCCGAGCAGACGCGCACGAAGGCGACGCGGTCGCGGTGTTTGGGGTCCATGTTCCCCTGGATCTTGAACACGAAACCCGAGAAGGACTCGCGCGCCGGGTCCACCACCCTCGTTCCCGCGCGGCGCGGCGTCGGCGCGGGCGGGTGCTTGAGCAGGGCCTCCAGCAGGAGCTGGACGCCGAAGTTGTTGACCGCGCTGCCGAAGAACACCGGCGTGGTTCCTCCCTTGAGCGCGTCGGCGCGGTCGAAGGCGGGCCCCGCCGCGTCGAGCAGGGCCAATTGCTCGACGAAGCGATGGTAGGAGTCCGCGTCGAGCTTCTCCTTCACGACGGGATCCTCAAGCCCCGCGACCTGGACCGGAGCCCGGTAGGCGCCGCGCGCGGTGCGCTCGTAGAGGTGCGCCTCTCGCGTCTGCCGGTCATAGACGCCGCGAAATCGCTCTCCGGTCCCCAGGGGCCAGTTCACGGGGAAGGCATGGATCTGGAGGGTGCTCTCGATCTCGTCGATCAGCTCCAGCAGGTCGCGCGTCGGGCGGTCGAGCTTGTTCATGAAGGTGAGAATGGGAATAGCGCGCTGGCGGCAGACCTCGAAGAGCTTGCGCGTCTGGCTCTCGATGCCTTTGCCCGCGTCGATGACCATCACGGCCGCGTCGACCGCGGTCAGCACGCGGTAGGTGTCCTCGGAAAAGTCCTTGTGGCCCGGCGTGTCAAGCAGGTTGATGCGATGGCCCTCGTAGTCGAACTGCAGGACCGTGGAACTCACCGAGATCCCCCGTTTGCGCTCCAGTTCCATCCAGTCCGACGTCGACGAACGCCGGCTTTTGCGGGCCGTGACCGAGCCCGCCAGTTGGAGCGCGCCCCCGTAGAGGAGGAGCTTCTCCGTCAACGTGGTCTTGCCCGCGTCGGGATGGGAGATGATCGCGAAGGTACGCCTGCGGGCGACCTCCGCGCGGATGCTCGTCACCATAAGAATTGCTTGAGGCAATACACGCTCCCGCCCGCCTTGATGAACTCAGACGTGTCCACCTCGCTGACTCCCAGGCCCAGAGCATGCATGTGATTGGCCACGCTGATCGCACCCTTCTGCAGTATGGCCGTGCGGGAATGGACGACGGAAGCGTTGCAGGCCATGCGGGAGACCGCATCAGCCTCATTGGCCGTGACCACGATGGGGAAGATCTTCAAGATCAGCTCGAGGCTGGCGGCCTCGAAGGCGGCGGGGTAGATGAGAACGGCCTCGGGAGTCAGCGGGCAAAAGCAAGTATCGAGATGATAGAAGCGTTCATTGACGAGCTTAAGGAGGATCACCGGGGTCTTGAAAGCCTCCGCCACCTGGGTGAATATCTCGGGATCGGTGCGAAAGCCGTGACCGCCCCAGATGAGCCGGTGACCTGGATGCCAAACGGCATCGCCCGAACCCTCGAAGGTCGCATGGCCTCCGGCCTTGAGCCGGACGATGCGATAGCCTTTCCCCTCATAGAAACTCTCGAAGGCCTCCACCTCCGGTCGGCGCGAGACATGGAGCATGGACCCGATGAGGGCGATCTTCTCGCCGTTGGCACGCGTGCCGGCCAGGGATTGGTTGGCGCAGAACACCATATCCTCAAGGCCCGGGGTCGGCTCGATGAGGGAGACAGGGCAGCCCGAAGCGTCGAAAGCCTCCCTGACCTGCGCCCATTGACGCCGCGCCTGAGAGAGGTTCACGGCCCCGACATGGCCGTGCATGTAGGGGTTCTTGACGGCCAGGACCTGGTAGTGGTCGGGCGCGCACATCAGCACGCCGGAAGGCTCCTCCATGGGCGGGCAGTTCTTGATCGAGAAGCCCTTCAGTTCATGCACGTTCACGTAGACTTTTTCGCTCATTTATGGCGCACCTTTCATGCGAAATTCTCCTCGACGAATTTCTCGGCGAAATCGCCGGAGTCCATCTCGATGACGGCGTCGGGCGTCTCGGCACGGCGCACGCGCACGCGTCCCCGCGCGCGCCCGTGTTCCGGAGCCTGCCACGAGCAGGCCTCACGGACCTCCACGCCCAAGGGGTCCACGCGGTGCACGATGGGGATGAAGACAACAGGCCGACGGCGGGAGACCCGGTCCGCGATGAGCCGGAAGAGACGGCGGCGCGTCGGCGTCTCGCGCGAGGACTCCTTCAGGAGTTCGCAGAGCAGGGCGGAGCGCAGGCCCGGCGGCACCGACAGGCACGCGAGGACGGCGGACGCGGCCGCCTCAAGAGTCTCACCGGGTACGAGCCCGGCCGCGGCGGCCATGAGCCAGACCTCGACCAGACGACCGGATGAGCGCGGCAAGTGCAGGGTCGAAGCCATCGCGCGCTCGAAACGCGCGAAGCAAGCGTCCCCTCTCAGGACGCGAGAGACCTCATCCGGCGCGCCCCTCAGTGGACTGGCGACACGCGCGCGACGCGCCCATTCGCGCACGCCGTAAAGCACCCTGCCCGTGGCCGGCACGCCGCCGGCCAGGACAATCCCGACCTCTCCGCCCCCGCCCAGAACGCGCAGCAAGCGCCACGGCATCGAGAACCATGATGAGCGCGGCGTCAGCAAACGCCACGCCCCCGCGCGACCCAAGGCCATGCGGTCGATGCCGAGATGCTGGGTCCCCATGTATCCCGCGTAGAAACCCTCCCCGACGACCGACAGGGTATCCAACGCGAAGGGGTCCGTGGCCACAACCTGCCGCGGGCGGCATGGTCGTCCGCGCAGGACGCGCAGGGCACGCAGGGCGTGAGCCACCAGCGCGAAATTAAGATGGGCAAGTTCCCCCATGGCAGGCGGGTGGGAGATAACCGCCAGCAGGGCCGGGGCCTCGCCCGTCTCATCCTCGACCCGCGCGGCCAGGGCGCGGGCGCGCATCAGGACGGGGGAAGCAGGATCGAAGGGATAAGCCCGGCCGCTGAGCCGCGCGCTGGCCCAATCATGGAAGAACAGCGCCCAATCCGCCGGAAGGGCTTCAATGATCCAGGCGACACAGACGCCGAGCGCGCGGAAAGGTGCCGCGCCCCAGCGACGCGCCTGATCGCCCTTCTCGGGCAGGACCGTCCCCGCGCGTTCGATCTCCAACTCGCAGGCGCGCGTCACCACCCGGAGCAGGTCCTGGGCGGTGCCGGTACGCGGAGAGGGATAAGAATATGACACGGGCTGATTCTATCATGCGCGGACGCCAGGACGCGCGAGGGTTCTGCTAGAATCGCCGGATGGTCGCCCTCGAAGATTGGGGCTGGGATGAACGCTGGGCTGCGGAGTTCGCCGCGGGCCCCGGATACGGCCTGCTGCCCGCGCGCCTCATCGAGGAACAACGCGGGCTCTATCAGGTCGTGACCGCGGCCGGCGAGCGCTCCGCGCGCATCCCCGGCAAGGTCCGCCGCGGGGCGCTCAGCCCCGCGGGCCTGCCCGCGGTCGGAGACTGGCTGGCGGTCCAATCCGTCGATGGGCAGCCCGTGCTGGCGGTCCGCCACATCCTGCCCCGACGCAGCAAGCTCTCGCGCAAGGCCTCGGGAGAGGGCCTTTGGGAACAAGTCATCGCCTCCAATCTCGATTCGGTCTTCGTGATGACCGCGTTCAACGCGGACTTCAATGCGCGGCGCCTGGAGCGCTTCCTCACGGTCTCGCGCGAAAGCGGGGCCCAACCCGTCGTCCTCCTCAACAAGCTCGATACCTGCCCTGAGCCGGAGCCCTTCCTCGATAAGGCTCGCGCCATCGCGGCCGGGACCCCGATCGTGGCGCTCAGCGCCAAGACGGGCCGGGGCCTGGAGGCCCTCGCCGAATGGCTGAAGCCCGGCCGCACGGTGGGATGCATCGGCACCTCGGGCGTGGGCAAATCCACGCTGATCAATCACCTCCTTGGAACGAAGCTGTTGCGCACGGCCGCGACCCGCGCCAAGGATGAGCGCGGCCGCCACACCACCACGCACCGCCAACTTTTTCTCCTGCCCGGAGGCGGCGTGCTCCTCGACACGCCCGGCATGCGCGAGATGCAGTTCTGGGACGTGGATCAGGGTCTCAAGAAGACCTTCGAAGAGATCGACGCCCTGGCCCCTTCCTGCCGTTTTAAAGACTGCCGCCACGGCGCCGAGCCCGGCTGCGCGGTGAAGGCCGCGGTCAAAGAGGGGCGGGTGGCCGCCGCGCGCCTGGAGTCTTGGCTCAAGCTTAAGAGCGAGTCTGATAAAAGGAGAAAGGCGCTGGAGAAAGCGCACTACAAGCGGACGGGACCGAAGCGCTGAACATGGCCGCTCTCACTTGCCGAAGATCATGCGCGCCGAGATGAAGAGCAGAAGGACGCCGAACCCTCGTCTTAAGACCTCTTTGGGAAGGACAACGGCGAGCTTGGCGCCGAACAGGCCTCCCAAAACGAAGCCCGCGCAGATGAGAATCGTGGCGCGCACGTCCACATAGCCGTGCTTGTAGTAGGTGTAGGCCGCGAGGATGCCGATGGGCGGCAGGAGCATGGCCGTGCTCGTGCCCTGGGCCAGCAGCTGGGAAAACCCGTAGAAGTAGACGAGAGCCGGGATCAGGATGATGCCGCCCCCCACGCCGACCATGCCGCTGAGCACGCCGACGACCAAGCCGAGCAAGACGAAGGAGAGGGCGTTCATCAGGACATTATACGAGATAGGGGCTTGATGGAGTAAAGGCGCGAGATTTTGACTTCAGCGGGACTTCAGCTTCCCGCAAGCCGTCGATATCCCCCGCGCGATATACTCCTCCCAGCAAGCACCGGGGCTGCAATGGTCCATGAACGC
>CAYHNV010000046.1:0-14587 GCA_964358065.1 uncultured Elusimicrobia bacterium | reverse complement strand
ACCGATCATCCTGGAGAAGAAACAGATCGAGTGGGAGCGCCATCGCGGCACCCATGTCTACATCGAGCTCGAGGGCAAGTACCAGAAGGGGCGCGCATCGGTCGACGAGTACATGGAGCTCTCCGCGATTTCCAATCCGCACGCACAATTCACCTATCATTCGCCTGACGGCGAGACGAAGGTCTACGCGCGCACGATCCACCAAAACCCCGAGCCGCCCAAGGAGATCAAGCCGCACCCGTACGGCATCGAGCTCGGCATGCTCCTGAAGATGCTCCAGGACACGAGAAGTCACTGGCTCTCCGGCTTCCTGTCTGCTGATTTTTCGCGCGTCTCAGCACGGACAGCCGAGGATATCTGCAAGGCCGCGGGCCTCCACTCCCACAAGCGCCCGCGCGACGTGAAGGGCCAAGAGGCCGAGATGCTGTATAAGACCATCCAGACGATGAAGCTGATGGCCCCGCCGACGAACTGCCTGTCGCCGATCGGCGAGAAGGCCATCCTCGCGGGGCTCTACAAGCAGATCAAGGGCGAGTTCTACACGGCCGTCACCCGGCCGCCCGCGGTGTACCGCGGCAACCCGTTCGTCATCGAGGTTGGACTGGCGTTCGGCCGCAGCCCCGAGGCGGTCGCGGCCGCCGCGTCGGCCGCACCGAAGGCGCCGTTGGCCGAGGGCGAAAGACGCGACTCGGACGACAACGAACTGGCGCGAGTGATCCGCTTCGCCAACCGCGTGCCGCTGGTCTACCAGCAGTCCGCGTGCGCGACCTTCAAGGCCGTGCTCGACACCACCTGGCGCAACTACGGCGTGTCGCAGTCCCGCGGAGCACCCCCCCAGGGCCCGATGGCGATCTTCGTGCATATGGCCTCGGTCTGGGTTCCTTTCACGAGCGAGTCGAAGGAGGCCATCGCCGACTACGACGAGATCCGCAAGGAGATCACGCTCGGACTGCGCGAGGCCGGACGCCGCCTAGGCATGTTCATCAAGCGCCGTGAGCATGCCCACGCGGAACACAAGCGCCGCAACATCTTCGAACTCTACATCGAGGAAGTCGTCGGCGCGTGCCGGAGGCTCAAGGGCGGCAAGCTCGCCGAAGCGAAGCTGCGCAGCCGGCTCCTCGACATCGCCAAGAAGCTGACCGGCGGCCAGAAGACCGACGAGCTCCTCAATAAGAACGCCGGCCCGCACGGCCTGCCCGATTCGATCATCGTGACCGCCGAGGGCGTCGAGGGCGACATTTCCGTCGAGACGCCTCCCCACGCCGAGGCCGTGCCCGCTGTGACGTCGGCGCCGGAGAAGGCCAAGCCCGCGAAGAAGTTGAAGGCGAGGAAGAAGTCAAAACCGACGAAGAAGAAGCGGAAATAGACCATGGCCAAGAAGAACCCCGCCGTCGAGAAGAAGCTGGTCGGCCTGGCCGACCTCGTGATCGCGGCCGCGCAGAAGAAGAAGGACCCTGCAATCTCGATCCCGGTCCGCTCGCTGTCGAACGTGAAGTTCAACGCGAAAAAGGGCTTTATCGAGATGGGCGCCAACAAGCAGTTGCGCACCTTCTTCAACGTCGCCATGGCCAAGAAGTTCATGCAGACCATGCTGGTGGCCGACGCGCTCCACGAGCTGCAGAAAGCGGACCTCACCACCAGCCTGCGTGAGATTTACTATCGCACGAAGCACACAATGGGCGACAGTCACGAGAATACCTTCGACGACCAAGCCGAGTCCGACCCGGTCATCGAGGATCTGGAGGTCGGCCTGGCCGCCCTGCGCGAGGAGTTCCATGTGCGCGCGGAGAACGCCGGGACCGTGATCGGCCCCGTCGTCTTCGAGGACGATGGCGACAAGGTGGACTGCGCCAAGCTCGGCAAGGGCGGCTACTCGGTGCCCTCAATCGTCGAGGACGAATACCTTAAGATCAAAAAATGCACTGCCGACTTCGTCCTGCTCGTGGAGAAAGGAACGCAGTGGAACCGCCTGGCCGAGGATAAGTTCTGGCGGAAGTACAACTGCATCCTCCTGACCGGCAACGGGCAGCCCCCGCGCGGGGTGCGCCGCCTCGCCCGCCGCCTCAATGATGAGAAGCGCCTGCCCGTCTACGTCCTCGTCGACAACGACCCATGGGGGTACTACATCTACTCGGTGGTCAAGCAAGGTTCGATCAATCTCGCCTTCGAAAGCCAGCGCATGGCCATCCCGTCGGCGAAATTCGTCGGCCTCTCAAGCGCGGACCCGCAGACGTACGACCTTCCGCGCACCGTCGGCATCAAGCTCAACGACAAGGACATCGGCCGCGCCAAGGAGCTATTGAACTATCCCTGGTTCCAGAAGAAGGAGTGGCAGGTCGAGATCAAGCGCATGCTCACCAGCGGCCTCAAGTACGAACTCGATGCCCTGGCCAACAAGGACTTCCAGTATCTGACCAAGCAGTACCTGCCCAAGAAGCTCAAAGACAAGGACTGGCTGGACTAATCACCTGCCCTACTACCTGCACGACGGTCAGACGCATCTGGGGCCTTTCGAGCCCGCCCAACTCGCGGCCAGGCCCGGCTTCGACGCGGCCACCCTTGTGTTCCCGGTCGGCGCATCGACGCCCGACGCATGGAAGCCCGCCGGCAACGTCCCCGAATTGGCCGGAGCTCTCCGGGCACGGTCGACGCCGACCCCCATCGTTCTGATGCCGCCGCCTCCGCTGGCCGCCCCCGAACCCACGCCCGCGGCAGTACCCGCCGCCCCGGCTGCCGCGCCCGTCCCCGCCGAACCGGACGGGCCCAAACTCGCCGAACCTTGCGATAAGATGATCCTCATCGTCGATGACGATGAGAGCGTGCGCAGCTTCATCGAGATGTGCGCGTCCATGCAGGGCTTTCAGATCATGACGGCCGTCGACGGCAACGACGCCACCGCGAAGATCGCCCTTCGCGTTCCCGACCTTATCATCACCGACTTGATGATGCCGGGCCTGGGCGGCTATGAGTTCCTGCGCTCGCTACAGGGCGGCGGCAGCGGGCGCATTCCTATCTTCGTCGTCACAGGCTGCACGCGCGATGACTCCACGATCAAGATGATCCGCCAGGAGGCCAACGTCGTCGAATTCGTCGCCAAGCCGATCAAGATCGCCGCGTTGGTCCAAGCACTGCATAAGCACCTCAAGACCGCGCCGAAATAGGTCCTTCGGCCTAGATGCGCTTGGGTGTTTCGCCTCAGGCGCCGGGGCGCGGGCATGGCTATACTCGTTGCATGCTCGCACGCGCGATTGCCCTTGCCCTCTTGACCGCCGCGGTCGTCCTCCCGGCCTCCGCCGCCAACACGGCCTACGACCGCGCCGCCAGCATGGCCGCGGGAGAGACCGCCCTGGCAAGGGGCTATGACGGCACCAACGCCGCCGGAACCGTCAGGGCCTCCATCAACGGCACCCCAAACAGCGGCGGACTCGTCACGCCCGGATCTCCTCGGGCTTCCCTCACCCACGCGACCAAGGACGCCTCTTCCGTCCCCGCCCCCGACCGGGCAAGGATGTTCGAGGTCGCCGGCGCGGCCGCGGGCGCCGTCGCCGGAGGGGCTCTCGCAGGGCCGATCGGCGCGTTGTTCGGAGCCGCGCTCGGCTTCGGCATCGCCTTGATGCTCTCTAAACTGCTGAGTTGACCGATATCAAAGGAAAGCGCTGAATGACCGTCCTGTGCGCGACGGCCGCCTTTTTAGCGGCCCTGGCGGCCACTTCTGCGGCAATGTACTCGTCGGCACCGGTCCCACGCGCCCCAGGACAGGCGGTCTTGCCCGTCGTCATCGACGCCGGCCATGGCGGCGCGGACCTGGGCGCGGTGGTCAAGGGAGTGCGCGAGAAGGACATCGCCCTGGTCGTTGCCCTGAAACTGAAGGCCCGCCTCAAAGACCTTCCAGTACTCCTCACCCGCGACAGCGACCACTACGTCCCCCTCGACAAGCGCGTGATCGACAGCGTGGACGGCGACGGCGCCGTCTTCGTTTCCATTCATCTCAACGCGGTGCGCGGCAAGCAGGCCTCGGGTGCGACCATCTACAGCTACGGCCCCGAACCAGCTGACAGGCACCGTCGCCCGCGGCGTCATCCCGGCGTCCCGCCCCTACCCGCGCCTCCCCGCATCGCGGCCACGGAGAGCGAGGTCCTCGGCCGCTCCATGGCCCAATTTCTTCGCGCGGCCGGCATCCGTGTGGAATCCGCGAAATCAGACTACTATGTCCTCAAGAACCCGGCCCAGCCGAGCGTGCTGGTGGAGTTGGGCTTCCTGAGCAACCCGGGAGAGGCCGTGAAGCTGGCCGGTGCCGCATATCAGAACCTGCTGGTCGAATGCCTGGCCAAGGCCATCGAGGAGTACGTTAATCAACGCGCCCTGCGCCCGGAAACGGGCCTAGGCGCCGGGAGCCCGAAAGACCCGTGACTGGCCGCTCCTTCCGGGGTTATAATAAGGACATGAAGCTCGCCCTCCTGGCAGGACTCGTCATCGCCGCTCTCCCCATGCAAGCCGTGTCCGCGCAGTCGATCCGACTCACGCAAGACCCCAAGGCCGAGGATATGTTGCGCCGCTTCGTCGAACTCGATTCTCGCCTCAAGGCCCGCCTGGACGACGCCGCCAAGCGCGAAGAATCCTTCCTCGCCGAGGCCCGCGACTCCGACCTGCGCGACTCGGTCGCCGAGCGCAGCGGCCCCAAGGACATCCTCGATCTATTACCCGGCCTGAAGGCCCCCCCAACCCCGGTCTGCCGCGACCTCGGCGACTGCGCCGTGCCCGAATTGGCCTTGGATGTGACGAGTTCGGAACGCCTTGCCGACTCGGTGCGCCGCCTGGTGCGCCCCTGGATGCTCCTGCAGCAGGCCCGCAGGTCCTCGGTCGAAATCACTGCCGCCGAGACGGGCGACGCGGTTCTCACGCTCAAGCTCAAGGGCCTGGACACCCCGCCGCTGACGCTGAACGTATCGCCGCGCCTTCTGGGCGGCTTCAAGGTCTGGTTCGACTCGCCCCTTGTACTTGCCTCGCTCTACGGCCGTGAGCGAGACGCCGCGCTCAAGCGCTGAGGCGGAGGACCTCTTCTTCCTTCAGTTGGAGCGCTGTTTGGACTCGCTCCATGTCCGTGCCGACCCGCGTGACCCGTTCAAAATCCTCGTAGAGCGTCGGGTCCGACATATCGTTGGCCAGCCTCTCCAACTCGGCGTGCAGACGCTCGAGTTCCGCCTTGGCCTTCTCCAACGCCTTGGCCCGGCGCCGGACTTCCTTGCCGGCCTCATAGAGGTTCTCGGCCTCGACGGCGGCCTTCGCCTCCTTCGTCAGTTCGACAGGCTCGCGCTCCGCATCCAGCTGGGCCTGACGATGACGGAAGTACTCGAAGTTCCCCGGGAACACCGTGATCTTGCCCTGCACGACGTGGACCACATGGTCGGCCACGGCATTCAGGAAATAGACGTCGTGGCTGATGGCGCAGATGGTGCCCTCGAACTTCTTCAAGGCCCCGACCAAGGCCTCGACCGAGGTCAGGTCCAGGTGTGTCGTCGGCTCATCTAGAAGAAGGACGTTCGGCGGGTCCAACAGGAGCTTGGCGAGTTGAAGGCGGCTCTTCTCTCCGCCGGAGAGGACTTTCACCTGCTTGTGCGCCGCATCGCCCGGGAAGAGGAAGGTGCCCAGCACGGTGCGCGTAAAAAGGTCGCCGTTGATGCGTCCCACGCTCAGCGCTTCCTGGAGGACGGTGCGCTCGGGCTCCAATTGGCCCTCACGATGCTGTGAAAAGTAGCCCACCTTCACGTTGTGGCCCAGGACGCGCGTACCGGAGTCGATGGGGATGATGTCGCCCAGGACCTTGAGCAGTGTGGACTTGCCGGCGCCGTTGGGGCCGACAAAGGCCATCTTCTGGCCGCGCTCCAGCTCGAAATCCAGGCCCTCGTAGACTTTCGTCGGGCCGTAGGCCTTGAAAATGTTCTTCAGCTTCAAGACGGTGGTGCCGGTACGACCGGGCTGGGGAAAGGAGATGTGGACGACCTTCGCGGAGGGCGGCAGGACGATCTCCGTGATCTTCTCCATCTTCTTGATGACGCTCTGCACGCGCGAGGCGGTGGAGACGCGCGAGCGGTTGCGCATGATGAATTCCTTCATGGCCAATATCTCGTCTTGCTGCTGCTTGTGGGCCGAAAGCAGGCGCTCGTAGGCGGCCTCGCGCTCGGCCAAAAAGCCGTCGTAGTTCGTGCGGTACATCTTCAGGCGCTTGTCTTCCACGGCGACGATAGCCGAGCAGACCTCATCGATGAAGGCGCGATCGTGCGAGATCATCAGGATGGCGCCGGGGTAAGTCTTCAGGTACTCCTGGAACCAGAGCAGGGTCACCAGGTCGAGGTGGTTGGTGGGCTCGTCTAAAAGGAGAAGATCGGGCTCTTCGACCAGCAGGCGGGCCAGGGCGGCGCGCATGGCCCAGCCGCCCGAAAGTTCCGAGAGGTGGCGGTCGAAATCGCTCACCTTGAAGCCCAGGCCCATCAAGAGCTTCTTGGCTTTCGCGGTCTCGCGGCCGTCCGGGTCCGAACGGTGGGCCAGCGCCGTCTCCAGCACCGTGTCCGGGCCGATGGGGGCGTTCTCCTGGGGCAGGTAGCCGGCCTTGGCGCCCCGCTTCCACTCGATGGAGCCGCCTTCCAGCTCCTCTTCGCCCAGGATCATCTTGAATAGGGTCGTCTTGCCCGCGCCATTGGGGCCCACGAGGGCGTAGCGGTCCCCGGCATTGAGCTGGAGGTCGGCGCCGTCGTAGAGAATCTGCTCCCCGAAGGACTTCTTGATGCCGCGAACGGAAATCATGGCAGGTCGGCGGAACGGTCCTTGGTGACGCCGTAGCGCTTCATGATCTCGGGCGTCGCATCCGCGGCCGCCGCGGCGTCAAGGACCGCCTGGGAGCCGCTCTCGAACTCGAGGAGTTGGCGCCCGTCGACCGGCTGACGCGAGGCCGACACGAGGTCCTTCATGCTGCCGATGGCCTTGCCGTTGAGCTTGCCCACGCTCAGCAGACTCCAGCCATGAAAGCCCCGGTTGACCTCATGGGCCAGCACCTGGGAGAGCGTGACCACCTGGGTGCGCTCGGGCGTCGCCACCTCCTCGCCCGCGATGCTGCGCAGGCGATGCGTGCCCCCTCCGTGCGCGCGGAGGAAATCCTCGGAGAGCGGCATGAAGACGAAGCCCCCCAGGATGAAGTAGGTGGGCGTCACATCGTGGCGAGGGCCGGGAACCAGCTCGACAAGACGCTTGAGCCTGATCTTCAGCTTGAGGAGCTTGCGCTCGCGCACGACCTCGGCCTCGATCTCTTCTCCGGTCTGGCGGCTTGCGATCAAATGCCCGAAGTCCACGCGCTCCTCGCCGCGCAGGGTCACGGTTCCGTTCTGACCGATGGGCGTGCCGGCCAGGCGCGTGAGCACGTCGCCGGGCTGGAGGATGCCCCAGACGGAGGAGTCGTACTGGATCTTGTTGATGAGCACCCCGGTCGCATTCTCGCTCAGCCCGTAGGCACGGCGCATCGAGGGATTCTCCATCTCCTGGAAGCTCACGCCCAGAGCCGGGATGCCCTCGTAATGTTCATTCGCGACGTCCTCCAGAAATCGCCGGATCATGGGAATGGGGACCACGTAGCCGATGTTCTCGGAGCCGGGCGAGACCATGTGCTGGAAGGCGATGCCGACGAGCTTGCCGTCCTTGAACACGGGACCGCCGCTGTTGCCGGCGTTGATGGCGGCATCGGTCTGGACCGTCAGGAGCTTGCGCCCGGAGTGAGAGTAGACCACCGCGCCCACGCGCGAGACCACGCCCTCGGTGATGGAGAGTTCCGTGCCTCCAGTGGGAAAGCCGTAGACCGCCAGCTTGTCGCGCTGCTGCGGAAGTTCCCCAAAGACGACGGGATTGATCCCCTTGAAAAATTCAGGGTCCTCGACCTTCAGCAGGGCGGTCTCGCCGTCGTGCGCGACGAACTCCACATGCGCGGGCCAGCGCTTCACGTCGCCCGGGCGCCTCACGGTGAGGTAGGTTGAGTCGCTGACCATGTGCGCGTTGGTCAGGATGCGCCGGCCGTCGATGACCACGCCGGAGCCGGTCCCCGAATTCTGGCGGGAGTACTGCCAGGGCTGAGACCAATCGGGGTCGCGCGCGACGAAATGGATCTGGACGGTGGCGCGACGCTGCGACGCGTCGTCGGCGGCGTGAGCGGAAGCGCCCGACAAGGTCAAAATAAGGAGTAAGAGGGTGTTCATGAACAAAATGTTAGCAGTTCATCACGCGGGTCTTGCGCGCCGCGAATACTCCTGTTATAACTCCTTCGGATGAAAAGTCTCGCCGGAGCCTTTTTCGCGGCCGTGAACCTTTTGTACGCCTCCTTATTCGGCGGCCCCATCGACGGGACGGCCTGGGACGTGAAGGTGAAGGAGACCGGCTTCTTCCACTGGAGTTCTCGCCAGGAGACCCTGATCTTTCGCGGCGGCAAGGTCGCCATCGCCGGCGAGGTCGCGCGCGGCTATTCCCCCGCCCTCTACAAATCCAAAGACGAGGACGGCGGGACCGCCTTCTCGCTCATCTTGAACGGCGACGGCCGCGACCCGGTCGAATGGTCGGGGCGCGTGGAAGGCGCGCACATCGCCGGCGTGATGATCGTGCGCGCGCGCGACGGACGGACTCTGCGCTACAAGTTCTCCGGCACGCGCAAGAACGGCTGAGGCCGTGGCCAAGACGCGCATCGTCCTCCTCAATAAACCCCACGGCGTGGTCTCGCAGTTCAGCGCGCTGGAGAGCAAGACAACCCTCTCGCGCTTCAGCCTGCCCGCGGGCGTCTATCCGGCGGGCCGGCTCGACTACGACAGCGAGGGGCTCCTCCTGCTGACCGACGACGGCGGGCTCGCCCACAGGCTGACCGACCCGCGCTTCGGCCACCCGCGCACCTACTGGGCGCAGGTGGAGCGCACCCCGGACGAAGCGGCACTGCGGCGTTTGGCCCAAGGCCTCGTCCTTGCCGACGGCAAGACTCTTCCATGCAAGACCCGCCTGCTCGAAGCCGACCCGGAGCTTCCCCCGCGAGACCCGCCCATTCGCCTGCGCTTGAGCGTGCCTACCGCCTGGATCGAGATCACAATGAAGGAAGGCCGCAACCGCCAAGTCCGGCGCATGACGGCCGCCATCGGTCACCCCACTCTCCGCCTGGTGCGCGCGGCCATCGGGAACCTGACGCTGAAGGGGCTGGCGCCGGGGAAATGGCGCTGGGTGGACCGTCGCGAGCTTTAAAGCGGCTTAGCGACGGAAGCGGCTGCCGCGGGGGATGACGCGGCGGATGCGGAAGCTGGAGGACAGCGGTGCTTTGTAGCTGTGCAGGCGCGGCGGCACCAAGTAGGCGAAGCCTGCCAACGCCGTGCGCGGGATCTTCTGCCCGACGAAGGCCTCGATCGACGGCAGCAGGCGCTCCTCTTCGAAAGAGACCAAGGTGATCGCGTCGCCCTCGGCGAAGGCGCGGCCGGTGCGGCCGATGCGGTGGACATAGTCGTCGGCGTGCTCGGGCACGTCGTAGTTGATCACGTGCGAGACCTCGGGCACGTCCAGGCCGCGCGCGGCGATGTCGGTGGCGACCAGGATCGTCTGTCGTCCCTCGCGGAAGTCCGCCATCGCGCGGTCGCGCTCCGCTTGGGAGAGATCCGAGTGCAGCACCGCGCAGACCACGCTCTTGCGCTTGAGCTGGTCGGTCACGCGATCGGCGCGCGCCTTGGTCCGCGTGAAGATGATCACGGAATCCACGCCGTCGACGTCCAGCAGCGCCAGCAGTAAAGCCCCTTTCTGGCCCTCGGTGACGGGATAGATCCACTGCTTGACCGAGGTCGCCGCGGAGCGCGGGCGGTCCACTTCGATGCGGACCGGCAGTCGCATGAACTCGTTGACCACGCGCTCGACCTGGGGCGGGATAGTGGCCGAGAACATCAAGGTCTGCCGGTCCTTCGGCAGGAGCTTCATGATGCGGCGCACGTCGGGCATGAAGCCCATGTCGAGCATGCGGTCCGCCTCATCGAGCACGGCCACCTTGACGTCGCTCAGGTGGAAGGTTCCGGAGCGAATATGGTCAAGCAAGCGGCCGGGAGTCGCCACCACGACCTCGGCGCCGCGCTTGAGCTCTTGGGTCTGGCTATGAAAGCTCGCGCCGCCGATGACGAGAGCGCATTTGACGGGGGAGAACTTGGCCAGATCCTCGATGGCCTTCTCGACTTGGGTGGCGAGCTCGCGCGTCGGCACGAGGACGAGGGCACGCACGCGCAGGCCGCCCTTGTGCGGATCCTTGTCGCGGTCATCGAGAAGCTTCTGAAGAAGAGGCATGACGAAGGCGACCGTTTTGCCGCTGCCCGTCATGGCGGAGCCGATGACGTCCCTGCCGGTCATGGACTCGGGCAGGGTCTGCGCCTGGACCGGCGTGGGCGCCGTGTAGCCGAGAGATTTGAGAGCGTTGATGAGCTCGGGGCGAAGCCCGAGGCGGGTGAAAGCCATGGAGACCTCGCTAGTATAGCAATCCGCGGGGCGATTCCTCCATAGGACCATTACTGACCGCGCCCTAGGTCCAAGGACCCAAGCCTGGCGCGCGCGCCGCGGATACACTTCCCTTGATGAATATCCGGCGATGGCGCGCCCTGGCGACGCTGATTCTCCTGGCCTCGCCTCTCGCAGCCCAAGTCGTGCCCGGGCGCGCCGCCGGCCCCATCGTTGCGACGCCCCTCATCGTCCCCTCCCTCTCGGCCGCGGCCGCCGCTACGACTCTCAATATCCTGTCCCTGACCGCTTCGCCCCTCTCGGTGATCCCGGCTGCTCCAAGCGCCCTGCCGGTCTCGGTCCCCGTCGCCGCGCGCGCACTACCCGCCCTCTCCGCCGCTGTCGACGGCCTCACGGCCAGCCCGGAGAACTCCCGGCATTCACGTGTCGGCGCGGATTCTCCGGCCGGCTCCTACGGACGGGTCCTCTTCGACGGCTCCGGCCGACTCGTTTCGCATCATGGCGCCGTCTTCGTACCGACCTCGCGGACCCACCCCGCGGTCCGCGGCGCGGTCACGCTCGTCCAGTCCGGCCTGGGACCCAAAGCGACCGTCCGGCCCGTCTCCGGAACCGAAGGGCTTTCGGGCCAAGAGCTCCTCGATAAAGTCGGGCAGATCGCGGCGAAGAATCAGAAGACCAACGAGTATCACGCCGCCTCCCAGTACATTTTTAAAACCGCCGACCATGTCGTGGTGGGCGGTGTTTCTGGCGTAGTGGATGCCTACTCCGGGACCTTCGTCCCGGGCGACAGCGGCAACGGCGCCGACTACCCCGAGGCCGGCGACCAGGACGGCGACGGCTATCACGAGCGCGACGGGATGAACATCGAGCACACCTGGCCACAATCCTTGTTTAACCGCAGCCTGCCGATGCGCGCGGACATCCACCACTTGATGGCCACCTTCAAGCACCCCAACGGCATGCGCGAGGCCCTGCCCTTCGGCGAGGTCAAGGGCACCCCCGACTACAGCAACAACGCCGGCGCCAAGAGCGGCGGCGGTTACTTCGAACCCCCGGACATAACCAAGGGCCGTGTCGCGCGCAACCTCCTTTACTTCTACGCGCGCTACAAGAACTCCTCCTTCATGAACGGCCGCTCCGCCCGGTTCTGGAACGTCCAGATCGGCACAATGCTGCGCTGGAACCGGCAGTTTCCTCCGGACACCCAGGAGATGCGCCGCAACGATCTCGTCGAGCAGTACCAAGGCAACCGGAACCCATTTGTCGACGACCCCGGACTGGCCGACCGCATCGGCGCCGACGCACTGAAAACCGGCCGCAATCCGGCCATGGCGCGCATGAGTCTCGCGCCGCGCAGCGACGTGTCGCGCGGCGGCAAGCACCGGCACTCGCTCAGGCGCGGCGGGTCCTCGCGGTTCGCACCACGCTGAAGAGCGGCCACGCGGAGACTTGCCCCTTCACCTGGATATTTTATTCTATCATTGGTCGCATACTTAATTTTTATAAGGAGCAATCCATGAAGACCCTCTTAATGGCCCTTCTCTGCGCCGTCCTGATCGCCGCTCCCCTGCGCGCGGCGAAACCGGCCAAGCCCGCCTCTCCCCTCCCGGCGGCTGACGGGTTCAAGAACGATGAAGAGCGCACGATTTACGCGCTCGGCTACATGATGGGCCAGAACATCCAGGTCTTCAAGATGAGCCCGGCCGAACTCAAGGTCCTGGACGTCGGCGTGAACGCGGGCGCCGCGGGCAAGACCGCCGCCATCGCCCTCGATTCCTATCGGCCTCGCGTCCAGGAACTGGCCACTCGCCGCTTGGCCGCGGCGGCCGTCGTGCGCAAGGAAGCCGGAAAGTCCTTCGCCGAGAAGTTCGCCCAGGAGCCGGGGGTCAAGCCCATCCCCGGAGGCGGCTGGTATAAGATCACGGAAGAAGGCAAAGGCGGATTGGCGACCGCGGAGGACACGCTCAAGGTCCACTACCGCGGAACGTTCATCGATGGGACCGAGTTCGACAGCTCTTACAAAGGAGGCTCTCCCTTTCCCGTCAGCCTCAAGGGCGGCGTGATCAAATGCTGGATCGATGTGCTCGCGATTCTGAAGGCCGGCGCCAAGGCAAAGATCGTCTGTCCCTCCGACACGGCCTACGGCGACGCAGGCCGAGGCAGCATCAAGGGCGGCGAGACCCTGGTCTTCGACATCGAATTCGTCAAGATCGAGAAGCCCGCCAAGCACTAGGTGGCGGGCCTCCCGGAAGGTTGGCAAGTTTGTGCCGACCCATGAATCCCATGGAGCCGCGCGCCATCCTTTTCGCCGTCTCGCTGATCGTCCTCGCCTTGCCGCCCGCCGCCCGCGCGCAGTCGGCGTCCGCCTGCCTGGCCTGCCACACGGAGGCATCGGTCCTCAAGGCCTCCGCGCATAAGAAACTGGCCTGCGTGGCCTGCCATGACGGCTTCGACCCCGCCAACGTCCCCCATAGGGCGAAGATCGAGCCCATCATCTGTTCCTCCTGCCATCAAGACGCGGGAGCCAAACATCCCTTTCATCCTCGAATCGCCCAGGCCCTCAAAGCGGGCAAGCAGCCGGCTATCGCCTGCAAGGACTGCCACGGCACGCACGAGGTGGCCTTGGTCCGCGCCCCCGGATCCAAGTTCGTTGGCGCCAAGACCCTGGACTCCTGCGGCGCCTGCCACCCCGACGTTGCGGCGCAGTTCTCGAAGTGTTCGCACGGCAAGGCGCTCGCGGCGGGACAGAAAGGCGCGCCGGACTGCGTCTCCTGCCACAAGAGCCCCATCGCGGGGACTGCGGACAAGCTCGCGCGCAAGCAGACCCAGGAGAAGCTCTGCCTCGCCTGCCACCGCGACAATCCGGACGTCACGGACAGGATAGCCCCCACGTCCGCCTTCATCGCCTCCTACGAGAAGAGCGTGCACGGCGCGGCCCTCCTCAAGGGCAACGCGGCGGCGGCCAACTGCGTGGACTGCCACGGCAGCCATGTGATGCAGAAAGGCTCCGCACCGGACGCGAAGAGCAACAAGCTCCACATCCGCAAGACCTGCGCGAAGTGCCATGAGAAAATCGCCAAGGACTACTCCTCAAGCGTTCATGGCGAGACCCTTGCCGCCGGCAACCTCGACGCCCCGGTCTGCACGGACTGCCACGGCGAGCACCAGATTTTCAAGCACGACGACCCCCGCTCCCGGGTCGCCGCACAGAATCTCTCGGCGCAGACCTGCAGTCCCTGCCATAGCTCGCTGTCTCTCTCGTCAAAGTACGGCCTGGCCAGCGACCGCTTCAAGACGTTCACCGACAGCTACCACGGACTCGCCATCAAGGGCGGCTCGCTGGCGGTCGCCAACTGCGCAAGCTGCCACGGCTTCCACGATGTCCGCCGCTCCAGCGACCCGGCCTCGATGATCAACAAGGCCAACATAGCCGCCACCTGCGGCAAGTGCCACCCGGGAGCCAACCAACGCTTCTCCGTCGGCTCCATGCACGTCAGCCTGACCTCGCGGGTCGAGCAGCCCATCCTCTACTGGCTGGCCTTGGGCTACATCGCCCTCATCGTCCTCGTCATCGGCGGGATGTTCGCGCACAACGCACTCGACTTCATCAAGAAGTCCAAGCACAAGCTCCAGCTCCGCAGCGGCCAGCTCCAGGAAGAGCACGCGGAATACGCGGTCTATCTGCGCATGACCCTCAACGAGCGCTGGCAACACGCCGCGCTCATGGTCAGCTTCATCATCCTGGTACTCACCGGCTTCATGTTGCGCTTCCCCGACGCCTGGTGCTTCCGGTGGATCCGCCTGCTTGGCGACGGCGCCTTCGACCTGCGCGGCCTCGTCCACCGCATCGCGGCCGTGGTCATGGTGATGGTCGGCGTCTATCACGCGTGCTACTGCGCCTTCACCGAGCGCGGGCGGGGTCTCGTGCGCGACCTCTTCCCGGACCTCAAAACCTTCAAGGACCCCATCGCCTACCTCAAATACAACCTAGGCCTCTCGACGGTGAGGCCAAGGTTCGGACGCTTCAGCTACATCGAGAAGAGCGAGTACTGGGCGCTGGCATGGGGGACCCTCATCATGGCGGCCA
>CAYHNV010000045.1:0-14937 GCA_964358065.1 uncultured Elusimicrobia bacterium | reverse complement strand
GGAGAAGCACCCTAAGATTTTCGGCACCATCTGGGTCTCCATGGTGCAGGCCGGCGAGATGGGCGGACAGCTGCCCAAGGTGCTCAAGCAGATCGGTTCCTACTGCTCCGCCCAGGCCGAACTCCAGGGCAAGATCATCACGGCGATGGCCTATCCCGCCGTGCTGATGACCGTGTCTCTGGGTGTCCTGCTGTTCTTCATCGTCAAGATCGTCCCCGTTTTTGCCGACATCTTCAACAGCTTCCAGGTCAAGCTGCCGCCGCTGACCGCCTTCATCATCGTCATCTCCAACATCCTCGTCCACCATCTGGCTCCCCTCCTCATGGGCTTGGTCGCGGTCTGGTTCATATGGGGGGCCTACACCTCGACCGAGGCCGGTCAGGAGACGAAGTGGAAGATCATCTTCTCTGTTCCCCTGCTCGGAGATTTCGTCAAGAATATCCTTGTCGAACGCCTGCTCACGACGCTTTCGACCTTGATCGAATCCGGGGTGAGCATCCTCAACGCCATCTCGGTGCTGGAGGGCGTTTTCGCCGACAACATCATCTTCAAGCGCCTGCTGGCCGCGGTCAAGAACGACGTGGCCAGCGGCAAGTCCATCTCCCAATCCTTCAAGAAGACGCAGGCCCTGCCCAACCTGGTCACAGAGATGATGTTCATGGGCGAGGAGTCTGGCAAACTGCCGGACATGCTCGTGACTCTCTCCTCGTTCTATAAAGAGCAGATCGACCAGTTCACGCGCCGCTTCAACGCCATCATCGAGCCGATCATGGTCGTCGGCATCGGCGCCTTGGTCGGCACCATCGTGCTGGCGGTCTTCCTGCCGGTCTTCAAGCTCTCCAGCATGGGAGGCCGCTGATGCCTCCCCGCCCGCTGCCGCGTCGCGGCTACACCTTGATCGAATTGGTCATCGTCTGCCTGGTCGTCGGCATCCTCGCCTCCATCGCCATCCCGCAGTACCTGAAGACCGTCGAGATCTCGAAGGCGGATGATGCCGTCGCCGCGGTCAACATGATCGGCACGACCAACAGGATGTTCGCGCTTGATCACGCCGGCTTCTATGTCGCGGGGCAGTTCACCGCCGCCAGCTGTTCAGGAGGCGTTTGCCCACTCTCGGTCGCGGCGACGCAGACCGATGCCTGCGTGCTGGTTTGGTGCAACTACCTGGCCGACCAGAATTGGAATGCCCGGCCTTACAACTTCTACGCCTGCGACGGCAGGACGCCCGGCGCCTGCGCTGGTTATGGCGCCGGAAACCAGGTCGCCGGCGCCAGCCGCAAAAGCGGAGCGTTTCCAGGCACGAGCCATGCGCCGTACAATACCTGGGGCTTTACGATGAACACGGCCGGCGCGATCAACTCATATGGGACGACCCCGCCGACGCCCACCTATTGAGCCGCGCGTTCGCCGGAGCCCCGCCGGATACTCGCTGGTGGAGGTCGTCGTCGCTATGCTCCTGGCCAGCGTGATGATCACCTCGGTTTTCAGCGTCACTCTGACCTCGAAGACCAGCGGGGGCAAGAGCGACCGGCGTCTGCTCGCCTCGCAGGCCGCGCGCCAGCTCACCGGTCGGCTCAAGAACTTCGTGACCGGCTGTGATTGCGACATCAGCACGGGAGTCTGCAGTGCGGCCAGCTGCACCATCCAGGGTCCCACGCCTCTGGCGGGCGTGTCCAGCTGGTCCTTCAACTGCCCGACCTGCGATCCTGCCATCATTGATTGTTGGCCGGCTCCGAACCCCTATTACAGCGCCTGCGGCGCCGGCAGCGACAGTTACGCGCTGGCCCTGGGAGACCATGCGATCAAGGGTTTGCTGCCGACATTTTTTGAAGACGCCCCCTATAACGCCCGAGTCGTCTATACCGTGACCAACTCGGCTACGATCAACGGACGCCCGGTCCCCAAGGTGGAGGTCGATGTCAAGTGGACGGAGCCATGAGGAGAATCCAAGGACGCGGCTACACCCTGCTGGAGTTCATCATCGCGGTTGCCCTCTCCATGGTCGTCCTGATGGCCGTCTTCAGCATGATGACCTCCATGCTCCGCTTTCAGGTCGAGGGACTCAAGAAGAGCACCGTGACGGGCTGGTCGCTGGCCAGCATCATGAAGATGAACAAGGAGATCGAGAGCGCCGGCGTCCTGGCCCACCCGACGAACGCCGTCCCGAGCGACTGGGTCGTCGGCTGCACGAACTGGAGTCGCATCCTCACCCCGCCGGCGGGGGGGAGCAGGGCGGATCCCAACCTGAACATGGTCGTTTTTTATTACTGCTATGACCCGGCGACTCTGACCATGCGCCGCCTGGCCGAGGAATCGTCGACGGTGCCCTGTCCCGCCAGCCCCGTGGCTTTGCCGGCCTGCACGGCCGCCTGGGGAGGAGGAGCCGATCAAACCAACGACGTCATCGCCGCCGGGATCACCCGCCATTCCTCCGGCGCCCTGGTCTTTGCCAGAGACGACAGCGTCGGCGGGGTCCGCCTTCGCTACGCCGTCGGCGAAAAAATATTTGTTCGTGTCGCCGGCAAGCCCGACGTGGTCAACCCTCAGTACGTGGAGTTCGACACCAGCATCACCCTGAGCCGCGCTTATCTCAACGACCTCGACTGATGAACAGGAAAGGAAGCGTCATTCTGCACGTTCTCGTAAGCGGGGTTGTCGTGGCCCTGATCGCGGCCCTGCTCCTGCGCGTGACCATGCTCCGCTTCCTCTTGACCGCGCGCTCCCATAAAGCCACGCAGATGAAGCGCGCCGATGAGTCCACTCTGGCCCGCCTCAGCAGTGTTTGGAACAGCAGCCAGATGTGCACGGACTTCTCCGGCTACGTCTGCACGGGAACGCCCGGCTCTTGCGGCTGCACCTGCACGAGCGCGGGCGAGCCGACTGTCGTCGCGACCCCCGTGGGTCCCGATTGCAGGCTGATGATCACCAGTCCCGATTTGTTCCCAGCCCCCCCGTGAGAAAAAAATCACTGATCGTCACCGCCGATGATTTCGGCTGCGACCACGCGGTCAACGCCGCCGTCGTCCGTGCTCACCGGGAAGGGATTCTTCGTTTTGCCAGCATGATGGTCCTGCGCCCCTGCGCCGCGCAGGCCGCGGCCCTGGCCAAGGAGAATCCAGGCCTGGGCGTGGGTCTGCACCTGGAGCTTTGCGCGCGGCGGCCGGCTCGCGCGGGCCTGAACTATTTCTTCGACCGGAAGGCCCGCGCGGGACTGGAGGGGGAGATCCGGGGGCAGATCGAAGCCCTTCTCACTCTCGGCATCCAGCCCACGCACGTCGACGGACACTGCAGCGTCCATGTCCATCCGGTGATCTTTCCGGCGCTTTGCCGACTGGCGCGTGAATACGGCATCCCCCGCGTGCGCCTGCCGCAAGGCGAGCTCTCCGCCTACCTAGGCTATCCCGGCGCCGACGACTTCCTCTCGCCCCTGCTCCTGGCAGGAGTGTTCGCGGCCGTGGGCGGCTGGGTCCGCGGCGCCGCCCACGGGCTGGAGATTCCACGGACCTGGGGGCTTCTGCGTTCCGGGACCATGACGGAGGATTACGTCCTCTGGCTGTTGGACCATCTGCCGGATGGCGTCACCGAACTCTACTTTCACCCGAGTGCGGACCCGGACAGCCGGGCCAACGGCCGCCCCACCCCCACCCACCGGAGCGTCGTGGAATTGGAGACCCTGCTCAGCCCGCGAGTGCGCCGTCATCTGGATGAGACGGGAGTCCTGCTCGTCTCGCGGCGATGATGAGCGGCCGCAAGGCGTTCATCAAGGAGTTCGCGCTTGCCTCGGCCATCCATCTGCTCTGCTTGGCTTTCAGCTTCCAAGCGCCGCTCCTCCAGGGCCGCGTGGACAGCGTCCAACAGCACGCCGGCGCGGTCGCTCCCCAGGCCATGGTCGGCATGAGCGAGATGGTCTACGAGATTCAGCCCGCGTTGTTCGTCCAGGCGCGGCAGATCAAGCGGGGGATATTCCCCTCGTGGTCTCCGCTCTCTCAGGGCGGCACTCCCCTCATCGGCAAGATGCAGAACGCCGTCTTTTCTCCTCTGCACCTTCTGCTTTATGTTCTGCCGCTGGCCTGCATCCCTTATGCGTTTACTCTGATCATCCTCTTGAACTCCTACTTGGGCTTTGCGTTCGCCTATCTCTACGCCCGCTCCCTGCGACTGAACTGGTGGAGCGGGACTTTGGCGGGCACGGCATTCGTCTTTTTCAGCTTGGTCGGCGGCGGGCTATTCTCTTGGTCCTTCAGCGGGGTGTATCTCCCGTTGCTCCTCCTCCTGGTGGAGTTATATTTCAGCCGTCAGCGCCGCCTGGCCGTTCTTTTCCTCCCGTGGGCGGCGGCGCTGCCTTTTCTGGGAGGACATTTCGAGAGCGCGGTGTGGGGCAACGTGGTCTGCGCAGCCTACTTCCTGGGACGTCTTTCCCAGCAAAAAAATACGACGCGTGAAAAATGGAACAGTCTGGCCGCCTTCGCGGGGCTGCTGCTTGTCGCGGCCGCCATCGCCTCCATCCAGATCATCCCGGCCAAGGAGTATGTCGATCTCAGCTACAACAAGATCTGGCATACATCCAAATGGTTCGTCTTTTGGGAGTATGAAACGATCAGCAAGCATCTCTACGGCGACGATGCCCCCCTGGTCCTCGCCGCTTTCGCGGCGCTGGCCCTCTTTGCCTACGTCCTCAAGAGCTGTCTCGATTCCTCCCGGGAGTGCTGGACCCCGAGGGAACTGGCCAAGAGGGCGGCGGCAAGCGCCCTGCTGGCCGTGTCCTTTGCCGGCCTGACGCGTCTGGGAATGACGGAAACCCTTTACCCCTTGACCTACACGAACTTCAACGCGATAGGCCTCAATTGGGTCATCGGATTCGCCCTTCTTTTTTTCGCGTGCGTGGGCTGGCGCCGGACTCAAGAACCAGGCCTGAAGGTCCTCGGCTGCCTGATCTTGGTCGTTATTTTGATCCTCCTGCACACGCCCGTGGTCTGCAATGTCCTGTTCCATGTCCCGCTCTTGCGCAACTTCCATAACACGGCCCCGGCGTACCGATGGGACTTCCAACTCATGCTGGCGATCTTGGGCGCCGCGGGCCTGCAAACCTGCCGGGAACGCTCCAGGGGCCCGTGGCCTCTGAAATGGAGAGAGGCTCTCAATATGTTCTCCATCATCTGCGTCTTCGTTTTGGGCTGCCTGCTCCCCTTGACTTTTGAGGCGGCGCTTGCGCGTCGCATGGACACCAGCGTGTTCTCCGCCGATGGGAGGCAATCTTTGCTTGGCGGGATCATGGGGCCGGAGCGCCAGACGACCTTCCGGCGCTCCTGGACCGTGACCGGCTGGGTTCCCGCCTGGCCGCCGCCCACGTCCATTATCGCGGGGCTGTCTCAAAACCAACAGTCGGTCTCCGGCGTCCAGGCGACCCTGGACGCTCCCTTGCGCAACAGGGTCTACTTCCAGGCCACGCTGCCCTTGCCGAGAGATGCGCAAGCGCAGGTCCTCGCTCAGGTCAAGCAGGGGAACTCCGCGCGCACTCTTGTGGGAACGCAGATCACCGCGCGGAGTTGGCCCGCGGGCCCGGTGACGCGGCGGATTTTTATCGCGTGCGTGCTCTGCCTGCCGCTTGTTTTTCTGCTCGGCCCCTGGTCCGTGACGCTGGCGCAGATCCTCCTGCTCATCTCGACTGTTCAATTCCGCTCGGCGGCGATATCGCCCGGCGACATTCCCTACCGCCTTCCGGCGATCGAGAAGATTAAAAGCGACGGAGGGCTCTCGCGCCTCTACTCGCTGCAATACACGTTCCTGCAGGCCGACTACGCCAACGTCTATGAATTAGCCGATCTGCGCACCGGCGGCGATAACCTGGATGTCCTGACAATGATTTATTTCGGCAGTCTGACCGGCAGTCTTCTGGGCGGCGGGCAGTCATCGGCCGCATTCGATCTTGGTCTGCGCCTGCTGGGGCTGGCCAACGTGAAATATATGCTGGATTTTCCCGGCGCCAACTTCGCCAATCCCTCCTTGGTGCCCGACTATCGCGGACCCGACATGGCGGTGTTCCTCAATACGCACTTCATGCCGCGGGCCATATTCTTTGATGAGTACCGCTATGTGCCAATGGGAGATTGGCGCGATTGGGGGGCGCGGGGAAGGTTCCTGGCGCCTCTGGCGGAAGACCTCATCCAGAAACGTATCGACCCGGCCGCGACGCTGGTGTTGAACGACGAGCCCTCCCCGGCTTTCATGAGCCGGGGCCGCAGCCGAGGACGGCGTCCAGCCGTGGTCATCGACCGCTACGCCCCGGACCGTGTCAGCCTCTCAGTCGAGACGGATCGTCCCGGGTTCGTCTTCCTGAGCGACAATCATTTCCCCGGGTGGGAAGCGACCGTTAATGGGGTCGCAACCCGGATACTGCGCAGCTGGCTGACGTTCCGGGCCGTTGAAGTCCCCGCGGGCCGTTCGACCATCGAGTTCGTCTACCGGCCCCTGGGATTGAGGATCGCCGTCTGTCTTGCGGCGCTGGCGTCTTTGGGTTGGCTCCTGTGCTATCGGAAATACGCCCCCGGTTTGCTCTCGGAGACCGGCGTCGATGATCTCGCCGCATCCTGCGCCGCCCTGGCGAGGCCCCTGGTTCTGGCGATGGTGGCGGCGGTCCTGGTATTTTGGACTCTCTGGGCCGGGTTCATCTACGCCGGGGGCATTCAGCGCATGCGCTGGGGCGAGGGCTTTGCGACCAACCTCGCGGCCTGCGGCGTTCTTCTTCTGTTGGCGACACTCTGGGGGCTCGACCTCAAGACTTCTCGGCGTGCTTAGAACACGCGTCCGGGCCGATGGCGGCTTTGATATAATCCCGATACTAATGCGAGGCCCTGAAATTTTCCGTCAGCCCATCCCGCGGACAGCGACAGAAGAACTGGCCGCGGAATCGTTCGAGGACATGGTGAAGTTCGTCGTGGACCTGGGGCGCAACGTCATCTGCGCGGGCGGTGGGCTCCATGCGGATGAGGAGCAGCTCCTCCTGGAGGATGGGTCGCGCCAAGAAGACCTGTGGGGGGCGAACTACTACCTCACGGACGTGTCGTGCGCGCGATACGAGTTCACCTCGATGATCAACATCCGCCCTTCCCAGGCGAACACGGCCCAGTTGATCCAATCGGAGGATGTCCGCAGACGCGTGCGCGACTTGGCCGTCCACTTCTTCGAGTCCTCCCCATGAAGGCTCACAAGGGACTTTCACGCCAGGATGTCCTGCGCCGCGGACCGGCCAAGATCGCGCTCATGGCTGCTTCCGAGTTCAGCCGTGCGGCCAGCCGAAAGCACGATCAGGAAAACGTCCGCGCCTGCTTTCGGCGCGCACGCGAGCTTTTGGGCATCCTCGAGACGGCGTCTCTTCCATCTGCCGCTGCGCGTCGCCTGAGGCCCCTCTACAGGCTGGCATCCGAGCGCTTGCTGTTCAGCGATCAGCGTCTGGACCCTCGCACGCTGAGCCGGTTCAGCCTTGAGATGGCGGACGAGCTGGAACGCGCTTTCCGGTAAGCCGATCCATGGAGATCTCGTATACCCGGTATCGCATCTACCGGGAGTGCCCCTGGAAATACAGGCTTCTCTTCGTCGATGGGCGTCGCATCCCTCTGATCCCCAAATCCAGTTATGGCCTATCCGTGCACCGCGCGCTGGAGGATTGGCTCCTCCGGGGAGACCTGGCGCTGGAGTCCTTACTCGAGTCCCTTCGCGGCAAGTGGCTGACGGACGGCTATCCCGATGAGGCCTGTGAAGCGCGCTGGTTCTCCAAGGCCGAGCGGGTCCTGACCCGCTTCCATGGGGAGGAATCCTCGCGCCGCTCGCGGCTGATCCGCAACTGCGCTATTACGCCCTCGGGGCCGGCCGGGCTCTCGGCGTTCCGGTCTCGACGGTGACGATGGACTTCGTGACGGCGGGAGAGCGCATCAGCGCGCCTTACGACCCATCGGGCGAGGAGGCTCTGGCCGCGGACATCGCCGCCGCGGCGGACTCCATCGAAGCGGGCGCGTTCGCGGCCGACACGCGCTATTGCCCGCGCTGCGATTTCCGTTGCGAATGCGAGTATGCCAAAGGCGCCATCCCCTAAGGAAACGGCGGGTCGCCGATAGGCCCATTGTCGCTGCGGGCCTAGGTCCTTGGGTTCCTGCGCGCGGGCCGAGTGGCGCGCATACTGAGACCATGATGAGCGCTATCATGAGCCCTCTCGTTTTGATGCTCCTCCTGTGCGGCGCGGGGTCCGCGCAAGACCAGCGGCCCGTGAACCCGTTGCTCGGGGAGGTTTACGAGAAGCTTCTCGAGGAGCTTCGTTCCGGCAAGCACGCCCAGAAGCAGGGCGCCGTCACAGTGCCACGGCACATATCCATCGAACCGTCGAAGGCCGTCGCGCGACTCTGCCATTCGAGTCTCCCCGTGCTCATCGTCGACAACTTCGTCTCCGGGAACGTCGCGCCCGCCATCGACGTGGACGGCGACGGCAGGCCCGATGTGGAGCACGGCGACGTCATCGCGGCGCTTTACAAGGCCCAGGGCATTCCCTTTCTGACCCATGACTTGAAAGGACGTTCGGATTTCCCGAGCGTCGCCGAAGCTTTCAGAGAGATCGCCGATGATGTCGAGGCCGGACGCTTGCGGATATCAGCCGTCAACCTCTCCTACACTCTCGATGTGACCTGGCCGGGAATCAACGGCGACCTGGGCTTGAAGGCCCCGGTTACGCCCGAGAGCATCGGCCGCCGCCGAATCGAACTGGCTTTGAAGGTAACTTCCTTGGGCCAACGCAACGACCTTCTCGGCTTCGACGGCCTTTACCGTGAGCTTTCACGCCTGGCGGCAGCGGAAATACCCATCTTCGTGAGCGCCGGCAATCACTCTCCCGCCAAGGTCAACCTTCTGAGCCTGCTGCCCGGGACCGTATCGGTCGGCGCGCTGGATCGCTCCGGCGCTAAGGCCGCGTTTTCGGCCGACAACTCCCTCGTGACGTCCTGGGCTTTGGGCGTGCATGTCTTCCGCCGCGTAGCCGATGGCGTGGACTCCAACGGCGATGGCCGCGCTGAGATTGCCTCCGGGCGCCTGAGCGGCGGCGCCACGATCGCGTCTCAGTTCGTCGGCCGACCTCTGTTGGAAGTTCGCGGCACACTGCCTTCCGATCCATGGCTGGCCAACATTGATCGGAAATCCGCCGGCGGAATCGAGTATCTTCAATCTCAGATGCCCAACGGGCTCTACCCGGTCGAAGAACTCGCCTCCTTCTTCAAGCTCTCTGAGGCCAAAAAAATGTCATTCGTCTCGCTCGGAAGCTGGTTCGATAAGACCATGAAATACCCCTTCGAGGTCGACGATTCCGGCCGCGTCGTCTTCGACCCGGAGCGCAGCGGTGCCTCGGGTCAGGCGACCCACCTGATGGGGACGTCATTCGCCACGCCTTCAATCTGCCGGGAAGGTCCTTGGCGACCCGCTACAACCCGCGCGCCGAGGACGCCTTGACCCCCAGGTCGCGCAAGGCCCTCCGCGGCTCGGGCCTCTCGGGAGCCAGGGCCGCGGCGCGTTCGAACTGGCGGCGGGCAGCGGCATGCTGCTTATTGCGCAGGTAAATCTTGCCGATATTGAACTGGCTCAACGCGTCGAAGGTGACGTCGTAGACGAAGCTGCTGAAACCCGGCTGAGCCAGAGGCTTTATGGTGCGCAGCCAGGCAAACGCCTGCGGATCGGTGAGGCCGAAGCCCTGCAGAAAGGAAGCGCTGACGATGAGCAGCTCGCGCTTGGGCGCGGCGGAATTAAGGTGCACGGGTTCCCCCGGCGCCTGATTCCAGGCCAGCAAGTCCTGGTGCGCGCCAAAGTAGTAATCACGATCGGCGTTGCCCAAGGTGGCGACGATGGTCTCGGGCCGGCCTTCGTAGATGAGCAGGCGCTTAAGGCGCGGGAAGTCTTGGCCCCAGTCGAGGTTTGAGTCCACCAGCCACCGGTAGCCGTTCTGCGGTCCGCCGGCGAACTGATTAAAGTAGGCGAGGTAGTTAGGAGCGAAGCGTACGGCCTCAAAGACGCTCCAGCCCATGAGCAGTCCGAGGGCGAGAATCCAGCGGTAACTTTTTTTACGGGCCAGGCCGCCGGCGGGCCGGCACAGGCAGGGAAAGATGGGCAAAATATAGCGCAGGCCGTTCTGTTTGGACGCGACCGTGCAGATCGCGATGTAACTCAGGACCGGCCAGCCCAGGATGAGCCGTTCTTTCCCGGTCATCGCGAAAAAGCCCAGGGCCGAGAGGAGCAAAAAGGGGATCGAAGCCTTCACAGCCAAGGCGACCCAATAGTAATGCCACCAGCCGCCCTGCTTCAAGACGCCATGAAAGAAGTTGAAGTGCTGCTCCGTGGGATGATGGCCGAACATGGCGGGCAGCATCTGGCCGAGCAGGCCGAAAAACTGCGGGATATAACGGATCTGATAGGCGAGCAGAAGCACTGCGGCGGCCATGGCAAAGAGTGCCGCATTGATCTTGAGCGTCGGGCTCAGGTGCTTGCGCCAAAGCAGGACCAAACCCGCGGACCAGGCGAAGAAGAAGAGGCCGGGTAGTTTTGTCGCCAGCGCGCAGCCGGCCAGGACGCCGCCGGCCCAAAGCCACCAGGGCTTGGGCTCTTCCAAGTACTCGACGAGAAAGAAGTAGGCCGTAAATAAAAAGGTGGTCAAGGCCAGGTCCATGTTGGCCAGACCGGAATGAGCCAGGATGTTGGGCTCGAAGACGTAGCAGGCCAGGGCCAGCACCAGCCCCCAGTCCCCGAACCAACGTTTGGCCCAGAGGGCCAGGCATACGGCCAAAGCCAGCGAAAGCGCGAGGCTGGGCAGGCGGGCCAGAAAAATCAAAACCTCGGGCTTGACCGAATTGTGGTAGAGAAGGTCGCGGCCGAACACGTACGGCATATCATGTTTAAGCGCGGGCGAGTCCTCATGGAAGTCGGGTCCGGCCAGGCTCACCGCAATCCCGAAGAGGTACTTGAGCAGGGGTGGATGGACATGCGTCTCCAACTCAAGCCGTCCCGTTTTCACGTAGGAGAAGCCCGCGCCCATGACGGCCGGCTCATCAAAGGTGTTCGAGTGGGCGGTGATGAAGAATCCGACTTCAGCCGCGAGGACGGCGAGCAGAAGGCCGAACAGGAGGCGCGGGACCCGCCTCACGTTTTTTCGGCGATCAAGGTCCACGACATGCCGTGCGTGTGGGTCAGGTGAACCAGGCGCACGGGAAGCCCGGCGATCAGGGCCAGCACCTCCTCGCGCGTCCAGTAGTTGGAGATGTTGGGCAGGAGCTGGTCGAAGACCATCGCCTCGACGTGGCGAAAGGAGCGCTCTCGCAGCAGACGCAAATACTCCTGACGATGCGGCAGACGCACATAAACCTTAAGGAGAACGGTCGAAATCTTGGCCAAGATCCGGGCCAGGCTCGGCGGCATGCGCGAGGTCAGGACGCGGCGAATGGGGTCCACCCAGCGCAGGTAGGCCTCGTTGCCCTCGCGGGCGTACACCCAGAGCAGCAAAGTACCGCCGGGTTTGACGGCTTTGACGAGGTTCTCCACCGCCTGGCGCGGCCTTTGCAGGTGATGGATGACGCCGATGCTGAAAACCACGTCGTACTGCTTTTGGCCGTCGAGGTCGTAAATGGACCGGAGAACGACCTCGCAGTTGGGAAAGGGCGCGAGGTTTTGACGGGCCACGGCGACGGTGGCCTCGTTGCAGTCGAAGGCGTAGGCCGAGGCGGCGCCGGCCTCCAGAGGCCAACGGCTGTTGCGGCCGATGCCGCAGCCGGCGTCGAGGAAGCTCTTGCCATTAAAGAACTCCAGCGGCAGGGGCGCAATCCAGCCCAGGAACTGCTTGCGGTGCAGGGAGATGATCTCGCGGTAGACGTTCCAGGCGTAGCTGAACCGGTTCTCGAGGTCCTTTTCCCGGCTCAGTTCCGCTACGCTCACTGGAGCATTCTAGCATCTCGCGCCGGAAGCCGGGAACGGCGGAACCCCAATCCTCGGGCGGAATCAGCCGGCCGATGGAGCGCGTTTGGCGTGCGCGGCGTAGAGCGCCAGCCCCAGGCCGGCCCAGGCGATCTCGCGGACATGGCGGATGATGCCCAGGGTAAAACCCAGTTCGGGGCGAAGGCCCAGGGCCTTGAAGATGACGGCCTTGCCGCCTTCTTGGGTGCCGATCTTGGCGGGGACCATAAAGGCCAGGGAGTCGACCATGTTGCTGAATAGCTCGATGGAGAAGGCCATTTCGAGCCCCACGGGCGCTCCGAGGAAGCGGCAGATGATCCAGATCTCGGCCGCACCCCAGGCGTAGCCGAGCATGAAGCAGGCAATGGAGCTCAGCAGGCGCACGGGGTGGCTAAGCAGGTAGCTCTTGAGGAGCGTTCGCACGGGCGCGCTGGACTGCACGGCGGCGGGAAACCGGCGCGCGAAGCACTTCGGAGGCTTCATGACGAGCAGGGACACGCCGATCACGATGCCGAGAAAGATCCCGCCCACGCCCACGGCGCCGAGAGTCGCCTGGGTGCCCTCGAAGTCGAAGAGGCGCGCGTGGAGGAGGTAGCCCAGGCCGCTGAAGATAAAGAAGACCTGAGCCGCCGTCTGGGCGATTTTGGCGACCAGCACGCTCGTCATGCGCACGTCGAGGGGCAGGCCCGCGTCGATCATTCCGGGACGCACGAACTCCCCGGCGATGTTGGCGCTTGGCGTCAGATAGTTCACCCCGTCGCCGGCGATGCGCACGCGCACGAGGTCCCGGAAGCGCACCTTGCCGGAGCTGTCGGGAGGAAATGACAGCTTCCAGCCCGCGGCATTGATCATGTGGTCCAGAATCGGGAAGGGAAGCAGGACCGCGAAGCCCCAGCCGAAGGCGACCAGGTGGCCCCAGACGCGCGCGGGCTCGAACTTCCACAACAGGAACAGGAAGGTCGCCGTTCCCAGGGCCAGCACGAGCGGCGTGAACAGCGCCTGAAGACGCTTCATGCCCATAGGCGGCTTCATGGCGTCTAGGGTTCGACCGTTGCCGGCTGGGTCGTCGCGTGAACCCCAGCGGGCACCAGGCGCCCATGGGACTGGACGTCGTAGAGCTCTCCGCGCCAGAGGACGCGGGAAGAGGCGCAACCCGCCATCCAGGCGGCGAAGCCGAACCACTCGGCTGCGGGCAACAGCCACAGGGCGCGCAAGGGCTGGCGGCCGCCCAGGCTGTGCGACAGGGCGGCGCTGGTCGCGGCCTTGGCGGCCCAGATGCCCGCCAGAAGGGCCCAAGAGCGCGCGTCCGGGCCGATGATGAGGACTTTGAGGGTCAAGAGCGAGAAGCCGTGCTGGACCAGGCTGGCCGCGTAGCCGCAGGGATTGCAGATGCGGATGGTCCGCGCCCAGCGGGTCAGATGCCGGAAATGCTCGGCTGCGCCGGCGATGTCCGGGACGGTGTCGACGACGGCGTCTGAGATCTCCAGGTTCCAGCCCGCTTCGCGGATGGACTCTCCCAGCCAGAAATCATCGGCCAAGTGGTCGGCGAGGTTATGATAGGCCCCACTCGCCTCGAAGGCCGCGCGCCGGACCATCATGCCCGCTCCCATGGCGAAGCGCATCCCGAAGGAGGCCGCGCAGAGGGCTTGGGGCAGGAAATTAGCGTTGATGGAGAGGGCTTCGAGGTGCCCCCAGAGGCCGTGCGTGAGCGTGGCTTGGTAGAAAGAGGTCACCAGGCCCACGGAGGCGTCGGCGAAGGGGGCGGCCATGCGGCGCAGGAAATCGGGGCGGGCGCGGATATCCGAGTCCGACATCAGAAGCAGGTCGTACTTGGCGAAGGGATAGGCGTTGGCCATGTTGTTGACCTTCGGGTTGTAGCCGATGCGGCTTTTGGAGACGACGACCTCCATGTCCACGCCGGGGAAGTCCTTGCGCAGGCGCGTGACCACGGCCAGGGCCGGGTCGTCGGTGGCCTGCAGACAGAACAGGAGCTGATAGCAGGGGTAGTCCTGGCGGCAGAAGCTGGCGAGGTTCTCGTAGAGCGCGGCCTCCGCGCCCTTGAGAGGCTTGATGACGGTGACGGGCGGCAGAGGGACGGGCTCACGGCGGCGGAGAGCTCTCAGCAGCCGTCGGCTGAAGAAGCCGCAAGCCAGCGCGAAGACCAGCGTGAAGGCGCCCGCCAGCGCCGAGACGAGCGTCAACAACGACGGGCCGGCCACGGCGGCGGCGAGCATCGCCAGGCCGAGCAACGGCCACTCCAGGTGCGGGCTGCTCAGGCGCGGCTCTCCGCGCACTTCTGGCGGCCGCGCAGGTAGTCGAGGAACTCCCTGCCCTCGCGCAGGCGGCGCGAACGTTCCACGGGGTCCTTGGCCATGCCGACGAGCATGCGGAAGATCGGGGTGGGGCGGGCGTAGAACTTCGAGTAGAATCGTTTGACGCCGGCCTCGATAGCGGCCGACGGCAGGTGCGGGTACTGGATGGCGGAAGCCTGCGTGCCGTCGTTGCGCACCAGAGTCTTCTCGTCGTACCATTTGTTCGCCATGGCCTGACGGTAAAGCTCGGTGCCGGGATAGGCGGCCGCCAGGGACACCTGGATCGTATCGATGTTCAGTTTGCAGGCGTACTTGATCGAGGCTTCCATCGTCTCCGCGGTCTCTCCAGGCAACCCCAGGATGAAGGTCCCATGGATGATGATGCCCAGTTTCCGGCAGTTCTTGGTGAACTCTTTGGCGATATCGACGCGGATGCCCTTCTTGATGTTGTTCAAAATCTGCTGATCGCCGGATTCATAGCCCACCAACAACAATCTCAGTCCATTCTCCTTGAAGGTCTTGAGATATTCATAGGGGACGTTCGCGCGGGAATTGCACGACCACGTGATGCCCAGCTTGCCTAAGCCTTTGGCGATCTCAGCGGCCCGGGGCAGGTCGGCCGTGAAGGTGTCGTCGTCGAAGAAGAACTCTTTGA
>CAYHNV010000044.1:0-15119 GCA_964358065.1 uncultured Elusimicrobia bacterium | reverse complement strand
GGGAAGACTCGGCGGAAAGAGCAGGCCCAGGCTGCCCGTCGTGGAGATCAGGCCCAGGGCGAAGGGCTCAGGATAGCCCTGACGGCGCAGGAGCGGGAAAATGAGGCCTCCCAGCGCGATGATGGTGACTCCCGAGGCGCCCGTGAAGGCCGTGAAGAGGGCGCAGGCGCAGAGTCCCGCCACGGCCACGCCCGCGGGCAGCCAGCCGAAGAGGGCTTCGGCGAGCGCCACGAGCCGGCGCGGCGCCCCGCTCTCGGCCAGGACATACCCGGCGAAAGTGAAGAGCGGGATGGCGATGAGAGACGGCAAGGAGGCCAGGCGCGCGAACTCGATGATCACGGCGCTGGAATCGATTCCGGCGCCATGGAAGAGCCAGAGGGCCAAGGCGCCCAGGAGCGCGAAGATCGGCGTGCCCGCCAGGGCCAGGGCCGCGAACGCGGCGAGGAAGAGCGCGGTCATCGGCCGGCCGCCTCGGCGGCTGCGTCCGCCGTCTTGAAGAGCAGGTGCGCCAGCACGAGGGCGAAGCCCCCGGGGATGCCGGCCGCGGCGACCCAGGCCGGGACGACGACGGAGCCGACCGTCATGAGCGCCGCCGGCGACGCGTATTCGGCCAAGAAATAGGTCCAGGAGGCCTTCAGCAGGAACGTGCAGACGAGCGCCCCGGAGGCGGAGGCGGCCAGCCTCAGCCAGGGCTTGTGCCGCGGGGAGGCGCCAAGGTGCGCGGCCTCCCAGGCGAAGTGCTTTTCGGCGCGCACGGCGAGCGCGGCTCCCAGGAAACCGGTCCAAAGCACGGAGTGCTTGAGCAAGGTCTCCGCCCAGAGCAGACCCGCCCCGAAGCGGCGCAGGACGACCTGAGCGAAAGCGAGGAAGACCATGACCGCCAGCAGCGCTACCATCAGCGCCGCTTCGGCCGAGGCGAGGAGGTCCTCAGCCTTTCTGAGCCGTTCTCGCACGCAGTGTGGCCAGTTCCTTCTCGACTCGGTCGAGCAGGTCCTTGGAGAAGAGCTTCCCCGCCAGTTCCTTGCGCGCCGAGAGGCCCAGCTCTTCGTATTTCTTCATGGTGTCTTGGCCCGGCTTGGCCGCCATGTGGAGGCCCTGCGTCTTCAGGGCCTCCAGCGCCTTGCTGTTCTCGACGGCGGTCAGGGCGTTGAGATGCTTGAGGTGCTTGGCGCAGAGCTCCTTGAGAAGCGCCTGCTGGTCGTCCGGAAGGGCGGCGAAGAACTTCTTGGAGACGAGGACCGCTCCCGAGGACTCGGCCATGGGCACGGGGTAGATGTGCTTGAGCTTCGCGTGCCACTGCAGCGCGATGACTCCCAAGGGCGGGCCGTACACCGCGTCGATCATCCCGGTCTGCAACGACTGCATGACGTCCACGACCGAGAGCGCGATCGGGTGGACGCCGAGCGCTTTGTAGGCGGCCAGAGCGATCGGGTCGCCGTCCCAGAGCCACATCTTCGCCGTCTTCATGTCCTCGGGGCCGACGATGGGGTTCTTGCTGAAAACATAGACGGAGCCGAGTTCGATCCACCCCAGCAGGGCGAAGCCTCCTTTGTCGAGGGAGGCTTCCAGGTCCGCGCCGAACTTCGCGCGCACCGCCTCCAGCTCGACGCGCGAGCGGAAGAGCCAGGGGGCGTCCAACAGTCGCGTCTGCGGGGCGACTTCTCCCAGGCCCACGCCGGTCAAGCCCGCGGCATGGAGCTGGCCGATGCGGATCTTCTTGACCACGTCCTTCTCGTCGCCCGAGACGCCTCCGGGATAGAATTTGAACTTCAGCTTTCCGGCCGTGGACTTCTCGAGGTCCTTGGAGAGTTCGCCGAGAATCTTCATCCAGGTCGAGCCGTCCGGCGCCAGGGTTGCGAACTTGATCGCGGTCTGCGCGCGGGCGGGGGTCGCCAGCGCGACGACGAGGAGGGCGGCGGAGAGTTTAAAAATAGTCATCGATCTTCTCCAGGAGAACGGCCGCCTTGCGCTTGGCCGCTTCGTCGGTGAGTCGTGCCTGGGGCAGAAGGCCCGCGGGCGACTCGAGGGTCTTCCTCAAGAGCTGCTCAAAGAGCGCCCGGTCCTGGACGGCGACCGCGTACCAGCGGGCGTTGAGCACGTGCGCCATCAGGTACCGGCCGTTCGTGCTCCGCTGGGCCGCATCGAAATGGGCCTTGGCCTTGCGCGGGTCTCCGCCGAGCATCGCGGGACGGGAGGCATAATAGACGCCGAAGAAGAGGTCGACGCCCGCGAAATGATAGGAAGGGGCGAGTTCCCCGACGCGCTTCATGACGGCCGCGACTTTCGGGAGGTCGCCCAAGGCGGACGCATCGTCCTTGGAAAGATTGATGGAGCCTCCCCAGCAGAACCCGGTCCAAAACAGGTCCGGGACATCGTCCCCCGTCGCCGTTTCGAGGGCATTCTCGAAGTCGTCGATCGTCTTTGAGGCAAGGTCCCGCAACGGCCGCTTGAGGGCGAGCGCGGCCAGGGCGTGGTCTCGTCCCCGGAGGTAGAACCCCTTGGCCCGAGCCGGCTCGGCGTCCTCGAGAAAAAGGAAGGCGGAGCCGCCGAAGCTTTCCGCGGCCAGGCGCAGAAGCGCGCGGTTGGCGGGGTCGCCGACGAGCAAGGTCTCCAGGAGCTTGAGTTGGGAGGCCATCGCCTCCCGCGCGGTCTGCCAGTCCGGCTCATCGAGAGCGGAGAGGCGCCCGCGCTCCAGAACGCCGACCACCGAGCGCAGGGCCATCCGGTCGATCGAACAGGCGGACAGGGCCGCGGCGCCGAGCGCAAGCAGGATCGCTTTCCTCATGTAGTCGTGCGCCATCCTAGCAAATCTGATTTCATGACTGCTCAGGTTGGCTAGAATGCGAAACTCGCACCGGTGCGAGTTTTAGGCCGCAGGCTCACAGCCGAGAGGCCGGACTGGTGGTCACCCGTCGCGTGGAACTGCTGAAGAGATCGAAGGCCTGCCCCCCCTTCACGGACACGACCACCCGAGAGCCCCCGGGGCCGCCGTTGAGCGCATAGGCGACGTCGATGCGCGCCACGCTGCCCGAGCGGGTTCTAGTCCCGGCGAATCTCAGGCCCGCGCCCAGGTCGGTCTTGAAGCGGGCGAAGGAGAAGCCGCTCCCTTCTGGGACCACGACGCCCGAGTCCGCGAAGAAGACCCCGCCGAAACGCACGAGATGGAACCATTCCTTCTCGAAGAAGAAGCGGTCCTCGAGGTTGAAGAGGATGGACTTGCCTCCGACGAAACTGTTGTTCTTGTAGCCGCGCAGGCCGCTGTTGCCGCCCAGCGACAATTGGTTTTGGGGGTCCAGGAACCGGCCGGAGGAGGCTTCCGTGTGCAGGACGAGGGTCCGCTCGCGCGTCCAATAGGTCTTCCAGAATAGGTTGAGGCCGGCGGTGATGAGTCCGTTCTCCCAACGCCCGGCGGCCAGCCGGCTGCTGGCGCCGGCTCTGGCCAGGAGGAAGCGGCTGGGGCCGAGACTGAAGCCTTGTTGGTCCGAGACATTGAACATCCAACGGTCGCGGTCGGAGCCGGTGGCCGCGCCCATGAAGCCTCCTCGGACTTTCAACTCGTTGCCGAGGTTGAAGTCCTCAACACGCTCCATGCGGTCGATGTTGGTCTCCTTGATGTAGCGCGGCTGGAACCAGGAGTAGCCCACGGTCGGGCCGGAGAGCTCCCGGCTTTCCGGGAGGGTTCCCGCGACCGTCTCGGCGCTCGGGTCGAAATGGAACTTCTCGCTGTACCAGCCGGCCTCGGCGCGCTGGACGAAATCCCTGTCGCCGCTCAGCCTCGCTCCGTAGGCGACGTCCGCCAATCGCGCTCGCTTGCGGAATTTGCTGTATTCGTTGCCGTCCTGCACCAGCGACTCGTCGCCCAGCGTTCGAGTCCAGCCAATCCCGAGGGCGTGGGCCGCGTCCAATGAGTAGAAGGGCCGGGCGAGGTCCGCATGGATCTGGTCCCCATTCTGGTCTCGCGCGTAGGAGCCGTTCATGCCCAGCCGTGAGCCCAGAAAGCGCGGGTCCGCGTAGCCGTAGGAGTTTGAGATCACAGTCCCATCTTGCGAACGCTCGAAGGAGACGGTTTTCCCGGAGCCGAGGAGGTTGCTCTCTTCGATGCCGTAGGAGAGGAAGTTCTTGCCGCCCTCGGTGCCGATGGCGAAGCGAGGGTTGGTGGTCCAGGCGTCCTGCGTGCGGATCACGGCGGCGGCGCTCCCGTCGGGGCGCGGCACCTGAAGAATCTCCGCGCGGCGGAAGGAGCCGTTGGCGCGCAGGTTGCGCTCGGACTCGATGACCTTGAGCGGGTCCCAGGGCTCTCCCATGGAGAAGAGGAGCTCGCGCTGGATCAGCGTCTCGCGCGTGAGGATATGAATCCGGTTCGCGGTCCTAAACGGCCACCAGTCCTCGCCCGGCACCGCCGGATCGAAGACGTTGGTCCGTTCGACCTGAACGGCGCCGACGACGGCGGCGCTGGAAGACTCCGGAGGAGAGATGAGGGCGTGGGCTGCCGCCGCCGCCAGGAGGATGAACGCCGCGGCGGCGGCCGAGGCTTTCATGCTCGACGCAGTCGGGAGAGGATCTCGGCCGTCGAGTGGGAGCGGTTGAGCGTGTAGAAGTGGATGCCGGGCGCTTTGCCGTCGAGGAGGGCTCGGCATTGGCGCACCGCCCAGTCGATGCCGTGCGCGACCACGGCCTGCGGGTCGTGCTGGACGGCCGCCAGGCGTTCATCAAGTTCCGGCGGGATGCGCGCGCCGCAGAGCGTGCTGAAGCGTTTGAGCTGGGCATAGCCCGTGACGGGCATGATGCCCGGGATGATGGGGATCGAGACCCCGGCCTCGCGCGCCCGACGCACGAAAGAGAAGTAGTCCCTCGCGTCAAAGAAGAGCTGAGTGAGGGCCCAATCGCCGCCGACGGCGACCTTCTCGGCGAAACGGCGCAGGTCCTCTTCGGCGGAGGGCGATTCGGGATGTTTCTCGGGATATGCCGCCACCGCAATCCTCAATGCTTCTCTTTCACGCGCGACGCGCACGAGGTCAGAGGCGTGAGCGAAGTCGCGTCGTGCTTGCGGGATTGCCGTTGCGTCCTTGGGCTCATCTCCGCGCAGCGCGACGAGGTTGCGGATGCCGAGGGCCTGCAGCCTGTCGAGGATGTCCGAGATCTCCGCGCGCGTGTGAGCGATGCAGGTCAAGTGCGCGGCCGTGGGCAGGCCCGTCTCGCGTTGGAGCCGTCCGGCGGTCTCGATGGTCCGCTCGCGGGCGGAGCCGCCCGCGCCGTAGGTGAGGGTCAGGTAGTCGGGAGAGAGGCCCTTGAGCTCGCGCGCGAAGGCGACGAAGGAGTCCAGGTCCTCGGGGGCCTTGGGCAGGAAGAGTTCGAAGGAGAAGAGGGGGCGCTTGGCCGCAGCCAGCAGATCCGGGATGTCGTATTCGGGCATGGTCGCTTCGGGCACGATTGTAGCAAAACCAAAACTTAAGAGGACTTGCCGTGAGCGGCGCGCGACTCGGCTTCTTCGATGAGCCGGCGGTATTCCTCGATGAGCGTCGCGTCCGTGTTGACCATGCCGGCGGCGCGGAAGTCTCCGGCGGCGTTGCCGTACTTCTTCAGGCGCGTCCAGACTGCGGCGCGGTTTCGGTAGGAGCGGTCGGCCAGGGGGTTGAGCGCGACCGCGCGGCTGAAGCTCTCCAATGCCTCGTCGTTGCGCTTGAGGGCGAAGAAACCGAGCCCGAGGCCGTTGTGGGCGTCGGCATTGAGAGGATCGTCCTTGACCGCGAGGGCGTAGTTCTCCAGGGCCTTGGCATACTCTTTCAGGAAGTAGCGGACGTTGCCGGCCCGCAGGCGGGCCTCGGCGTTGCGCGGCTCGATTTGGAGGGCCTTGACGAGTTCGCCCAGCGCGGCCTTGTAGTTATGCCGCATCGTCAGGGTCACGGCGAGGCGAATCCGGGACGGGGCGTCATCGGGCATGAGCTCGATGGCGCGCACGAAATCCTGCTGAGCCGCTTCGAGGGCGTCCTGGGCGTTGAGCGCCATGCCTCGTCCCGTGTACGCGTCGGCCAAAGTGCCGTCGAGCTCCATCGCCTTGGTGTACTCGAGGATCGCCTTGTCGAAATGCTCCGCGTTGTGCAGGGCGTCGGCCCGAAGGATGAAGACGTAGGGGTCGCGTTCGTCTTCCTGCATCCTCGCGTCAAGGTCCACGATGGCGGAGAGGAAGTCGTCGCCCTCCGGGTGCCCGGGAGCAAAGCCCACGGAGGCGCTGCGCACGTAGGGGTCCATGCCGACGGCCTGGAGGTAGGCGCGGTGAGCTTCCTTGTATTGGCGCGAGGCCGCGTGGGAGATGGCTTGGGCGATGAGCCCTTCGGCGCGGCGAGCGCCGAGCTGCCAGGCCGTGTCCATGTCCTCGATGACTCGGGCATGCTGCTTGAGGGCGAGTTGTGCCAGGGCGCGCTGGAAGTACGCGGGGCCGTGCTGGGAATCCAGGGCGAGTGCCTGGTCGCAGTCTCGCAGAGCCCCCTTCGGGTCCTTCATCAGACGGCGGGCCTGGCAGAGGTTCGTCCAAGTCTCCTTCGAACGAGGGTCGAGTTCCGAGGCGCGCTGCAGGTCGGCGAGCGCTTCTTTGAGCCTTCCGAGGGCGCCATAGGCCTGCCCCCGGCGCGCGTGGGCGGCGGCGATGGCCTCATCCAGCTGGAGAGCCTGGCTGAAGTCCCGCACCGACTGCTCGTATTGTCGCGCGCGCAAGCGGATGCCGCCCAAGGCGGAATACGCCGAGGCGTTCTTGGCGTCCTTCTCCAAGGCGAGAACGATGTCCTGGCGGGCGCCGACATGGTCGCCGATCAAGGATTTCGCCTCGGCGCGGCGTTCGAGGATGCGCGCGGCGGGCCCTTTGAGCGCCAGGGACGTATCGAACGACTCGATGGCCTGGATGTAGAGTTGGGCCCTCATGCGCAGCGCGCCCAGGTAGAAGTGGAATCCCGGTTCGCGAGGCTGGAGTTCCACGGCCTTGCTCACATCAAGAAGGGCCTTGGCGACCCCGCCCAGCGCGTTGGCGCGCAGGGCGCCGCGTCCGCTGTAGGCGGCGGCGCATTGAGGGTCGATGTCGATGGCGCGGTCATAGTCCTCAAGCGCCAGTTGGGGCTTCTCGCGGGAAGCGAAGTAGCCGGCGCGCGCCACGAGGATGTCGGCGTCCTTGGGCGCCAGGCGGACGGCGCGTGTCAGGTCGTCTTGCGCCTTCTTCTCCAGGCCCAGCCGCGCTTGCAGGCTGCCGCGCGCGGCGAGGATCGTCGCCGACTCAGGGTTGAACTGGACGGCCTCGTCCAGGTTCTCGAGCGCCTTCCTCGGTTCCTTGAGGGCTTCCCAGGCTTGGGCGGACCTGAGCAAGGCCGGCAGGGCTCGATTGAGGCTCCTGGCCTTGGCGTAGGCGTCGATCGCGTCGGTCCAGAGCTGGAGCGACATGTAGTGGTCGCCGATCGCCAACGCCGCGTCGCCGGCGAGTTTCGGGGCGGCGAGGGCGTTGCGGAAATCGAACTGAGCCTGCTCGCGCCGGCCGGCGCGCCAATGCATCTCGCCTCGGTTGAAGTAGGGCGCGTAGTGCTGCGCGTCGGCGTGGACCGCCTTCTCGAACTCATCGAGCGCGGCAGCTTCCGAGCCCAGCCGCAGGTGGATCGCGGCCCTGCCGAGATAAGCGAAGGAGTATTCGGGATCGAGGTCGAGGGCCCGGTCGTAGGCCTTCATCCCGCGCGCGAAGTCCCCCTGCCGGGCCAGGGCCGCGCCAAGCAGGCCGTAGGCGATGGGAAACGATTTATTGATGCGCAGGGCTTGGGTCAGGTCCGCGACGGCCTTGGCGTCTTCCGACATCTCGTAGCGGGCGCGCGCGCGCGCGTAGAACCAGAGGGCCGCCTGAGGGTCGGCCTTGAGGGCTTTATCGAGATCCGCGACGGCTTTCGCGTTTTCACCCAGTTCCCGCCAGGCGCGTGAGCGCGCCGCCAGCGCGTTCGCAGGCCTCGGGGATGCCTGCACCGCGGAGTTGAGGGTTTCCAAAGCCTTCGCCTTCTGCCCCATCAAGAGTTGGGCCCCTCCCAGGGCTTCAAGCTCTTCGGCGTCGAGGGAGCTGCCTTCGATGAGAGCGAGCGTGCGCTGCGCATCCTGCGTTTGGCGGGTCGGGTCTGCGAAGACATACCAGAGCCGGGCGCGGAGTTCGTAGGCGGGGCCGAGGTCTTTGTCCGCGCCGAGGGCGTCGTTGACGGTCCGCAGAGACTCCTTGAACTCTCCTCGCAGATGGAGGGCGCGCGCTTGGTCGAATTGGCGCCTGGCTTCGGCGCGATCGGCGGCGCGCGCGGGTGCGGCCCAGACGAGCAGGGCCGCGGCAAATGCGGCGAGAATGGATCTGGATGTCATCAGCTACGGGAGAGTGTGCGCGTCGAGTGTTACAAAATCAAGACGAAGTCCGGTCTGGGGGCGAGGGCGCGGCGCCGGAAGCGAGCAGGCACAGGACCAGCCACAGAGGCACGCGAAAGCGGTAATAGGCCCAGCCTCCGATGGACAGCGCGAGGAGGTAGGCGGCCGTCGTTAGAATGAGCGAGGCGCCAAAACGCGAGGGTCCGCGCCACAGCCGCCAGGCGCCGCAAGCTGCGGCCGCATAGCCGAGGGCCAGAGAGCCGAGCGTGAAGACGAGCAGGGCCCAAAGCCCCGGTCGTTCGCGCAGTAATGCGCGGGTGCCGCCGGCGCGGACTTCTCCTCTGGGAAGATCGCTTCCAGGCATCGGTCGCCCCGGCTCAAGCTCCTCGGCGATGAGGTCGATGCCGGGTCCGGCGAGCAGCTTGACCGCGCTGGCGGCATGAGCGCGCATGGCCGCGGTCGGATGCGCGAGCAGGTAGCCACGGGCGGCCGCGCGCCTCAGACGCGACTCCTCAAAAGGATTCAAGATCGGGTCCGGGTGTTCGCGCTTGAAGTCGCGAGCCAATTCGTCGGCCGCCTGAGCGACGGGGATCGCCTCGGCCACCGATTTGACGGCAGCGGCCTCATAAAAGAGAAAGTTCACGCCGGAGATGGACGTGAAGGAGAAGGAACCATGGAGCGCGGCGTTGCGCGCGCACCACAGCCCCGTGGGGACGGTGGCGGCCAAGACGAAGAGGAGCAGAGACTTGGTCCCGCGCGGTCCCCAGCGGGATGCAAGCACAAGTCCCAGCGGCATCCATAAATAGACGGCGATCGGGCGCGTGAGAGCCGCGCAGGCCAAGGCGAATCCCGCGAGCATGGACCAGTTGCGGCGCGCCGCCGTTCCCGCGCGCACGAGGCAGTGGAGGGCGAGAGTCATCAGGAGGTTGAACGGCGCCTCGGAGAGGATCAGCGTCGCATGGGCCGCAACGACCGGTTCGAATGCGTACAAAAGGCCCGCGGTCCACGACCAAGGGCCGGGCGCAAGAATCGCGGCGGTCGACGCGATGAGTGCGGCTGTGCCGGCGTCGAGCATGATGTTGACAAGGGCGGCCCAACGCGGATCGCCGGAGACAAGCTGCAGCAGCGCGAGGAGCGCCGGATAGCCCGGGGTGCGCAACGTGTCGGGCGCGCCCGTCGCCCCCTCAAAGGCGCCGCGGAGGATGCTGTCGGCCAGGCGCAGGTAGTCTGTGCTGTCGGGGCGCATGTAGGCTTCGGGGTGGTGCAGCATTCGCGACCAGAGGAGAAGGCGAAGGGCGGCCGCGGCGAGGAAGACGGCCAGCGCGCGTCGTTGCGGCGTATCGGGAAACCGCACTATTGCGCGACCTTGACGCTCAGGCCGATGGAGCCGATGGTCGCGGCGACGGTCTCGCAGCGCTCGTGCGTTCCCTCGCAGACCACCGCCGAGCCGCGCGTGTGGACCTCATTGGAGATCCGGCGCGCCCGCGCAAGCGAGCAGCGCGTGGCCGCGATCACGACTTTTTCCACCTGGTCGAAGGTGTGGCAGTCGCAGTTGAAGAGGATGGTCTTCCAGGGTTGGCCGACGAGGCCGTCGTCCTCTGAGACCTCGTCCGTGGTTTCGGCTAAAGTCCGAGCCACTGCAGTATCTTCCATTTCTCGCTGGCGGAGATGTCTTCGCCTTTGCGCTTCAGGCGGAAGCGGCGGCGCAGGGCGCGCTTGTCGGCTTTCAGCGCCCGGCGTTCGTTGTCCAGGAGCCCGATCCGTTCCTGGCGGGACATGAAATCGATGAAAGCCATGGCGTCGGCGACCGGGCCTGCGTCGCCCGAGGGGCGGCAGAGCTGGGCGTGCGCCAGGAAAAGGGCTCTGTAGCGGGTCCCCAGGAGGCGCACGGACTGCGGGAGGAACTGAGACGTCTTCCACATGCGTTCGATGGGCCCAGGAGTGTCTGTCATCACCGGCGGCAGTTTAGCAGGTCGCGGGAGCCTCGTCAAGCACGCTGTGGACAAGTGGATAACTTGGGGGATAACAATATATTTGCCCTATAGTGCCAGGCTTTCTGTATTTAAGAACCGACGATAAAGTAATAGTTAATGCTTGGCACCTTATGTGGCCATAGGGCCCATTATTGAGTAGGTCTTTAGCCCCTATGAGCCCTGGGCCTTTGGGGGCTTCCGATTAAGGCTATAATCTCGGGGTGAAGCTCGACGCGGTCTTCGCCGCCGACGGTCCGCTCTCTCGCGTGCTGAAAGACTGGGAGCCGCGCGCCCAGCAGGAAGCGATGTCCGCGGCCGTGGCCCGGGCGCTAGACGGCACGGAGAGCCTGGTCGTGGAGGCGGGCACGGGGGTCGGCAAGTCCCTGGCCTATCTTCTCCCCGCCGCGCTTTGGGCGGCGCGTAATGCCCGGCGCGTGGTGGTCTCCACGCACACGCGCGCCCTTCAGGAACAGCTGATCAACGGCGACCTGCCGATCGTGACGCGGGTCCTCCGCGAGCTGGGCCTTCCCCTGAAGACGGCCATGCTGATGGGCTCGGATAATTATCTCTGCGTCCAGCGCCTCTCACGCCTGCGCGCCCAGCCGACGCTGCTGCCCGCGGCCCAGGACGAGGTCCTGGCGCGTCTCGACGAATGGGCGAAGGACGCGCAGACCGGCCACCGCTCGGCCCTGCCCGTCGACGTCCCCCAGACTCTATGGGAGAAGCTGGCGCGGGACACGGACATCTGCCTGGGGCCCGCCGGCCCGTATTGGGAGCGCTGCCTGTGGCGGCGCGACCGGGAGCGCTGCGAGAAGGCGCAGATCGTGGTGGTCAATCACGCTCTCCTTTTATCCGGCGCGCGGCTGCCGCCGCACGACGCCCTCATCCTCGACGAGGCGCACAACCTCGAAGAGGCCGCGGTCTCGCGCTTCGGCTGTGAGGCGTCGCTGGGGCGCATCGTGGCCCTGGCCGACGAGGCGCGTCTGACGGCGCGCCCGTGCGGCGATGACGCGCTTGCGGGTGCGGCGGAAGCGGCCGTGAACGCGGGGGCGCGCTTCCTGGAGGAGGTCTGCCGCGGGGTGGGTCTGAGCGGCCCGGACGACGAGACGAGCGGGCGCCTCATCGAGTCCTCCCCGCCGCCGGCGCCGCTCCAGCTGTTGGGCCTCGAAGCGGCATTGGCCGCCGCGGTCGCGGAGCATGAAGGCCGTCCAGTCGAGGCTGACCTCCGCTCTCTCCACTCCCGCGCGGCCCAGCTGGGCCGCGACCTGGCCGAGATACTGAAGCCGGCTCCCGCCACGGCGCGCTGGGCCGCCTGGACGCGACACGGTCCCGAACTGCGCTGTGCGCCCCTCGACGTCGGACGCCGCCTCTGCGAGAGCCTATTTGCGCGCGGTCTGCCCACGATCCTCACCTCGGCGACTCTGGCTTCCGGCGACGGGCTTGCGGGCTTCAAGAAGCGGGTCGGCCTGCCGGACGCGCGCGAGCTTGCCTTGGATTCCCCCTACGACTACCGCACGCAGGCCGCGCTCTGGTGCGTGCCGGACCTGCCGGAGCCCAGGGACGAGGCGGCGCACGCGAAGGCGATCGCGGCGCGCTGCGCGGAGATCATCGAACGCGTGCCGGGCGGGGTCTTCATCCTCTTCTCCAGCTGGAAGACGCTGAAAAAAGTGCACGCCTCTCTGCGCAGGAAGATCGCCGATCGCCCGGTCTGGGCGCAGGGCCCTTCGGGCCACGAGGCCCTGCTCGACCAGTTCGCGCAGGCGGGCGACGCGGTCCTGCTGGGGGTGGATACCTTCTGGCAGGGCGTGGACGTGCCGGGCCCGGCCTTGTCCTGCGTGATACTGACGAAGCTGCCTTTTCCCAACGTGGGCTCTCCGCTGGAAGAGGCCCGCGGGCGCTGGCTGGAGGAGAACGGGCTCGAGTATTTCCCGGACTGGTCTTTGCCCAAGGCGGTGATGAAGTTCCGGCAGGGCTTCGGCCGCCTCATCCGCTCCTCGAGCGACCGCGGGGCGGTGGTCTGCCTTGACTCGCGGCTTCTCAAGAAAGGCTACGGCAAGGTATTCCTCTCGGCCCTGCCCTCTTGCAAGCGCCTGGAGAGCCTGGATGAGCTCGCGGCCTTTTTTAAGAAATAGGAACAGCCGTCCTTAAAAGATTCGGAGAGGGAGGGATTCGAACCCTCGGAGCCCGTTTGCACAAGCTCAACGGTTTAGCAAACCGTCGGTTTCAGCCGCTCACCCACCTCTCCAGAAATTGGGAAGCTTCAAGAAATAATAGCTTTCTTCCCCGTTTTTCGCCAGCGGCAAAATCGGTCGAAAGTCCTAGCGTAGTGCCAGCGTAGTGCAGTCATGCGGCGACCAACTCCCCCCGCTGGAAGGTTATCCGCTCCTCGCCACAGAGTTGCTTGGATCCCATCGCTCGAAGCGGCTGGCCTCGCAGCGGATGGAAAGGATGGGTGATCTGAAACCCTTGCGGATCGCGTGGATTAGGTGCAATGTGAGACTGTCGCTTTGGCATCGCACGACGGGCAGGCCATGCGGCGTTTGCATGAGAACGGCACGAAGCGGCTGTCGCCGCAGGTCTTACAGCGGAAGCGCGCGACGCCGAAGCGCGGGATACCCTGATTATCTCTGAAAACTGCGCACGCCAAGAATCAACTGAAGGGCCAATCCAATCTCCCTAGAGCCCCCATCGTCTTTGTCTTCATGGAGAGCCTAGCTTGCTGACGATAAATTCTGCGTTAACCTTCAGGAGAAAGAATGCATTGTCGTTCAGATGTTTGCCGTGTTGAGCTTCTGCTTCGTTAATGAAAGCGCCAAGCTGGCCCTTGGCGGCATCATTATTTCCTCGTGATACTGAGTCTTTAGCGGCGTTGAGCTTAGCGTCCAAACTATTAGTGATCCCTTTCGAACCTGGGCCGAAAATCCAGCGCAGGGAAATGGATTGGTGCTTCAAGGAAATAAGACGGTCGATTAACGATATGGGCTCTAGAGACTCAGGGGCATCTGGCCCAATTGTCACGGTGTTAAATTTAATCTGTTTTTCTATGGCATCAAGTCTTTGTACATCTGACTCGCTGGCCTCATCCACAGGCGTCTGTGCAAATTCAGGGTGAAGCGTAATGCCCCGTATCCCTGGTACGCCTCTGCTTTGAATTAAAAATCCATCCAACATCTTCCCGGGAGCTATTTCCTGTTCAACAGCAACTGCACCCCAACCAGCTGTTCGGTCAACATTCAAGCCGGAAATCCAATTTGTTGGAGAACGTAATCCAATCGGAACTAATAAGGCTTGATTGGCTATAGACTCTACAAAGCTGTTATCGTTTATCAAACCTTCTGCTCCGAATTGTACTGATGAAGTGTCCCGTGAAATATCTACCTCTACGCGATCAATCTTCCCGGTGTTTAATGGGAGATTCACAATAGCGTAGGAATAAGTAAAAATGCCATTTGGGGAGAACTGCGCAGATACGCTGACCCTAACATCCTTTAGTACAGGAAGGACCTCTCCGGGCAATAATTGGACTTGGGAATAGCTCATCCGGGAAAGAAACCCAATGAGCAGAACTAGTAAGTATTTCAAACGGGCTATTTTTAATTTTTTTTTATTGCCTAAATTCATAATGTATTCTCGGTGTATTAGCAGGTCCTTGACATGGGGGCGGTTTTAATGGAGCTTCAACGATTCGGCTCCCACCATTAATCTTCATAATCTGATCCAAAAGTTTCTGATTCACCAAAACCGCCCCGGTAGCGGCAGTTGCACAACGATCAACATCTACACTGCGTCCTACCCTATGTAAATTATGGGGAGGCTTCCAGTCGTGGTTAACGTCGAACAATCCCCCGAAGACCAAGCTCATATCGTTAATGCCCAAAGCTTGGCCTCCGGTTTGTAGAAAATATGCCACCGCTGCCGTAGTCGTACCGCTCATAGTAAAACTTGTGGCGAAATGATTCTCCGGGTGAGATGAGGTCGCGCCAGTCAAATTATATGGTTTGGACTGTTGCGCCATCCCAGGCGTGGAAATAAATAGCAATGGCACAAGACACAAAGCAAAATATTGAGAGGGCATGGTGATTTGAAATTATACTCCATTTTTCCCTGTCAATTTTCTGTTTTTTTGAACCACTTAACGTACCTCTACTGTGCGAAAACACCTCGGCCTGACTTACCGCACCTCATGGCCGCGATCTCGCGCCGAGAATTCGGTCTGTTTCTTTGAGGGAAAATTGCTCCATCTGGTGGAGCAAGCGTTTGAGCCGCTTGTGGTTGCTCGACCACCCTCGGCATAGACGGGCCTGCTGAGGCGAGAGGCGGATCGTCTTGGTCTTGCCCGCGATTTTGTGGGTCCACTGGTGATAGGGCCCGTGCAACCGCGGAGGTCGCCCCATACAGCGGCAGGCCGGATTGCCGCAAGGCATAAATCGCTGGAGCAGGCTTCCCGGACGCACGAGCCCAAGCGCAAGAATTTCCCGTTTAAGTGTTGCGAATCTACCCCGTCGTGAAGATGTCATCATTGTCGTTTGCCTCCTGTTTAGCAGTTAGTATACTGCTAGTTATGCGGGAAGTCAAACGCTTTATCCTCCCGCGTCATTTCGTTGGACCCGGGAGGGAATCGCCGATGGTATACCGAACAAAGAAGGCGCCCACTACAGCCGAAGAGTTGCTGGGCGAATGCGAGATGGAAGCGGAGGAGTTGACAGGAATGTTGGAAGAACTCAAGCGTACATTCCGCACATCTCGAAAAGTTATCTCCGAATTTAGCAGTTTTCACCG
>CAYHNV010000043.1:0-15218 GCA_964358065.1 uncultured Elusimicrobia bacterium | reverse complement strand
CTTTCATCCGGCCATCGTCGCCGGCCTGCGCGGGCAGGGATACGCTCAACCCACGCCCATCCAGGAGCAGGCCATCCCGTCCGTGCTGGAAGGCCGCGACTGCCTGGGCCTGGCCCAGACCGGCACGGGCAAGACCGCGGCCTTCGCGCTCCCCATCCTGCAGAGGTTGAGCACCGGCCCGCGCGGCGTCGTGCGCGCCCTGGTCGTGGCCCCCACGCGGGAACTCGCCGAGCAGATCCGCTCGGTCTTCGCGGCGCTCGGCCAGCACACCGGGCTGCGCACGATCGCCGTCTATGGGGGCGTCTCCGCCCACGCCCAGGCCCACGGCCTGCGCGGTCGCGCCGAGATCGTCGTCGCCTGCCCGGGGCGCCTCTTGGACCACATGGGCCAGGGGACCTTCTCACCCGGGCACATCGAGGTCCTGGTCCTGGACGAGGCCGACCAGCTGTTCGACATGGGGTTCCTGCCCGACATCCGCAAGATACTGGCGCGCCTGCCCAAGACCCGGCAGACCCTCCTGTTCTCGGCCACGATGCCCGACGCGCTGAGGGGCCTGGCCCACGAGTGCCTAAAGAACCCGGTCACGGTCGAGGTCAAGCACACCGAGCCCCTGGCCACGGTCACCCACGCGCTGTATCCGACGCCCGACCACCTGAAGACCCCGCTGCTGCTCGAGCTGATCCGCCGCGCGGGCAGCGAGTCCATCCTGGTCTTCACCCGCACCAAGCACCGCGCCAAGCGCATCGCGCAGAAGGTCCAGGAAGCCGGCTGGTCGGCGACCGATCTGCAGGGCAACCTGTCACAGAACCGCCGCAAGGCGGCGATGGACGGCTTTCGCTCCGGCAAGATCCATGTGCTGGTCGCCACCGACATCGCCGCGCGCGGCATCGACGTGACGCAGATCACGCATGTGATGAACTACGACATCCCCGGCACGCCGGAAGCCTACACCCACCGCATCGGCCGCACCGCGCGCGCGGCCAAGACCGGCGACGCCTACACGCTGGTCGTGCGCGACGACGAGGGGATGATCCGCGACATCGAGCGCAGGATGGGCAAGGTCATCGAACGCCGCACTCTGGAGAACTTCGACTACGGCGCCTCCCCAGTTCCCGGCTCGGCGGCCGGCAACAAGAGCGGACGCCCCGTCTGGCGCAACCGGCGCCGCCCGCGCTGACGCGGACGGCGATGGTCAAGCTCAAAAGGATCTACGACGTCCGCTCGCCCGAGGACGGCTATCGGGTCCTGGTGGACCTGCGCTGGCCCAAGGGGGTCCGCAAGGAGTCCGCGGCTATCGACGGGTGGGCCAAGATCCTGGCCCCCAGCGCGGAGCTCTTGGGCTTCTTCTGGCATAACGCCAAGAAGTGGGCGGCTTTCTGCGCCCGCTACCGAACCCAACTGCAAGCGCCCGCCGCGCTCGAGGCCCTGGAACGGCTCTCCATCATGGCCCGGCGCGGGACCGTGACCTTGGTCTACGCTTCTCGAGACACGGCGCGCAACAACGCCGTCGTGCTCAAGGAGCTGCTGGACTCTCTCATTTCGGATGGCACTCCTGGCACTTGGACTCCACGCCCTTGAGCAGCGGGACCTTCTTGTGGCCGCCAATCTCGTGGCAGTTCACGCAGCCCATCATGTCGGAGTGCATCTTATGCGGCATGGTCTTGCCGGCATGCTTGACTGTCTCCGGCGGGACCTTCACGCCCACCTTCTCGTGGCAGAGGATCGCGCAGTAGGAGCCCGACACCATGGGCAGGCCCGAGGTGTCCGGCAGGGTCGCCTTCGCTTTTTCACCCGCCTCGGCGATGAGGCGGTCCGACTCGCGCAGGGCCTTGGACGCCAGGTAGACGTTGTGCTCGCCGTGGGCATCGCGGACAAAGCGCTGCAGGCGCGCGGCCTTATCAAGATTCTTGCGCGCCGTGTCGCGCTCCGCGCCCGTCAGGCCGGACTTCTCCAGCCCGCCGCGCGCCGCGGCGAGCTTGGCGTCGAGCGCGAACAGGTCGGCGGCCAGCGCCTTCTTGGTCTGGCCCCACAGCCCTTCGAACTTAGGGCCGTGGCACTTCACGCAGGACTGCTCGGAGGGCTTGGAGTTGATGCCATTAAACTCGCGGTCCGGACTGTTGCGCGTCTTGCCGTCATCGTAGTGGCAGCCGATGCAAGCCACCCGTGCGGCGAACATGGGGCTGGGCATCTCGGGCAGTCCCAGGACCTGGGCCTGGCCGGTGTACATCTCCTCCTGGCCCATGTGCTTGTCCTGATGGCAGTTGGCGCAAACGAACGGGGACGCCGGCTCCTGGGTCGCGTGCGGGGGCGACGCGGAGAAGATGGAGGAGGAAGCCGATTTATGGATGTGCAGGCTCTCCTCCTCTTCCTTGTCGGCAAAACCGTGGTGCAGCTCGTTGTGACAGCGGAAGCAGCCGATGCTGTGGCCGGCCACATGGCTCTTGTGCAGAGCGACGACGTCGTTGATCTGCTCGATCTTCTCGTGCGTGTTGTGGCAGTCCACGCAGCGCTCCTTGGGCGCGTTGCCGGTGCCGCGCACCGTGTTGAGGTGGCAGTCGGTGCAGGCGACCTTGCGCTGGGAAACGAACTCCTTGTGGTTGTAGGTCATGTTGCCGAGCTTGAAGTTCTGCGTCGGCATCTCGTGGCAGCCCAGGCAGCCCTTGAGCGGCTTGATGTCGCGCTCGGAGGTGCGTCCCTTGAAGTGGCAGAGGTAGCAGGTCTTGAAGTTGACCTCGATGTGTTTGTTGAGCATGACCTGGCCGTGGCAGGACACGCAGCGCAACTGGCGCCCCTCGTTGTCCCGGCTCAGGTGCGAGGTGTGGTTGAAGCGGATGTGGCGCTTCTTGTCGACGATCCAGCCATCGAGGAGACGCTCGGAGTGGCAGCCGGAGCGCAGGCAGGCGGCGTCCTCGACCTCGGCGAAGGGCTTCGAGGAATAGGTGCGGGTGATGTATTTGACGACCTGGGTGGAGGCCTGGAACTTCTTCCAGAGGATGGTCTTCACGCCCGAGGGGGGATAATGACACTCGACGCAGGCGATCTTGTTGTGTTTCGAGGCCTTCCAGGCCTCGTAGTAAGGCCCCATGATGTGGCAGGAGTTGCAGAAACCAGGACTCTCGGAATAATGGACCATCCCCCCCCATCGACACGAGGAAGATCAGCGCCCCGATCGCGATGTAGGTGACGCCGCCGGCTTTAAGCTTCTTGATCATGGCTGGGTTCCCCTGAGTGCGGTGTGATAGCAACGCATCTGCCACCACGGGGGGAGAAACCGGCGCCGACGGAGACCCTTTTTAGCGGCGGCGCGCGGGGGCGGCATTCGGAGGGCCGCTCTGGAGGAACAGGAAACTCACCGGAAATCCATACTTCCGGGAGAGCTCACCCTCCTTGGCGCGCAGGAACTCGACCAGCTCCAGCTTGCGCATGTCCCGCTCGGTCAAGCGCCCGGAGGCGGGGGTCTCGGGGTCGATGGCGACGTCCATCGAGAAAACGACCGCGTCGAACTTGCGGCCGATCATCGCGTTGAGCTGGGCCTGGAACTTCTTGTAGGTCTCCAACTTGTAGACGATCTTGTCTTTCAGGATCTCCTCATTGGGAAGGCCGACGCGGGCCGATTTTGCTTCGACGACAATCACCTTGCCTTCCGGGCTCAAGACGACGACATCGAGCTCGCTGACGTAGAGGCCCTCCGCGTCGAACAGCTCACGGCCGCTCTGCAGAATCTTATAGCCGAGCTTGTGATAGTGCTCGAGCGTCTTGAGTTCCAAAAGGAGGCCGACATAGCGGGAGTAGATCACGCCCTCAATGAGCTTTGAGAGGCCCGCGCCCTGATACTTCTTGACGAGATCGTTGAGCTTCGCGCGGATGACGGACTGCTCCTTCGGCATCGGGGCGAGCTCATCGAGGAACTTGAAGGCGATGCGGCCGCCGGTGCGCTTGGAGACTTCCGAGCCGCGCCGGCGGAGATGGTCCTTGATCTCCCGGTGGCCGCGAGCATCGAAGACAAGCGCGATCTCGTCGATCCGGCCCATCTGGCTCTCGGCCTTGCCGCCGCGCGCGAATAAGGCCTCGGCGTCCTTGATGTAGCCGTCCACGCGACGGATGCCTTCGCGGATCTCGGACTGTGGATTCTGAGCATGGTGGAAGAACACGCGGTGCGTATGCACGGCGACCTTCTTCTTGCCATCGCTCAGCACGCCGTCGACCCAGACCAAAGTCTCTTCCAGGTGGGTGTTCTCCCGAGACAGGCCGCGCCCCTTCGCGACGGCCTCCACCGCCGAGACCTTGGCCAGCACGTCGCCATAAGCGTCGTCCATCACGTCCAGGCTCTCGGAAAGATCGAGCTTCCCCTTGTACTGATCGACCATGCGCCGGACTTCCTCATAGTACGCGGCGGCGCGGTTATTGATTTGGACGCCCTCATCGTTGACGACGAAGACCCCCTCCGCCGGGGAAGCGGCGCGCTGCCGCAAGCCATCGAAAGCCTGGCGGCCGCCAAAACCATGATTCTTCTTATCGCCATAAGAGGCGGCGGCCGAGCGCAAGACCTCCAGCGCCGACGCGCCTTCGGGCCTGACGGCCACGGGTGCGGCCGCCACGATCGGGGCGACAGACGGCAAGGGGGCGAAGAGAGGCGCCGCCATGGGCAGGGATGGCGGCAACGTCGGCAGGCCCATCCCGGAAAGGGTGAACGCAACCGCCCCGAATCCCGCTCCGAAACCGGGCAAGAGCACGCGGGGCGCCGACACTTCGACGGCGGCCGCCGCCGAGACGGAAGCGGCGAGGATCGCGAGGAGAACGGCGCGTCGGGTTGGCGGGATCACGACACCAGTGTATACGGAGGACGACCTCCCGGACCTGGGCCATTCGGGTCAAAGCCGCCGGACAATGGGCCTAGGGTGAGCGGCCGCGTGAGACCGGACCGCTCAGAAGTTGAGCCCGGCGCCGACGGAGAAGAAGTTCTGGTCCGTGTAGCCTTTCTGCGTATAGCGCTGGTAGGCGGCCTTCACGCTCAACATCTGCAGGCCGACCGTGCCGCCGGCTTCGTAGGCGTCCGACGGCTCCGCACCGAGCTTGAACTTGGTGCGCGTGAAACTAAGATACGGCTTGACCAGCGGCAGGCTCTTCCACTTGAGCTTCAAGTTCATGCTCGTGTCCGGGAAGCCCTGAACGGTGGCGCCGAAGCCGCTCAAGGACAGCGCCTGGGCCTCGCGCACGCTGGCGGCGTCGAGATTTTTGCCGTAGACGCTCTTCGTGAACTCGGCGCTGATCTCCGTGATGAGGAAGCGCAGGCCGGCGAAGACGGAAAGGTCGGTCTGGCCGATCGTAAGCTTGTTCGCGCGCGCGGTCGCGGCCGCGCGACGCCGACCCATGGCCGCCACACCCGCCGCCGAGAAATCATCCGAGTGACGGGTGTGCATGAGCGCGCCGCCGACATCCACTCCCGCCAAACCCGACCCGAAGGTCTGGGAACCCTCCGAGGAGGGGCCGGCCATCTTGCGTCCGTGCGTGGTGCCGCCGGGAGTCAGCGAGAAGGTCAGGTCGCCGCCCACATAGGTCTTCTGATAGCCGTTGGTCTTGGGCTGGAAGCCGGCTTCAACGCCCATGGCGACAGGGCCCGTCTCATAACCGCCGCGCAGGCCGAAGGTGTTGAAGGAGCCGCTCGATGTGTCGGAGCGATACGTGGAAAAGGAGGGCTCGATATAGACTGCGTCACCCAAGTCGAGAGAGGCCTTGGCCCGCGTGCCCCGATAGTTGCTGGAGCCGAGGGTCTGATCGACGCCGAAGCTGACGCCGGCGACGGCGGGCGCTGCAAGTCCCGCAAGGACGACGGTGACCGAGAGAAGTGTCTTCATGGCGGTATTCTACATATATTTTTACAAGCCTAGCGCTGGACGAAGAGCCGCGTCCTCGCCCACCACGACGGCCACGAAGCGCCCGCAATCCAGACGTCGACGCACCGCGGCTTGAGCCGACTCGGGGGTGACGGCGGCCAAGCGGGCCTGGTAGCTCGTCATCACGGCCGCTGGATCGCGCCCGCTCTCAACGACAGCCGCCAGGTAGCTCGCCACGCGGTCGAGAGACGCCAGGCGCATCAGGAAAAGACCGGCCAGATGCCGTTTGGAAGAAGAAAGGACCTCCGCGGCGATGGGTTGCGAACGCAGGCGCTCCGCCTCGGCGTGGATCTCCACCAGCGCTGAAGGCGCCGAGTCGGAACGCACGTCGGCCCCCGCGGACCAGACCGTGCCCTTCCCGTAGACCTCCATCGAGGAGTAGGCCCCGTAGGTGTAACCACGCCGCGTGCGCAGGTTCTCGAAGAGGCGCGAGTTGGCGGTCCCGCCGAGGACGTGATTGGCCACGACGAAGTCGAGGTGGTCAGAGTCGTGGGGCGTCATCGTCATGGTCTGCGCGACGACCAAAGTCGCCTGCGCGGAACCGGGACGCGGCACCAGGACCGTGCGCGCCCGGCCATGGTCCGGCAGAGGCGGGAGGGAGGCCGGAGCCGCGCCCGCGGTCCAGGACGAAAGCGACTTCTCCAGCGTGCGCCGCGCCTCATCCTCGTGCAGGTCGCCCGCCAGCACCAGGCAGCCTCCGGCCGGCCTCAGGCGCGCGGCATGGTAGGACCGAAGGCGATCGGCGCTCACTGCCGTGATGGCGGCCTCGTCCAGCGCCCCGCGCGAATACGGATGTCCGTCAAAGAGTTCCGATCTCAGGCGTTCCTCAGCCAGAAACGAAGGTTGCGCTCGCCTCATGGCGAGCTCCTCGACCGCATTCTCCCGCCAGAGTGCCAACTCATCTTCCGGATAGTTCGCGGTGCTCAGCACGCGGAAGAGCTGAGCGCAGAAGGCGTCGAAGTTGCGCGCCAGGCCCGAGGCGGAGAACTTCAGCCACTCGGCCTCGCCGGTCGTGCCCACCGCCCAGCCAAGACCCATGAAAGCCCGCGCGAGCGCCGCGCCGTCCTGCCCCTCGCAGCCCTTGAGGATGAGCTCCTCGCAGGCGGGCGAAAGACCTTCCTCTTCGGCGGACTCGTGCGCGCGCCCCGAGGGCAGGGCCAGGCGCGCCTCGACGAACGGCAGGCGTGCGTCGCGCACAAGGAGGACGTCCAGGCCGTTGGACAGGCGGAAGCGCGCCAGGCGCGGCAGGACGAGCGGGCGGACCGGCCCGGAAGTCGGCGGCGGGACCGAGGGACCGCGCGGCGCCGCCTCAGGAGGCACGGCGGCAACCGTCAAGGCACCGGCGGCCACGGGAGAGCCGGGTACGACCTCCATGACCACGCGTCCGCGCGACCCAAGCCAGCGCTTGGCGGCGCGGCGCACGTCGGCACGGCTGGTCTTCAGCAGGAGTCGGAAGTCGCGCGCGAAGCCGGAGGGAGCTCCCACCAGCGCCGCGTAGGAGCTCCGTGTCTGGGCGCGGTCGCCCAGCGACTGCTGGCCTTCCAGCCACGAGCGCTCGATCTGGATCTTCGCTCGAGAAAGCTCATCCTCGGTCGGGCCTTTCGTGAGGAAACGCTTAAGAACCTGATCGAGCGCTTTCAAGACCGCGCCCAGATCGGCATCCGCGCGAGCGGTCACGAAAATTCCGAAGAGATCCGTTCCCCGCGCGTTGTAGTGGCTCGACCAATAGGGCATGTGCCCGCTGGCGGAGAGCGCTAGGCGCAAGCGTTTGACCAACTCCTCGTGCAGCGGGCTGTCCTCTCCGCCGCCCAGAATCCCGGCCAAAACCATCAAGCCCCAATAATCTCGGCTTCCACGGCGCGGCGTATGCCAACCGGCGACCAGGAGAGGATTCTTGGCCAAAGGATCGCTGACGCGCCGGCGCTTCTCCCCTTGGAGACGGGGCTCGGACAGGTCGCGCGGACGCGGACGCGCACGGCGCGGGATGGGTCCGAAGTGGCGCAAGACCAGCCGACGCCCCTCTGAGACGGAAAGGTCTCCGACGAGGGCCAGCACGGCGTTATTGGGGGCGTAGTGCCGGTCGTAGAAGCGGCGCACGTCCTCTAAGGTGGCGGCACGCAAATCCGTCTCGTCGCCGATGGTGGAGTGGGCGGCCTCCCAACGAAAAAAGGCAAGCTCGCCCATCACGACGTCGGTGGCCCGGCGGTAGGGCTGGTTGGAGTAACTCTGGTGCATCTCCTCCAGCACCACGCGCTTCTCGATCTCCAGCTCGCGCGGGGAGATAAGCAGGCCCCGCATGCGGTCGGCCTCGGCCCAGAGCACGGCCTCCAACGCCCAGGAGGGCACGACCTCGTGGTAGGTCGTATTCGTCTTCATCGTGTAGGCGTTGTCCACGCCGCCGTTGGTTTCGACGAGCCGCGAGATCTCGTTGGGGGGAAGGTTCTTCGTGCCCTGGAACATCAGATGCTCAAAGAGGTGGGCGAAACCCGCATGACCGAGCTCCTCGTCCAGGGAACCGACCCGGTAGGTGATGGATACGGCAACCAACGGCGCCGTGCGGTCCGTCTCCACCACGACGCGCAGGCCGTTGTCGAGCTTGAAGACGCGAGCGCTCACAGGAGCATCATCCCATATCAGAGGGGCGACATGCTAGAATCCGCCGGTGAACTATGAGGAGTTCCGCCGGAAATCACGCTTTGGTCCTGATGAGATCTCCGCCTACGCGCAGGGCCGTCTGATCTCGGACGCACCGGACGGCCTTCCTCGGCTGCCCGGCTACCTTTTGTTGCCCTTTCATGAGGTCACGCGCCTGGATTGGGACGCGGCCACGGGCACCGGGGTCATCACGGCCGTGCGCTACAATCGCTTCGACGAGTGGTTCTACGGCTGCCACTTCCTCAGCGACCCGGTGATGCCGGGCTGTTGGGGCGTCGACGCCGTCTGGCAGTGCCTGAAGTTCTTCGCGGCCTGGCGGGGGCTCTCCGGCTGCGACAAGAGCCTGGGCATGGAGAACGTCTCCTTCTTCGGACAGATCCGGCCGTACGACAATGCCGTCGTCTACCATGTCGATATCCTCTCGGTCGAGCGCGACAGGGAGGACGTATTGATCACCGGCAAGGGTTCCGTCAGCGTCGATGGAACCTTGGTCTACACCATGGACAGCGTCCAGGTCGGCACGGCCTTCTGGGAGGCGCCCTCGACCAAGCCTCAGACGACCGCGACCGAGGAAGCTGGGTCTGCGATGCGCCCGCTCACCTACGACGAGTTCGCCGCCCGGGACCATTTCACGCGAGCCGAGATCGTCGCGCTCTCGCGCGGCACTCTCGTCAGCGATCCTCCGGAGGAGGTCGCCCTGCTGCCCTGCGACCTGATGCTGGAAATCGGCAGGATCGAGCGCATCGCCGTCGACCTCGCCACCGGAGAAGCAACGGTGCTGGCCTCGCGCCCGAACGCCCCGACGGACTGGTTCTTCGCGATGACCCCGTCAGTCAAGCCCGCCGCGCTCTCCATCGACGCCGTCTGGCAGCTCATCGGGGTCTTCCAAGCCTGGGGCCGCAACGCCGGGACCGGCCGGGCCCTCGGATTTGAGCGCGTGGAGGTCTTCGACGACATCCGCCCCGAGGACCGCGACATCCGCTACGAGATCCGCATCCTCAAGACGGTCCGCGTCGCCGAGACGGGAGACGCCTTCGTGCGCGCCGACGCGGCAGTCTTCGCCGACGGCCGCCCCATCCTGAACTGTGCAAACGCCAATGTCGGCGTCCACAAGGACATCCGCTACACCGACTACCCCGTCGCCAGCGCAATGGCTTTCGGCGGCAAGCTCAAAAAGCGCGCCCCCGGAGGGCTCTCGTGAAAGCCCTGACCCCCGAGCAGGTCCTGGCCATGGTCCCCCAGCAGCGGCCGATGCGCTTCATCGACAAGATCCTCGAGATGGACGAGGAGCACATCATCGGCTCCTACACCTGGAAGCCCGAGGACTGCGCGGGCTATCCCCCTAACGGCGCCCGCGTGCCCCCCTTCAAACTTATCGAGATGTCGGCCCAGGTCGGCAGCGTGGCCTGGTGCATCTACCTCATGTCCCTGCGCATCTCCGTAGAGGAGATCAACCAGCTCGTGGGCTACTTCACCCACATCGAGCACGGCGTTTTCGCCAATCCCATCTCTCCGGGCGAGACCGTCGCCTGCCAGGCCTCCTTTGACGACGAGGGTTATTTCCGCACAAACAAGATTCTCAGCCGCGTGGAGATACAGATCGTCGGCGGGCCCCGCGACGGCCTGGAGGTCTTCTCCGGGCTCATCTCCGGGGTCTGGCTGCCCAAGAACGCTCCGGCCAGGGAGTGAAGCGGTCCCCGGGGTTGATCCAAATCAACTTACAAGATTGACAGAAGTCCTAAGTGTGTCATAGGCCCTTTGGGTACACTGGGACCATGATCAACTTTCTCTTGGCCGTCGTGACGCTCACGGTCCCGGCTTTTTGCCAGACTTCAGAGACTCTCGCCGCCGGTGCCGGGCGCTTCGAGACGGCTCTCGACCCCGCCATCATGGCCTTCGCCTCGCAGGATGCCTTCGCCGGTATCGGCGAGTGCGGCGTGCTCGACATCAAGACGATCCGCCCCTTCACCCTCGAAGAAGCCTCGGACCTGATCGCGCCCTGCCTGACCGCCGTGGGCCGCAGGCTTGCCGCCAAACTTGAGATCCAGGCAGGATTTCTCTCCGCCTCTCAGGTCGGCAAGCCAGCCAAAATGGGTCTCATCCTCAAGACCGACCTGATTGCCGGCACCAAGCCCCACCGCGACCTGATGGCGGGCTTGAGCCGCCGTGAGAACCGCCTGATGGGCCACGCCGTGCGCGTGCTCACCCGCGGCGAGGTCGCCCCGGCCTCCATCAGCGCCGTCCAGGCCGCGCTGACCCAGTGCATCCTGCCAACCGTGGTGCGCGACATCCGGACCGGCGACGACTTCGTGAAGATTTACGGGCGCTGCCTGACCCGCAACGAGGACCTCAAGATCACGGAGATTCGCGGCGGCCAGGGCCTCAGCGTCAACCTCAAGACCGGGCAATCCGCCTCCCAGGTCGATGCCCTCAACGGCTTCGTCACCGTCAACGCGGGCAAGGGGCCGGTCTCGCTCATGATCGTGGCCTACTCCGCCGAACTGGCGTTGCCCTAAGCACTCACGCTGGTCTTAAGCGACGTCGAGCGCCGAGACCCGGAAGGTCGGCGCTCCGAAGGACCCGACAAGGACGAGATCGGAGGCGACCGCGTCCACGCGCGCGAGCATCTCAAGGAGGTTTCCGGAGACCATGGCCCCCCTGAAGGGGCGGCCGAGCGCGCCCTTCTCCACCTCGTAGCCGGAGACCCCCACGGAGAACTCCCCGGAGACAGGGTCCACCATGTGGGTGCCGAGCACTTCCAGGAGCAGGAGGCCGTCTCGCGTATCCGCGATGATCTCCTCGCGCGTCAGCCGGCCGGCGGCGAGGTAGAGGTTCGAGGGCCCCGGACCCGGCAGGCCGCGCCAACTGCCGCGATAACCGCAGCCGTTGGGGGCCGCTGACGCGCGCGCGGCCGTAGCCGAATCGTGGAAATACTCGCGCAGGATGCCTCCCGAAATCATGGCCTTGTCGCAGGTCGGCAGGCCTTCATCATCGTAACGGGCGCTGGCCGCCCCCCCGAGGCGTCGAGGGTCGTCGCGCAGCGTGACCAGCGGCGAGGCCACCCGCTCGCCCAGACGCCCGGCCAGAAGCGAGCGCCCTCCTTGGACCTCCTCGGCCGAAAGGAGGTCCGCCAGAAGTTCCAGAAACTCCGCCGCCACCCACGGCTCGAAGAGTACGGCCCGGCGTCCGACCCGGACGCGGCGAGCGCCCACCCCGGCCGAGGCGCGACACGCCGCTTCGCCGCCGGCCGCGACACAGTCAAGATCCATGAAGCGCCGCGCGACTCGGAAGCCCTCGCCGACCTGCGTCTGCCCGCCGTCCTCGGCTGCGACTGAGACCTCGATGGAAGCCGAGCCCCCACGCTCCTGGGCCAGGACGCCGCGCGTGCTGGCGACGACGACCTCTCCCCGGCTTTCGGCGAGTTCCGCGCGCAGCACGCGTCCGCCGGCACGGGCCGCGGCCTCGGCCTGGATCAGACGCGCATCGATATCCTTCCAAGGACGGGTGAAGAGACTCTCATCCCATAGAGAAGCGGCAAACGCCGCATCCGCGCGGTCTTCGACTGGCGCGGGAAGCTGCCGCCCCTTCTCCGCCTCGGCATGGGGCAGCTGCTCGGTCGCGCGCCGCCAGAGCCCCTTCAAGATCTCCAGGTCCGCACCGCCCGCCGAAGCGAAGCCGACGCGCCCATCGCGGATGACCCGCACGCCCGCACCCAACTCAGCGGCCGTCTCCACCGCCTCGCGCTTGCCGTCGCGGCGGGACAGGCGCCTCTCCTGCGAGCGGGAAAGATACGCCTCGGACTGGGTCTGCGCAGACTGCGCCGTCATCCAAGCGCAGGCCTCGAGGGCCAGCAAGCGAAGGTCGGACTTCATCGTCCCAGGGCGGTCCAGCCCATGTGAAGGAAAAGAAAAGCCACGAGAAGGAAGAATAGCCCCCACTTCCGGCGCTCGAGGGCGATGTAGCTGTCATTGAGCAGATAGTCGCGCAAGACCGCGTTCATCCGCTCGATCAGGTCGGGCCGGTAGAGATAGCCCAGCCCGAGAAGACCGCAGAGGAGCCCGACGGCGATCTTCAGCAGAGGCGACATGTCAGGGGGCGGGGTTGAAGCGGTTCATGGCCGAGTCAACGCCGCTCTCGAGCACAGTCTTCACGGCGTCGGCCGAAAGATCGAGAGCGGCGTTCAGATCGTTCTCTTCGGCGGGCTTGAATCGGCTCAAGACGAAGTCCGCTGAGTCCATCTTCTCCGGCTGAGGTCCGATCCCGATACGCAATCTCGATAGCTCTTCCGTCCCCATATGCTGGATGATGGATAACATGCCCTTCTGCCCTCCTGATGAGCCCTTTTTACGCAGCCGAATCTTGCCCAATGGCAGGGAGATCTCATCATACACGACGAGCAGCTCCGGTACGGCGATGTTGTGGAACGCCATGAACGACCGCACGAATTGGCCCGACTCGTTCATGAAGGTCATGGGCTTGGCGACATAGACGTCGCCCCATTTCGCGTAGACGCCCAGGCCCTTGAAGTCCTTCCAAAAAAGGCCCGCCTCGCCGACCAATCGGTCGGCGAGGCGAAATCCGACGTTGTGGCGTGTCCGCTCGTACTCCGAGCCCGGATTGCCCAGACCCACGACGAGCCGGAGCGCCACGACGGGAAAGCTCTACTTGCCTTCCTTCTTGGCCGGCTCCTTCTTGGCTGCATCCTTCTTGTCGCCGGCGGCGGCTGCACCCGGCTTGGCCGTTTCCTTGACGAGCTTGCCTTCCTCGTCCTTCTTACCTTTCGTGCTGGACGTCTCGGGCTCGGCGACGGCGACCGCACCCTCGGCGGCAACGACAGCCGCGGGAACCTCGACCACCTCGACCTTGGCCAGCGTCACATGGACGACCACCGTGTCGGCCGCATCAAGCACCTCAAGGCCGGGGGCCAGCTTGAGGTCCTTGACGTACAGGGCCTCGTGCAGGTTGATGCCGGCAATGTCCACTTCGATCTTGTGCGGGATGGCGGAGGGCAGAGCCTTGATGCGCAATTCGCGCAAGTCGAAGGCGAGCATGCCGCCGAAATCCTTGACTCCGATGGCTTCGCCGAGAAGGACGACCGGGACCTTGGCCTCGATCTTCTGGGTCAGCGAGATGCGCTGGAAGTCGGCATGGATCAGACGATCCGTGACGGGGTGGCGCTGGAGTTCTTTGACCATCACCGTCTCCGTGCCCTTCTCATGCTTCAGGCTGAGAATGGCATTGACACCCCCCTGCTTGCGCGCGCTGATGAACTCTTTCTCGGACAACACGATCTTGATCGGCGGCTGCTCGCCGCCATAGACGACTGCCGGGATCCTGGCTCCAGCGCGCAGAGTCGAGAGGACCTTCTTGGTTCCCTTCTCCGCGCGGACTTCGACGTTCAGCTTGATCTCCATAACGAGTACTTCCTCCTCTCACTCAGACGAACAGCGCGCTGATGGACCTGCCCTGATGGTTGCGGGCGATCGCCTCGCCCATCAAGGGTGCAATCGACAGGACCGTCAGCTTCCCCCCGGCCAGTGCATGAACCGGGATCGAATCGGTGAGGATCATCTCCTCAAGGGACGACTGGGCGATAAGGTCGTGGGCCGCGCCCGAGAGCACGCCGTGGACGCACGCCGCATAGACCTTGGTCGCGCCGCACTCGCGGATTTTGTCGGCGACCTTGCAGAGGGTCCCGCCCGTGTCCACCATGTCGTCAAGGATGACGCAGCTCTTCCCCGTCACGTCGCCGATAATATTGTAGACCGAGGCCTCGTTGGGGCGCGGGCGGCGCTTGTCGATGATGACGAGCTGCGCGTTGAGGCGTTTGGCGAAGGCCCGCGCGCGCTCAACGCCGCCGACGTCGGGGCTGACGACGACGAGATCCTTGAGCGCCTTCTTCTTCACGTACTCAAGGATGATGGGAGCGGCATAAAGATGGTCGACCGGGATGTCGAAGAAGCCCTGGATTTGAGCGGCATGCAGGTCCATCGTGATCACGCGCTGGGCACCGGAGGTCACGATGAGGTTGGCCATGAGCTTGGAACTGATGGGCACGCGCGGAGCGGTCTTGCGGTCGGCACGCGCGTAGCCGAAATAAGGGATGACGGCCGTGATGCGCCCCGCCGACGCGCGGCGCAGCGCGTCGATCATGATCAGCAGCTCCATAAGATTCTCGTTGACCGGCCGGCAGGTCGGCTGGATGACGTAGCAGTCCGCACCCCGAACGTTCTCCTCGATTTGGACGTTGATCTCGCCGTCGGCGAAGCGACCGACGTGGGTCTTGCCCAGCGGCACGCCCAGATACTCGCAGATATCCTCGGCGAGCGGTCGGTTGGCGTTGCCGGAGAATATCTTGAGTCCCCGCAGGGTCCCGAGACCGCCTACGGGCAACGGCTTTTCGACGGACTTATGCAAGGGCAATGTCTCCTCCGAGGCGGCGGCCGTCTTCCAGGGCATCAGGTCTTGTTCACCTGGCGGGCGCGCGCGATGGCAAGCGCCTCGTCGGGAACGTCCTCCGTCACGGTCGAACCGGCGGCGACCCGAGCGCCCTTGCCGATCTTGACGGGCGCGATGAGGTTCACATTGGAGCCGATGAAGGCCTTGGCGCCAATGACGGTCTTATGCTTTTCCTTACCGTCGTAGTTGCAGGTGATGGTGCCGGCGCCG
>CAYHNV010000042.1:0-15232 GCA_964358065.1 uncultured Elusimicrobia bacterium | reverse complement strand
ATGGCGTGGCAGCGGATCTCCGCGGCGCGCTCCTGGCCGAACGGAAGCTTCTCGCCCGCGGCGATGCGGATCATCAACTCCATCAGGTCCACGCCCGCCACCGCTTCGGTCACCGGATGCTCGACTTGCAGGCGCGCGTTGACCTCGATGAAGTAGAACTTCCCGTCCTGGAAAAGGAACTCTACCGTGCCCACATTCTGGTAGCCCGCCGTTTTGGCGAGCCGGATGGCGGCTTCCTGCATATGACGGCGAATTTCCGGCGATATCGCCGGAGATGGGGATTCTTCCACCAGCTTCTGATGGCGCCGCTGGACCGTGCAGTCGCGTTCCGCGAAGGCCACCACGTCGCCGTGCCGGTCGGCCGCGATTTGGATCTCCACATGGCGCGGGCGTTCCAGCAGTTTCTCGATGAAGACCGAGCCGTCGCCGAAGGCGGCCTTCGCCTCGTTGGCCGCGGCCGTCAGCTGGGCTTTCAACTCGCCGGGGGCCCGCACGATGCGCATCCCCTTGCCGCCGCCGCCCGCCGAGGCTTTGATGAGGACCGGATAGCCGATCTTCGCCGTCTCGTCGGTGACGTCCGTCGTGATGTCGCCTTTTGTTCCCGGGACCACCGGGACATTCGCCGCGAGGGCGACGGCCTTGCCCGCGCTTTTGAAGCCGAGCTTGCGGCTGGCTTCGGGCGGCGGGCCGATGAAGGTGAATCCACGCTCGGCGCAGAGCTGCGCGAAGTCGGCGTTTTCGGAGAGGAAACCATAGCCCGGGTGGATCGCGTCGGCGCCCGTGTTCTTGGCGACCGTCAGGATCGCCTCTTGGTCCAGGTAGGAGAGTTTGGAGCTCGCCGGGCCGATGCAGACGGCCTCGTCGGCCATCGCGATGTGGCGCGATTCGCGGTCGGCGTCGGAATAGACGGCGACGCTCTTGATCCCCATCTCGCGGCAGGCGCGGATCACGCGCACGGCGATCTCGGAGCGGTTGGCGATCAGGATCTTCTTGAACATGTGTCCTCGGTCATTGGGGAGCGTGAAGGGTTCGCCGGAGCTGCTGGATGTAGGCCAGGTCTTGAGGGTCCGCGCAGAGCTGCGCGCCGCGCTCGATGTCGGCCAGGGCCTCGCCGGGACGGCTGATCTCCGAGTAGATTTGAGAGCGAGCCATGAGGATCTGGCACTGGTCGGCCGGGGAGATGCGAGGCAATGCCAGCATCTGCGCGAACTGGTCGAGCGCCAGGCTGCGCTTGCCCAGAGCGTGGCGGTAGGTGTCCGCCAGGATGGCGTGCAGATGGTAGAGGCTTTTGGGAGAGAGGTTTGAAGGGTAGGTCTGCGCCAGTTCGAGGGCCTTCGCGCAGCGCAGTTCGGCGTCGGCGGGCGACTTCCGGTAGTAGGCGGCCTCGCAGAGATAGCCCCAGGCCATCGCGTCGCGAGGGTTGACCGTGACGGCGGCCTGGGCCAGGGACAGGCCCTTGTCGGAATTATTCTTCTTGAAGGCGTCCTCGACTTGGCGCATCAGGGTCCCGTTGTACGGGTGCGTCCAGCGCTTGCCTTCCAGGACGAAGAGGAGGTGGTCGGTGCGCGGCGGCAAGCCCGGGATTTGGAGATCGTAGGCGAGCAGGACGACGCCGGGCTCCTGGCGGGCGATGCGCAGGTTCGACCAGGTCCAGGACGTCGCGTCGCGCGAGGCCTGGAACTCCGCCTCGGTGCAGTATTTCCGCGCGGCCGCCGAGAACATCCCGTAGGCCCGGGACTCGTCACGGGCGCGCAGGGCGTCGAGATATTCCGCCCCCAGCTCCGGGACCAGTATCTCGGGCCGGAGTCTTTCGCGCCAGTGCCAGATCCCATAGGACGCGCCGGCCACGCCCGCGAGCGCGGCCAGGATATTGAGGGCCCGGCGCAGCGCGGCCAAACGCGGCCGCGCGAGGGTCTCAGCGGAGACGGGCCGCCGGGCGGGGACGGTCCAGAGGTCGTCGAGACCGGTCGTCGAGCCGGGCTCGGGCGCGCCTTGGATCATGGTCGCCGGGATGCCCTCGGGCCCCAGGTCGCTGATCGGCCGTCCGCACTTGTCGCAGAATCTCTTCGCGATCGAGTTCCCGTTGCCGCACGCCCCGCAGACGCGGATGTTCTTGCCGCCGCATTTCGCGCAGGTCTCGCGCGCCTCCGTCGAGGCGACACCGCATTTGGCGCACTGGATTTTGGCGAAGGCCATCGCGTTAGGGTCGCGGCTCCAGCAGGAAGAGAGGCTGGCCGTATTCCACGGCTTGGCCGGCCTGCGCGAAGCACTTGGCCACGCGTCCCGCCGCGGGGGCCTTGACGGGCGTGGAGGTTCTGGAGCCGGAAACCACCACGCCCAGGACGGCGCCCGCGGCGACCGATGAGCCTTCCTCCGCCCGGCGCGCCTGGCCCGGCTCGCCCCATTGGAAGACGCCCACGCTCTCGCAGGCCACGGGCAGAAAACGCGAAGGGGGAAGCGCGCCTTCGCTCACGCGGGGCGGGGAGTCGGGGGTGGAGAGGGCGAAGCCCTTGCCGTTCTTGCGGAAGGAGATCTCGACGAGATCGGTGGTCTTCAGCCAGTCGACGACGGTTCGCAGCTGTTCGGAGTTCATCGGTCCCTCCTGGATTTACGCTTGAGCAGGTTGCGGGGGTTGGCCGGCAGCAGGCCGGAGGCCAGAGGGTCGAAGGCCATGGGCAGAAGCTTATAGACGGTCGTCTTGATGATGGTGCGGCGTCCCGTCGTGGAGTTGAGGTCGACGAGGTAGAGCGCGGTGTCCTTGTCGCTGAACTCGAACATCACCTGGCGGCAAGCGCCGCAGGGCTTGGCGGCGGCGCCGACGACGGCGAGGGCCGAGATCGCGTCGTGGCCGCCCGTCACGCTATGGTAGATGGCCGAGCGCTCGGCGCACATGGACAGGCCGTAGGAGGCGTTCTCGACGTTGCAGCCGGCGAATACGCGTCCGGAGGCGGTGAGCACGGCCGCGCCCACCGGGTAGCGCGAGTAGGGGGAGTAGGAGCGCTTCTGCGCCTGGACGGCGGTCTCGATGAGGCGGTCGATGGCGCGGCTGTTTTTCTTTTTCATCACAGGTACTTCCTGACCAGGAGGTCGAGCTTCTTGAGGGTCGCCTTGCTGCGGGCCGCGGGGGCCGTGAACAGAGCGCCCTTCAGGGCGTCTGAGAAAGCGGGTTCGAGGGGCGCGGCCGCGATGCGCGGCACGGCCAGGCGCATCAGGCGTTGGGCGTTGGCGGAGTTGGCGTGGAGATTGGCGACGATCAGCTCGGTGGAGACCTCTTCGCCTTCTTTCCAGCAGTCGTAATCGGTGACCATGGCGGCTTGGGAGTAGACGAGTTCCGCCTCGCGTGCGAGCCTGGCCTCGGTGGCCGCGGTCATGCCTATGAGGGCAAAACCGCAGGCGCGGTGCATCTCGCTCTCCGCTTTAGTCGAGAACGCCGGTCCTTCCATGCAGCAGTAGGTCCCGCCGAAAGCGGATTTGATTCCCAGCTCGACGGCGCAGTCGAATACGATCTTGTTCTGTTCGGGCGCGAAAGGCGGGTTGAAGGCGACGTGGGCCACGACGCCGCCGCCGAAGAAGGTCGAGACGCGGTGCTTGGTGCGGTCGACGAGCTGGTCGGGGAAGACGAAGGTGCGAGGGGGGAGCTCCTCTTTGAGCGAGCCGACGGCGCTGAAGGCCAGGACACGCGCGACACCGAGCGACTTAAGCGCCCAGATGTTGGCGCGCTGGTTGATCTCGGTGGGGGTCAAGACGTGGCCGCGACCGTGGCGCGGAAGGAAGGCGCAGGGCACGCCGTCGAGTTCTCCTAAAGTGATCGGACCGGAGTGGGCGCCGAAAGGCGTCTTCAGGCGCAGCTCGCGTGGGTCCTTGATGGCGTCGCAGGCGCAGAGTCCGCTGCCTCCGATCACCCCGACTCGGGCGCAGGGCTTCTTCGTCTTTTTCACGGGCAATAGCCTCCCATCGGCAGAAGCTCCACGATCATCGCGTCCAACACCTTGAGATCGAGCGGTTTGTGCAGAAAGCGCGTCTTCGGGTCGTTGGGCAGGATCTTGGCCAGCTTCTCGTGGGAGTGCGCCGATATGAAGATGACCGGGATGTTCTTGGTGTTCACGTCTTTTTGCAGCACTTGGTAGGCGGAGGAGCCGTAGGCGCCCGGCATCTGGATGTCGGTGATGATGAGGTGCGGCCGGTGCTCGGTCGCCTTCTGCAGGAGGGCGAAGCCGTCGTTGGCCGTGATGACGCGGTGGCCCTTCAGCGTGAGGTAGTCGCCCAGCAGTCCCATGATGTCGGGATTGTCGTCCGCCAGGAGGATCTGCGCGATCATGCGGCGCTCCGCGCCATGATTTCGGGATAGATCGGGAAGCGGCGGCAGAGCGCGCAAACGGCTCCCTTGATGCGGGCCAGGCCCGCGTCGTCGGCGCGGGACTTCAGGGCCTCGTCGATGAGCTCGGCGACCGCGTCCATCTCCGCCTCCTTCATCCCGCGCGTCGTCAGCGCCGCGGCGCCGATGCGCACGCCCGAGGCGATGAAGGGTTTCTGGGGATCGTACGGGATCGCGTTCTTGTTGACGGTGATCCCGGCCTTGTCGAGAGCCTCTTCGGCTTCCTTGCCCGTGGCGTTCTTGGGCCGCAGGTCCAGCGAGAAGAGGTGGCAGTCCGTCCCGCCGGCCACGATGCGAAAGCCCTTCCCGGCCAAAGATTTCGAGAGGCGCCGCGCGTTGGCGATGACCTGGGTCTGGTACTGCTTGAACTCGGGCCGCAGGGCCTCGCCGAAGCAGACGGCCTTGGCGGCGATGACATGCATCAAAGGCCCGCCCTGCACGCCCGGGAAGACCATCTTGTCGAGGGCCGCCGCATGGATGGTCTTGCACAGCACCATCCCCCCGCGCGGCCCCCGCAAGGTCTTATGGGTCGTGGTGGTGGTGAAATCCGCCAGGGCCACGGGAGAAGGGTAGACGCCGGCGGCGATGAGCCCCGCGTAATGCGCGATGTCCGCGGCAAACAGGGCGCCGACCTCGTCGGCGATCTTCTTCAGGCGCGCCCAGTCGATGACCCGGGAATAGTTCGAGGCGCCCATGAAGATCATCTTCGGCTTCTGCTCATGGGCGTCTTTGGCGGCCTTGTCGTAATCGATGAGCTCGTCGTCCTTGCGGACGTCGATGGGCACGATCTTGTAGTACTTGCCCGAGAAGTTCATCGGGTGGCCGTGGGAGAGGTGGCCGCCGTGGGCAAGGTTGAGGCCCATCACCGTGTCGCCCGGCTTGAGCACGCTCAGGTACATCGCCATGTTCGCCTGCGAGCCGGAGTGGGGCTGGACGTTGGCGTGCTCGGCGCCGAAGAGCGACTTCGCGCGCTCGATGGCCAGGGCCTCGGCCCGGTCGACGAACTCGCAGCCGCCGTAGTAGCGCTTGCCGGGGTAGCCCTCGGCGTACTTGTTGGTCAGGAGCGAGCCCTGGGCCTCGAGGACCGCTTCGGAGGCGTAGTTCTCCGAGGCGATGAGTTCCAGATTGTCGCACTGGCGCCGCGCCTCGAGGACGAGGGCTGCGTGGAGTTCGGGGTCCTGTTCGGCGAGGGTCTTAGGCATGGTCGCCTCCCACGTCGATGGACGCGACCATTTCCTCGCTATGCTCGGTCATGCGCGGGCTCCGTTTTTGGATGAAAGAGGACGACGAACTCGCCGAGGATCTCGGCGCGGGCGGCGAAATCGGCTTGGACCGAAGCGACGCTGCCGCGGACCCATTCCTCGTGGATCTTGGAGAGCTCGCGCGCGGCCGCGCACTGCGCCGCGGGGCCAAGCGCGGCCTCGGCATCCGCGAGGAGTTCGAGGACGCGGAAGGGGGACTCATACACGACGATCGTGCGTCCCAGGGCCTTGGCTTCTTCGAGGGTTCGGCGGCGCTTGGACGTCGTGCGCGGCAAAAATCCAAGGAACACGAACGAATCTCCGGGAAGGCCGGAGCCGGCCACGGCGCAGGCGAGCGCCGAGGGCCCCGGCAGGGCGGTCACGGGCAGGGATTCTCGGCGGGCGGCGGCGACGACACGGCGGCCCGGGTCGGAAACGCCGGGACAGCCTCCGTCGGAGACCAGACTGACGGAGTCGCCTCGACGGACTCTCTCGAGGAGTTTTTCGAGCGAGCGCCGGTCGTTCTCATCGTAACGTTCGAGAGGCGTTGAAAGGCCGAAATGAGACATCAACATGCGGGTGTGTCTTGTGTCCTCGCAGAAGACCACGCTCGATTCTTTCAGCACGCGCAGGGCGCGGGCCGTCATGTCTTCGAGGTTTCCAAGCGGCGTGGGGACCACGAAGAGCATCAGATTTCCAGCCGGAGGAAGGTCTCCACGACCTTCGGGTCGAACTGGGTCCCGGCGCCCTTCTTGAGCTCGGAAGTGGCGACCTCGCGGCTGAGGGCCTTCCGGTAGGGGCGGTCGGAGGTCATCGCGTCCCAGGCGTCGAGCACGGCGACGATCCTCGAGCCCAGCGGAATCTCCTCGCCCTTGAGGCCTTCCGGGTAGCCGCGGCCGTCGAACCACTCCTGGTGGTAGAGGACCATTTGGGCCACCGGCCCCAAATACTTGACAGGCGACAGTATTTGATGGCCGATGACGGGATGGCGCTTCATCTCCTCGTATTCCTCCGGGGTCAGCTTGCCGGGCTTAAGGAGGATGGCCTCGTCGATGCCGATCTTGCCGATGTCGTGGAGGAGGGCGGCGTATTCGATGTAGCGTACCATTTGCTCGGGCAGGCCCATCTCAAGGGCCATGCGCCGCGCCTTCACGCGGGCGCGGTCGGAGTGATCGTGGGTGTAGGCGTCCTTGGAGTCCACCGCGCGCGCCAGGGTCTGGACCATCTCCAGATAGAAGGTTTGGAGGCTGTCGAAGAGGGCCATGTTGTGGATCATCACGGCGGCCTCGCCGGCGAGGATGCCGAGGAACTTGACGTTGTAGTCGCTGAAGGGCTCCGCGCCCTCCTGGGCGTGGAGGTTCAAGACGCCGATGGGCTTGCCCTTGACCATCAGCGGGATGGAAACGAAGGGTTCGACGTCTCCGGCCGTGTGGGCCACGTAGCGCGGGTCGTCCTTCGGGTCGGCGACGAAGATGGGCTGTCCGGAGGCGAAGGCTTTGCCGGCCACGCCCTCGCCGGGCTTCAGGAAGAGCTGCTGGGTCCGGTGCTGCACGGGGCTGCGGGCGGCCTCGATCTTGAGGCAGCCTTCCTTCTCGTCCCACATCATGACCGAGCCGCGCTCACAGTTCATGAGCCGGCAGGCGCAGTCGAGGACGGCCCGGCCGAAGTCCTCGCGGGAGATGGCGCCGGAGTGCGAGACGCCGTGCTCCTGGAGGGCGAGGAGCATGGACAGGAGCTGGTCGAGTTTGCTCCAGCCTTCGGGCGCGACCGGGGAAGCGCCCGCCCTGGGCGCCGCGACCTCCAAGGCATAGAGGCGGCGCAGGACCAGGATCAAGGCGACCAGCAGGCCCGAGCTCAAGGCCGTGAGAAACCAGAAAATCACGGAGGCGGCCATCGAGCTAGATTAGCTTATTTTTCAGCGGTTTTTAGCGTCCTCGAGCAGGGTCTTGGTCTGGGCCTCGCCCACCATGTCGAGAAGCTGGGCTTTCGACGCGAGGCGCCACCGTTCGTCCTCGGATTGCCGCGCGTAGCGCGCGAGGAGGGGGATGACTTTTTGGCTGCGGGAGGCGAAAGCGGCGGAGGCCCAGAGCAGGCGGGTGAGGGTGTCGGACGCCTTGTCGTGCTCCGTGACCAGGACCTCGGCCTCGGCATCATCGGAACTTAGCCCGATCTTGAGGGCGAGCTGGTGGCGCAAGTCCTCGTCGACCTTGGGGTCGCGCAGAAGCCCCAGCATGGCGTCGCGCGTGGCGCGGGCGTCAGCCGGCTCGATGGAGGCGCCGGCCGCGGCGAGCGCCTTGCGCTGGACGGAGGGTTTTTTCGACTCGGTCCACTTTTTCAATTCGGGTAAAGTCTCTCGCCAAAAAAACCGGCCGAGCAGGCGCCCGACCTCGGGGCTCTCGTCGGCCTTCTTCTTCAGGAGAGGGTGGGCTTTCTCGCCCTCCCACTGGGCCAGCACGGACAGGGCCTCGTATTGCGCCCACCAGGCATTGCGCTCGGTCAGGACGGCGGCGTCGTTGACGCGGGCGGCCGCGAAGGGGCGCTTGGCGATGTCCCGGATGAGGGGCAGGGCCTCGCGGGAGCGCAGGCGGAAGGCGCCGTTGACGCCGAAGAGCTGGGCCTCCGGCTCCGGCTGCTTGAGGTAGTTGACGAAGAGCGGCTCAAGCTGAGGGCTGCCGCGCGAGATGAGGGCAAGCGAGTCCATGACGGCCCGGCGCACGCCGGCGTTCTGGTCGCGGGAGAAGAGGTCGAAGAGGGCGGCGACGTCCTGTCCCGAAACGGGGGCGGTCTTGGCGAGCTGTTCCAAGGCCGCGGTCTTCTCGGCGTCATCGAGCGAGGAGTTGAAGCGCTCCTTGAGCATGGCCGTGGTCGGGCCGGCGGTCTGCGCGGCGGCGAGCGTTGCGATCAGGACGAAGGTGAGGAAGAAGCTGGAGTTGGCCGGCAGGCGAATCAGTCTATTAAACATGCTTTAAATACGGCAGACTAATTTATACCACATTTCGAACAACGCGGCGAAGGGCGGCCTCGAGCTGAACGAGTCGGTAGCCGTGCGCGTCGACGACAGTCATGTCTTTCGGACAGAGGTCTAAGTCCCAAGACGAGCGGATCAGGACCGTCGTTGTGCGGCCCGCAGCCTTCTTGGACAGCAGCTTCAAGACGGCGGCCTGTCCGGGGAAGCGGCGGGCTTCGAAGCATAGACACACTATATTCTTTGTCGAGTCGACGGTCTGAGCGAGTCGGCCCAACTCCGTGGTCTCGATCGGGGTCCGTGCCACCGCGCAGCCCTTCGCCAGCCGCCGGACCAGGGCTTCCGGCGCGGAAGGTCCGCCTTCGAACGTGAATCGTTCCTTTACCTGGCGGAAGTCCGGGACGAGCACGAGCGTCCCATCACGTTCGATCGGCAGAGCGGTCTTGCCTTGTCGTTCCACGCTCACGGCCTTCTCGGCGATGGTCCGCGCCAGCTTCAGGCCCTCTTCGAGGTTCGGCCGTCTGTCGGCCTTGCGTCGATGCAGAAGGTCCGTGATGCGCGCTTCGGCGGCGCTCACGGCCGTTTCATCGAGGAATCCGGCCCCCGCCGATTCCCTCAGCAGATCGACGGCGTCCCTCATGCCCTGCAGGTCGTGGGCGATCATCAGCACGTCGTGGCCGGCGTCCAGGCACATCATCGTGGCCTGTGCGACGGGCCAGCGCTTGGTGATGGCACCCATGCAGAGGTCGTCGCTGACGACCAAACCTCCATACCCCAGTTCTTGGCGCAGCACGCCGTGCACGATCTTTCGTGAGAACGTGGCCGGTACTTTGTCGAAGGCTGGGAACCTGACATGAGAGGTCATCACCGCGTCCACTCCCGCCCGGACCGCGGCCCGGAAGGGGGCCAAGTGCGTGCGCGAGAAGGCGGCCCGTGGCATCTTGATGGTCGGCAAGTCGACGTGGGCGTCGACCGTGGCGGCTCCTTTGCCCGGGAAGTGCTTGGCGCAGGCCGATAGTCCGTGGTCTTGAAGTCCGCGCGTGAACGCCGCTCCCAGCCGTCCGACCAAGTTCGGGCTGCTCCCAAAGGACCGGATGCCGATACCGGGATTGTAGGCCTGCGTGCTCACGTCGAGCACGGGTGCCAGGTTCATGCGGATGCCGAGGGGTGCGAGCTCGCGGGCCATCTGCCGGCCGACGGCGTAGGCGAGCTTCGGGTCGTTCGCTCGGCCCAGCGCGGCGTTGCCCGGGAAGGCGGTGATGCCGCTCTTGAAGCGCAGGACCCAGCCGCCTTCATGGTCGATGGCGACGAGCAGCGGCCGGCCCAGCCTCTGCTCGATCTCGTCGATGAAGGCCTTGGTCTGCGCCGGGGTGTCGATGTTGCGTGCCAGCAGCAGCACGCCGGTCGCGCCCGAGGACTTGAACAGGGAGACGGCCTCCCGCGTGGGGCGCAGGCCGTAGACGCCGAACATGAACAGGCGGCCGGGGTCGGTCACATGGCGAGTCTAACAAAACAGAGCCTCCAGGTCTTTTTGTTATGATTCGAGCGTGGACGCCAAGACCTTTCTCTCGTGTCATGTGCCCCTCTTCGCGGGCATCTCCGACGAGCATCTCACCGGCCTCGCCGAGTCCTCCGAGTTGAAGCCGTACAAGGCGGGCCAGACCGTCCTTTTCCAAGGCATGACGGTGGATGGCCTTCACGTCGTGGCCGCAGGCAAGGTCAGCGTCCACGCGAAGGCCGCGGGCAAGGGCGTCATCAAGGTCGCGGAGCTCGGCCCCGGCGAGATATTCGGAGAGACCTCCATCCTGGAGTACGGCACGGCCAGCGCCGCGGTCAAGGCGGTCGAGGACGGCACCTATGTGCTGGTGATCCCCCAGGACGCCTTCCGCCGCCTGGTCGCCGAGAGCCCCGAGTTCGTCGCCCGGCTCAAGGCGATGATGGTCGGACGCATACCGCCGCCGCGGACCTGAAGACCCCTCTCGTTTGGGCCGAACGGCCCTGTCGCGCTGTCGCGCTCGGGAGTATGCTTACCTCATGGATGCACTGACCTTCCTGCGCGAGCGGGTCGCACTTTTCGCCGGTGTGGATGACGAGAGCTTGTCGGCTCTTGCGGTCTCGTCTTCAATCCAGAGCTACGCTGCCGGCCAGACCGTGCTCTTCAAGGGCGCGACGGTCGACGGCCTCCATGTCGTGGCCTCGGGCAAAGTCTCGGTCCTGGCCAAACTCCCGGGCAAGGGCTTGGCGCCCGTGGCGGAACTCTCCAGCGGCGAGGTCTTCGGCGAGACCTCCATCGTCGAGATGGGCACCGCGGGGGCCACGGTCAGGGCCGCCGAGGACGGCACCTACGTGCTGATGATCCCCCAGGAATCCTTCCGCGGCCTGCTGATCCAAGACGAGGCTTTCGCCGTCCGGGTCAACACCCTCATCCGCGCGCGCAAGCCGGTTCCCCAGCCCACCCCGGCTTGAACGCGTTCGCCGCCATCGCGCTCTGGAGCACGGTCGCCCTCCTCGGCCTGCGGCTCAAGCACGTCCCGCCGTTCCTGCTGGTCGGCGCGGCCCTGCTCATCGGAGGTCTGGCCGGCCTGCGCCGGGGGACCTTCCGCGGGCTGAGACCAAGGACTGTTCTTCTCGGGGTGTATGGGCTGTTCGCCTACCACTTCTGCCTCTTCATGGCCCTGCGCCTGGCGCCGCCCGTCGAGACCAGCCTCCTCAACTATCTCTGGCCCCTGCTGATGGTGGCTCTCGCCCCGGTCCTCCTCCCGGAATGCGCGCTGAAGCCGCGCCATCTCGCCGGCGTCTTGCTGGGCTTTGGCGGGGTCATCCTGCTCGTCGCGGGGGAAACGTCGGGCCCGCTCTCGGGGCACGCCGCGGGCTATGGGCTGGCCGTGGCGGCGGCCTTCATCTGGGCGAGCTATTCGCTCTTGACCAAGCGCTTCGGCGGCTCCGGGACCGCGGGCGTCTCGGCCTGCTGTCTCATCAGCGGCGCTCTGTCGCTGGCCTGCCACGCGGCCTTCGAGCCGCGCTACGCCTTCGTCGCGGCCGACGCGGCGTCCTTGCTCGCGCTCGGCCTGGGGCCGCTGGGCGTCTCCTTCTATCTTTGGGACCGCGCGGTCAAGGAAGGCGACCCGCGCGCGATCGCGACGCTGGCGTATCTGACGCCGCTGCTGTCGACGGCGTGGCTGACCTTGTTCGGCGGGGGGCGCCTCACCCTCGCGTCCGCGGCCGCCGCCGCCCTGATCGTGGGCGGGGCGGTCGTCGGAAGCCGTTGACTGGAGATAGTCAAGTATACTTGACAAATACAATGGTGTGCTGTATAATTAAAATACAATGAATTCAAGCACTCTTTCGATGTTGATGATGGTCCGCGGTCTGTCTCAGAGCGATCTGGCCCGGTGTGCCGGCGTGACGCGTCAGGCCGCTTCCCTGTGGTTTAAATCGGACGATCCGGACCACGTCAACGTCCAAAGCCGGCATCTTGAGAAGTTGAGCCGGTCATTGGCCGTGAGCATGGATGAGCTCGCTCAGCCCCTGCCTGCTTTGGGGGATGAGGCGGACAAGGGTTCTCTTGAGACCACGCTCTTGTGGGATCGGCTGTTCCCGAGTTTGGATGATCTCGCGATCGCGGCCGCGCGCGGCGAGGCGCGCGCTCTGGCGCGGCTGGCGCAGGTTTACGGTCTTTACGCCGCGGAGCGGATGGCCGGCCGGCGTGCGTGGAAGGATTTCCCGCGGTACAAGCGCCATATCCACCCCGTGCGCCGAATGGAACTGGAGCGTCTATGGGACCACGAATCGAGCCTCGGGCCGACCTAGCGTCGAAGGTCCTGCCGGGGCCGCTCCATGACGCGCTGCGTCACGTCTTCGGCCGGATCCCCGACGGCTGCATGCTGGTCGGAGGGACGGCCTTGGCGGGTTTTTACTTCGGCCATCGGCGTTCCGACGACATGTATCTTTTCACCCGCGATCCGATGATCCAGGAGGTCGCGATCCGCGCCGTCGCGTCGCTGCGGGACCTCGGCGCCGAATTGCAGGCCGTCGTCCATTCGCCCTCCTGCTATCGCGCCACGGTCCGGTGGCGCAAGCATGCGTTCACCGCCGACGTCGTGTGCGATCCGGCGCATTTCAAGGAAGGACGCTCCGTGCGCCTGCCGGACGGGATCGTGGTGGCCGAGATCGAGACGCTGTTGATGACCAAGGCCGCCACGCTGGTCAGCCGCTGCGGCGAGAAGGATCTCTACGACCTTATCTTCATCCTCGACCGGTTCCCGGACCTGACGCTTGAGCGCCTGTTGGAGATGGGCCGCAGGATCGACGGCGGCATGAGCGCCGAGAACGTGATGCTCAGCGTTCTCGGCACGCAGCTTCAGATGCAATCGTGCGATTTCGCGATCGACCCATCGCTGGATCGTCAGGCCGTTTACGAGAGGATCCTCGCCTTTCAAAAAGGCTTGATCAAGGGTCTGCGCGCTTTGGCCAAGAAACAACCCCTGCCGCCTTTAGGGGCGTTGATCAAGAAGATCCGAAAGCTTCAGTAGGCGCTTCTACATGCCGTAGCGCGCAAAAGTTCGTTGAGGGAACAATTCCTCCCCTGACCGCGTATACCTTGGGTGGAAACCGCCGTCCAGGCGGGCTACCGCCCGCGCGACGCGGCGGCCAGCCCTCTCTACAGCGCAGTCTTGGACCACCTCGAGACCTATCTCGCGACGCGCTCGCGCGCCAAGAACGACCCGGCGCATCCCGCGGCTGAGGACTCCCTGGCAGGGAAGGTGGTGCGAGAAGCCAAGCGCGCGGCGAAGACAGCGGGTAAGGGCTGGGCGGCGTGCCTGAGGAAGATCTTCGAGGTGGACCCCGTGTTGTGCGTGAAGTGCGGGGGTGAGATGAAGCTTGTGGCGGTGATCGCGGACGACGGGGAGCGTCGGGCGAGCGAGGCGACGAGGGCAGCCAGGCGGACCCGCAGGGCGAGGATTGGGAGGGGCGGCAGGACTTTGGCAGCGACTGGCCCGCGTGAGCGGGCCGGACGGGCCATGCCCGGCCGAAGGGATTTTTGACGGATCGGGGGTCCCATAAATGAATAGGCCCCCTGGCCTCTCCCTGGTGCCCCTAACGGCCCATGACCTTTCTTGGATTGGATCGTATACTTTAAATGTTCAGCGGTCTGAGATCGTGCAAGAGTAGGGAGGATAGTGCCATGAGGAAAATGTGGGTTGTAGTGACGGGGCTTCTCTGCTTTGTCGCCCAGGGGGCGAGAGCGCAGAGCTTCGAGCAGCAAGTACAGCAAATCAGCCAGAAGCTTTCCGGTGCGGCTTTACAGACCCGGCAAGCCATGGCTGCTTCTCAAGCGGCCGCCGTTCAGGGCTGCGGGGAAGGATGTGGGCCGGGTGCAATTAACCCCGCCGATGCCTTGGATGAGACGAAGGTGGGCATCGCCGCGAAGTTCGTTGCCATCAAAGCCAGTGAGTTTGAAATGGGCAGTCCTAAGGATGAGGCTGGCCGATGGGAAGATGAAATTCAACATCCCGTCAAACTAACCAAAGGTTATGAGATGCAGGCGACCGCCGTGACCCAGCTTCAGTACTTCATGGTCATGGGTCGCAACCCCTCTACCTTTAGGAAGCAGGAAAACTGCGATGCCAATAACTTTAAGGTGGTGTATGGGCTGGGTCTTTGCGTCAATCATCCCGTGGAGAATGTCTCCTGGGATGACGCGCAGGCGTTTATCGCGCAGTTGAACAAGACTCAGAGCAAGCATACCTATCGGCTTCCGACGGAAGCGGAGTGGGAAAATGCGGCTCGAGGCGGCATGCCTTCGGGTTTTCCATACTCGTTTGGATTTAACGATACGAACGAGTTGAATAACTATGCCTGGTATGGCGGGAACTCCAATGGTCGCACCCATGCCGTGGCTAGCAAGAAGGCCAATCAATGTGGCCTCTACGACATGAATGGAAACGTGTGGCAATGGGTGAATGACTGGTACGGCGATTATCCTACGGCGGCAGTGCAAGATCCTGCGGGGCCTGGTACAGGCTCGTTCCGGGTCTTCCGTGGTGGCTCCTGGAGCGGCTATGCCGGGTTCCTCCGGTCCGCTCGCCGCCGCAGCGACGTCCCGGGCTACCGCGTCTCCAACTTGGGGTTCCGCCTCGTGAGGTCAAGCCGTTAGCTCTTGGACACTTGGACCCTTGGCACTTGTCGTAAGTTTTTTGCAGTAGACGTTTGAAGCGTAGCCGTCCCGTACCGCCCGCAAAGGGCGGTCGGGACGGCGAAGCGACCGGAGTGTTGCCGACGGTGGCGACGGCGTGGTCGTTCTGTCAGACGTTGATCGATTCGCCCCCCGTTGGGGCGAATCGATTTTTTAGTTATGACGGATGCGCTACGGCGTCATCAGTCTTGAAAATGAGCGCCGCGCCGGCGTTCGAGACCGCGAGGCGGCCCTACCAGCAGGTGCGGCGCATTTTTCTCTTTGTCCGCCCGCGATAGCGGGCGGCGCGGGTTCGGGAACTTTGGTCATTCCCTGGGCACGGGCACCGCGTCCGTAGACGCGGTGCATCTGGCCGATTAGGCGTGAGCTCACGAGGCGGAACCCCAAGTTGGAGTTGCGGTTGCCCGGGTCGTCGTTGTTGCGGTTAGCGGCGCGGAGGTTCCTGGCATTGTTGC
>CAYHNV010000041.1:0-15356 GCA_964358065.1 uncultured Elusimicrobia bacterium | reverse complement strand
GGGGCGACCAAGCGCGTGGCCGAGTTCATCGTCCGGAGCTTCGCCGCACGCGGGGGGCGCACGCGCTTCGTGGCGGTGCGCTTCGGCAACGTGCTGGGAAGCTCGGGCTCGGTGCTGGAGATCTTCCAGGAGCAGATCGCCAACGGCGGGCCGATCACGGTGACCGATCCGGCCGTCACGCGCTACTTCATGACGGTCGAGGAGGCGGCCCAGCTGATCCTGCAGGCCGCTTCCATGGCTCTCGGAGGCGAGATCTTCATACTGAAGATGGGCACGCCGGTGAAGATCCTGGAGATGGCCAAGAACCTCATCCTGCTTTGCGGCCTCGAGCCGGACAAGGACATCGAGATCCGCTTCACCGGCCTCAAGCAGGGCGAGAAGATGGACGAGGAGCTAATCGAGGACCTCGGCAGCTGCGACGAGTCCGAGCATCCCTCGATCATGGTCCTGCGTCCGGATGGAGCCGCCGTCACGGACATCCAGAGCCGCATCGTCGACCTGGAGATCCTCAGCCGCACGGCCGGCGCGAAGGCGCTGGTGGAGAAGCTGAGGGAACTCACGCCCACCTTCGTGCCCGCCGCGGCCCACCGCATCCCCGACTAGGGAACTTTTCGGGCCCCCACGCCGTATCAATAGGGACGCGCCCCCTCCGTGCCTCTTGATAATATGACAAATTTGTTATATACTGAGGCCGTGAGAGACACAAAGAACGGCGCGCGGGCCGTGGATTGGGGGATCTCTCATGTACAGCGTCAAGCTGACCGTGGATGCGCAGGAATATCTGAACTCTCTGCAAAAGAACCACCAAGCGAAGGCCGAAGCCATCATGGCGCGGCTCAAGTGTATGGGCCCGGATCTGCACCGGCCGCATGCCGACACGGTGCGCGGCAAGATACGGGAACTGAGGTGCGGCATCGCCACTTTCGAACACCGATTCCTGTATTTCTTCGATGGGAAGGAGATCATCCTCACTCATGGATTCTTAAAGAAGGACGATGCGATCCCCGAGCGGGAGATCGCTAAAGCCGAGCGGTACTTTGGTCTCTATTTTTCCAGAAAGGGCTAGAAGAAGCGTGAAGGGAGGAGGGAGATATGAAGCGGGAGGCGAAGTCCAGGGAAGAGCTTCTGGCGGGGATGCAGTCGCTCGATGACCGGCTCAAGAAGGACTTGCGCGATCCGGAGTTCAAAGCTCGTTTCGAGGATTTCTATCTCGAGGCGGTGATCGCGGAGAAGTTGCACGACCTGAGAGAGAAGAGGCATTTGACCCAGAAGCAGCTTGCGGCGAAGGTCGGTATGGCGCAGAACGCGGTTTCGCGTCTGGAGAACGGGGAGCACAGCATGACCCTGCGCACGGTCCAGCGGATCGCGGCGGCGCTCGGGTACGCCGTGCTGGTCGATTTTAAGCCCATGAAACGGGGCGCGCCGGCCGTGGCGTAAGGCCCGCCGCGGCCCACCGCATCCCCGATTGACGTTGACCCACCCGCCTGGCGATTTCGGTCTGTTTTGCGACGATTCCGCCGCTGATCGGCCGCGCTGACTGTGTCGCCCGCGCCGTGCACAAGCACGAGGCCGAGGTGTTCCTGCTCGTTTCCAGCGACAAGGCCGTGCGGCCCTCGTGCGTGATGGGGGCGACCAAGCGCGTGGCCGAGTTCATCGTCCGGAGCTTCGCCGCACGCGGGGGGCGCACGCGCTTCGTGGCGGTGCGCTTCGGCAACGTGCTGGGAAGCTTCAGGATCTCCTGAAGGCTGAACCCCACTTGACAAATCAGCCTTTTCTGTTAATACTATGCATAAGATTGTATTAATCCATGCAATCCATTGTATGAAAAACTACAGAATAGACAAACAGGGACTTTGGGATATTCTTGAAGCCTGGGATCCGTTCATGCCGCGCAAGGTGCGGCTCGTGGCTTGCGGCGGAACCGCGCTCACGCTCCAGGACTTGAAAGACTCTACTAAAGACGTGGACTTTCTGGTTCCCGACAGCGACGAGTACAAGGCGTTGTTGACCACGATTCAGAAGCTCAACTATCGGCAAGCCACGGGAAGCGGCTGGGCTAAGGACGACGGCCTGGTCTTCGATCTGTTCCGGGGCAAGGTCGTCTTTCAGACGGAGTTGCTCGACTCGCCGCTTGATGAGGGGAGGCATATACCGATTCGGGAGTTTAAGAAGCTCTCGGTCAGCGCGCTCAACGATTTCGATCTGATTATCTCGAAGATGTTCCGCGGTGCGGACGTGGACGTTCAGGACTGCGCGCGGCTCATCCGCGGGCGAAAGACTTTCGATTGGGAAAAGTTCAAGGAGCGCTACAATGAAACCGCGCTCTACGAAATGAATCCGGAAAAGATGATGAAGAACCTCGGGTATCTGCTCGCAGAGTTCAAGGAGGGGTAAGCCATGCTTCATGGAGACTCGGCGCACCTGATGTCCGCCTTGTCGCAGTACGGCTATTCCCTGCTGCAGCCCGAGCAGATGGCGGACCCTAATGAACTCCTGGCGAACCTCGCCAAGAGCAAGGACGCGCGCCTGGTCGAGGGCTTCCCCGTCGTCCTGGCAAACGCCTTGGAGAAGCATCAAGACAAGCTGGACCTCGGGGCGGCGGAGAAGCTGCTCGACGATGAATCGTCCCGCGCACGGTTTCGCAAGCTCACGGCGCTATCTCTGTACCTGTTCGACGTCTTCGGGCTTGAGAAGCTTCGCCCCAAGGAGCTGGCCGATCGTCTCGGCCGTGGAAATCTCTTGGCCGAGCTGAGAAATGCCGTGGAGCACAACCAGCCGCTCGCCCTGCATCCCGGCTCGCTCGATCTGGAGCGGGTCAAGAAGACCTTCCTGCGCTATTACATGCGCGCCAGCGAAGTCCAAGCCTCGGAGACCAAGGCCCAACTGCGGGAGGAATTCCAGCGCGAGTTCTACTTTTCGCAGTTCTTCGCGCCGAAGCAGAGAGACCTCGTCGAGAAGAAGCTCCGGGGCGAGCCGTTGACGAAGACCGAGCGCGAGTATTTCTCGCGCGTCGTGAAGAAGAAGCTGCTGGCTCTCGCCGATCCCGACCTGCATCGACTGGCTCAGAAGGCGCTGCAGTCTCCGTGAAGCGGATCCGTGTCAGGGCGCTCGGGCGGGAGGGCCTGATCCTCAGCAAGCTCTCCCGCTACAACGACCGTGACCGCGCGGACATCGAGTTCCTCGCCGAGAGCGGCAAGATCGATCTCATCCTCGGGGAGCACTTCGGCCTCGGACCGTTCGTGTTCTGACTGCGCCGGATGCTCAAGGCGCATCATGCGCATCGCGCATGCCCTTAAGGGGAAGGCGGTCCTGGTCACGGGCGCCGGGGGTACCATCGGCTCGGAGCTGAGCCGCCGGGTCCTGCAATACCATCCCCGGAAGCTGATGCTGATTGAAAGTCACGCGACCTCCTTGTTCCATGCCGAGTCCGAGCTTCGGGGGATGGCGGAAGGAACCGAGATCATCCCGATCCTGGGCGACATCCGCGACCAGGCCTTGCTCGATCGGGTCTTCAGGGAACATAAGCCCGCGGTCGTGCTGCACGCGGCGGCGCACAAGCATGTCCATCAATTGGAGTCCAACGTCCATGAGGGTGTCGGCAACAACATCCTGGGCACCTATTACGTCGCCCGCGCCGCGCACAAGCACGAGGCCGAGGTGTTCCTGCTCGTTTCCACCGACAAGGCCGTGCGGCCCTCGTGCGTGATGGGGGCGACCAAGCGCGTGGCCGAGTTCATCGTCCGGAGCTTCGCCGCACGCGGGGCGCGCACGCGCTTCGTGGCGGTGCGCTTCGGCAACGTGATGGGAAGCTCGGGCTCGGTGCTGGAGATCTTCATACTGAAGATGGGCACGCCACGGAACTTTTTCGGGGGGGTCGCCGTATATGATCCATGGACATCCATGTCGACTCGCCTCAGAAAAGAATACGGCAATGGGTACTCGGCGGACAACTTGGAGTCGTAAGGCGGCGCAGTGCGTGCGGAATCTTGGAAACCGGGCCTCCTCCATCCGAATCTGTCCTGGACCCGCTACCGGACGCTCTTGAAAGCCGACGAGCCGGGATAAGGCCGGGCTGATGAGGCTGAGCTGCGGGCCGAACTGCGGCGCGAGGTCGCGGAACTTTTTCGGGGGGAATCGACGTATCTGATATGTGGATCTGGAGGTCAAAATGAAATCCTCTGTCCCGGCAGAGCTTATCGAGCGTCGTATCTATCTCATCCGCGGCCGTAAGGTCATGCTGGACCGCGATCTGGCGGAAATCTACGGCGTCTCGACCAGGCGTCTCAATGAACAGGTCAAACGCAACCGTGCGCGCTTCCCTGTGGACTTCATGTTCCAGCTGACCCCGGAGGAGACTTTGAATTGGATGTCGCAATTTGCGACATCCAATCGGAGGGTCGTGATGGGGATGCGCCGGCCGCCCAAAAAACCAGTCAAGAGAATCGGATTCGAGCCTTCTGGCGGGCGATAGTTCCACCGCAATCATGGATATGCTGATCCTGTCGACAGGGGTTCCGTCCCTGACGGCCGAGCGCCAGGCCGACGCGGAATTCGCCGCGCGTGCCGAGGGCTGGGCCCGCTGGAGTCTGAGCTTGGAGGAGGAGCCTGAGCCGGGTTGGGTCCGTGGGCTGGTGTGGCGCATCCTGACGCGGGGAGCTTTGGTACCGCCTGGGTCGGAGATGGAAGCGGCCCTGCTCACGCGTTTCGGAGCGCGCACGGCCGCGGCCTGCGCGGCCTTCCACCGCTTTCAAGCCGCCTGCGCCCTGGCCGTCCCAGGCGGGGTCCCGGAGCGGATCGAGACGGATATTTCTCGACGGGGGGATTTCTCGCTCGAAGAGGCCCGGTGGCTCTCGGAAACGGCACGGCGAGACATAGAACGTCTTTGGTCCGAGCTGGCTCGACTCTACCCGGACGAAGGATCCCAGCTTGGGGAAGAGCCGCTGTTCGTGTCATGGACCGGTGTGGGTCGGGGCGGTTGGCGGAACGCCTTGGTCGACGACGCGGCCGTGGAGGGCGCGCAGGAGCCGGTCCTCTCGACCGAGAGGATGGCGTTCCGCAGAGACGATGTCGTGCTGGCCTCGCTGGCGAACCGACTCTTGCACGTGGAGGGGTTGCGGCCCGGCCAGGCGGAGGGCGCCGCCGCGCTGTTGTCGGGCCGCGACCTGGTCCTGACTCTGCCTACGGGCGGGGGGAAGTCGCTCTGCTACCAGCTGGCCGCCCTGCTGACGACGGGCACGCCGCTCGTCGCGGCACCCCTGCGGGCGCTGTTGCGCGACCAGGCGCGGAGGCTGCGGACTCTCGGGATCACCCGCATCGGGCTCCTGTCCGGCGACGATCCTGTCGAGACCCGACGGGCTTTGAGCGGCCTGCGGGAGGGGAAGTGGATATTGGCGCTGGCCGCTCCGGAAAGGCTCGATTCCGGCTCGTTCCGGGACGCCCTGCGCGCGACGGCCGAAGTCGGGGGCGTGCCCTTCGTGGCCATCGACGAGGCGCATTGCGCGGCGAGACGCAGCCATGACTGGCGCCCCGCCTATCGCGCCTTGGGAGCGCGATTGCGCGTCTGGGGGAGTTCCTCTGGATGCGCCCCGGCCCTGGCCGCGCTCTCGGGCGGGGCGACGCCCGGGGCGCTGGCGGAGGCCGAACGCGTTCTGGGTCTGCGGGATCCTATACGCGAGGATCGGGGCAGCTCGCGCGCCAACCTCTCCTTCCGGGTCTGGCGGAGCTCGGCCCCCGACCACCTGGTGCGTTTGCGCGAGCTTCTGACCCGCATCCTGCCCGAAGGGCGCTTCGGGCCGGGCATCGTCTTCTGTCCGCGCGTGGAGGGCCCGCTCGGGGCCGCCTCCGTGGCCGAGGAGCTGGTCTGGTCCGAAGGAATGGACGCCGCGGCCTACACGGGCCGGGCGCCTGCCGGCCAGGAGCCCGCCGCCTGGGACGCCGCCAAGCGCCGCGCGGCCGACGACTTCCTGTCGGGCCGACGCGGACTGCTGTGCGCGACGCGCGCCTTCGGATTGGGAGTGGACCGAGCCGACGTGCGCTTCACCATCCACCTCGGTCTACCGGCCTCGCTCGAGGAGTATTTCCAGCAGGCGGGCCGGGCCGGCCGCGACGGCCGTGACGCCGCGTGCTGGATCCTCATTCAGGCCGCGTCCGAGAGGCGCGCGCGCCGCTGGGCCTGCCTTGCGGTCGAAGACCTGCGCGCGGAACTCATGGCTCTGGGCCGACATGAGCAGGACGACGTCTCGCGCGCCTACGCGATGCACCTGGCGTCTTTTCCCGGGGAGGAGGTCGAGCGCCGCGACGCGGAGTTGGTCCTGTCCTTGATCGGCGCGGGGAAGTCCTTCGTGGAACTGCCGGGCCAGGACGGCGAGGCTTTGAGTCGTGCCATGGTGCGACTCGAGGAGACGGGGGTCGTCGCGCTCGAGGAACGGCGTGCTGCGGGGTGGCTGGTGCGACGCTCGGGCGATTGGAGCGTCAAGACGGCGCGTCAGGCCCTGGCGGAGAGGATCGCCCGCGACTATTTGGCGGTGGAGTCGTCGCGGCGCGCGTCGCTGGCGGAGCTCGTGGAGCTGGCCTTGTCGCCGGAGGCGGGGGGCGCGCTGGCCGCGCGGCTGGCGAGGCGCGTCAGGAGCGCGCGGAAGAGCGTCTCGTATGATTCCAGCGCGGGGCCCCAGGAGGAGTCCTTCTCCATCGCCCGGTGTCGGGCGGAGGCGAGCTCGGCCACGCGCGCCTCAAGCTCCTTCGGGCTTAGGCCTTAGGTCCCACGGCCGGAACGTCCACCGCGGCCAGCATCTCGCTGACGCGGGTGAACTTCTCGCGGATCTTGCCGACCTTCTTGCCGTTCTCGATCTCGAGCTTGTCGATGGACTTCCACTGGGCGAAGGTGACGACCTTCGCACCATTGGAGGCGAGCAGGCGCGGGGTGGATTCCATGGAGACATCCACGGACCGCTGGGCCAGCTTGCCTTCCCTCAGGTCCGCGACCATGGCGGCGACCGTCGCGACCGAGCAGGCGCGGTTGGTGCCGATGAGGCCCGAGGGGCCGCGCTTGGCCCAGCCCACGACGTACTCGGATGGGACGACGGCCCCGCCCGCGGCCGCCGTGATGCGGCCGTTGTCGTTGGCCACGCGTCCGGCCTTCTCGTCGAAGGGCACGCCTGGGACGGGGATGCCGCGGTAGCCGACCGAGCGGAACACCAGGCCCACGCCTTCCAGCGTCTCGAACTTGCCGCTGCCGGCGCACTTCACGCTGCCCTTGCCGTCGGGGGTCAGGTTGTTGAGCTCCAGCTTGATCGCGGAGACCTTGCCGTCCTTGCCGATGAGCTCGACGGGCGAGACGCAGAAGCGGGAGAATATCTTATGGGCCTTCGCGCCGGCGCCCTTCTTGGCGGCTTCGGCGAGGTATTCGTAGTTCTTCTTGGCCTCGGAGTTGGAGAGGCCGGCTTTGGAGACCTCGTCGAGCACCAGTTCGCTCTCCTTGACGATGAGGTCCGCACGCTCGATCTCGCCCAATTCCTCGATCTCCTTGGGGGAGAAAGCGGCCTGCACGGGGCCGCGTCGGCCGAGCAGATAGACGCGCTTGATCTTGCTCTTGCGCAGGGCCGACACGGCGTGCTCGGCGATGTCGGTCTTGGCCAGGATATCGGGGTCCTGGGCCAAGATGCGCACCACGTCGATGGCCACGTTGCCGATGCCGACGACGGCGGCGGCCTCGCAGTTCAGGTCGAAGGGGAGGTCGCGGTAGTCCGGGTGGGCGTTGTACCAGCCGACGAAGTCGGTCGCGGAGTAGGAGCCCTTCAGGTCCTCGCCCGGGATGCCCATCTTGCGGTCGCTCTCGCAGCCGAAGGCGTAGACGATCTGGTCGTAGCGCTCGCGCAGGTCCGACACCGTGATGTCCTTGCCGAGCTTCACGTTTCCGAAGAAGCGCACGCGCGGGTCGCAGGCGACGCGGTCGTAGACGGCGGTGACGGCCTTGATCTTCTGGTGGTCCGGGGCGACGCCGCCGCGCGCCAGGCCGTAGGGTGTGGGCAGGCGGTCGAAGAGGTCGACGCGGACGTTGAGGCCCGCCGTCTTGAGGAAGGCCTCGACGGCGTAGAAGCCGGAGGGACCGGCTCCGATGACGGCGACGCAAAGGGGTCTTTCGGCGGTTCCTGGGGTGCTCATGACACCAATCCTAGCAAACTTTCCTACGTGCGCAGGGCACCTCCCAGCCCCTCATGGCAGGCAACGACGACGGAAAGATCGGGGTTCAGAGGGCCTTGCGGAAGTGCGCGATCGTCCGCTTGAGGCCTTCCTCGAGCGAGACCTGAGGCCTCCACTGGAGGAGCTTGCGCGCAAGCGTGATGTCCGGGCGGCGGACTTTGGGATCGTCAACAGGCAGTTTCTTGAAGACGATGCGCGAGCCCGACCCGGTCAAGCGCTTGACCGTCTCGGCAAGCTCGAGCAGGGTCATCTCGCGCGGGTTGCCGATGTTGATCGGCCCGGCCTGTCGGGAGCGGACGAGGCGGTCGATGCCGTCCACCAGGTCCGTCACGTAGGTGAGGCTGCGCGTTTGGGAGCCGTCGCCGTAGACGGTGATCGCCTTGCCCTTGAGCGCCTGCGTGATGAAGTTGGGCACCGCTCGGCCGTCGTTGCGCCGCATGCGTGGGCCGTACGTGTTGAAGATCCTCGCGATATGCACGGGCAGGCCGTGCGAGCGGTGGTAGGCCATCGTCAGCGCCTCGGCGAAGCGTTTGGCCTCGTCGTAGACGCCGCGCGGGCCGATGGGATTGACGTTTCCCCAATAAGTCTCCGGCTGGGGGTTGACCAGGGGATCTCCGTAGACCTCGGAGGTCGAGGCCAACGCGAAGGCCGCGCCCTTGGCCTTGGCCAGGCCCAGCGCCTTGTGCGTGCCCAGGGCTCCGACCTTCAGCGTCGGGATGGGCCAGAGAGCATAGTCGATGGGGGAGGCGGGGCTGGCGAAGTGCATCACCAAATCCAGATGCCCCGGCACATGCAGATAGTTCGTCACGTCCTGCTTGATGAGCTGGAATTTCCGGTTCTTGAAGAGGCGCTCGATGTTGGACAAGCTGCCGGTGAGCAGGTTGTCGACCGCGATGACCGAACAGCCCTTGTCGAGGAAATGTTCGCACAGGTGGCTGCCGAGGAAGCCCGCGCCGCCGGTGATGAGGACGCGCTTCATATCATGGCCGCCCCACGCCCGCGTATTCGAAGCCGGCCGCCCGAGCCTTCGCGGGGTCGAAGATATTGCGCGCGTCCAGGAGCACCGCCGTGCGCATCAGGCGCTTGACGCGCTTGAGGTCGAGGTCCTTGAAGCAAGGCCACTCGGTGACCACGGCCAGCGCGTCGGCGCCCTTGATCGCGTCGTATTCATCCTTGGCGAAATGCACGCCCTTGAAGTCCGGAAGTCCCCGCGCCCGCGGCATGGCGACCGGGTCGAAGGCCCGGAGCTTGACGCCGCGGTTCTTGAGCTGCTGGACCACGTCGAGAGCGGGGGCGAAGCGCATGTCGTCGGTGTCGGGCTTGAAGGCCAGGCCGAGAAGGGCCACGGTCTTGCCTTCCAGGTTCCAGAGCTTTTCCTCGATCTTGCGCGCGATCCAGCCCTTCTGGTGCTCGTTGATTTCCTTGACGGACTTCAGGAGCTGGAAGTCGTAGCCCTTCTGCTTGCTGATCCAGTAGAAGGCCTCGAGGTCCTTGGGGAAGCAGAAGCCGCCGAAGCCCAGCCCCGCGTTGAGGAACATCGGACCGATGCGCCGGTCCAGGCCCATGCCCCGTGCCACCAGCGTCACGTCGGCGCCGACCTTCTCGCAGAGGTTGGCGACCGCGTTGATGTAGGAGATCTTGGTCGCCAAGAAGGAGTTTGAGGCGTGCTTGATGAGCTCCGCGCTCTTGAGGTCGGTCACCAGGATCGTGGCCTTCAGCGGCGCGTAAATCTCCCGCATGAGCGTCTCGGCGCGTTTGGAGCACACGCCCAGCACGATCCGGTCGGGTTTCAGGAAATCGCGCACGGCGGAACCTTCGCTGAGGAACTCCGGGTTGGAGACCACATCGTAGGGCGTGCCCGACTTATTGAAGCGCTGGATCGTCTTCGACACCCAGTCGCCCGTCTCCACGGGCACGGTGGATTTATCGACGACGACGGTGTAGGACTCGATGTGCTTGGCGACGGTCTCGGCCACGGCCTCCACGGCGGAGAGGTCGGCGGAGCCGTCGGGCCGGGGAGGGGTGACGACCGCGATGAAGACGACCTCGGCGCGCCGGCCCTTGAAGCACAGGCCTTCCATCACCGAGCCCGCGAAGGAGAGGCGCCCGGAGCGCACGACCCGCCGGAAGACCTCGCCCAAGCCCGGCTCGTGGATCGGGATCTTGCCGGCCTTCAGGGCCTTGAGTTTTTTGGGATCGGAGTCCACGCAGATGACGCGGTGTCCGATCTCGGCCAGGCAGGCTCCGGTCACGAGTCCGACGTAGCCGGCGCCGACGACGCAGATGTCATGGGTTCTCATCGGGAGGCGCATTTTACTATACTGGCGCCGTGGAACTGGAAGATAAAATCAAGAAAGGCAGCGCCCGTATCGGCGTGGTCGGCCTGGGCTATGTCGGCTTGCCCCTGGCCGTCGAGTTCGCCCGCGCGGGCTTCCCCGTCGTCGGCTTCGAGGCCGGCCCCGCGCGCGCCTCGGCTCTGCGGCGGGGCCGTTCCTACATCGAGGACGTGGCTTCCTCCGAGGTCGCGCGGCTTGTCAAGGGAGGGCTTTTCCTGATCGAGACGGACGGCCGCTCGTTGTCGCGGTGCGACGCGATCATCGTCTGCGTCCAGACCCCCCTGCGCAAGACCAAGGAGCCCGACATCTCCGCCATCGTCGCGGTCTGCGGCGAGCTTTCCAAGCGCCTGCGCCGCGGCCAACTCGTGATCCTCGAGAGCACCACCTATCCGGGGACCACCGACGAGGTCGTGCGGCCCGCGCTGGAGGCCTCGGGCCTCAGGGCGGGCAGGGATTTCCACTTGGCCTTCTCCCCCGAGCGCGTCGATCCCGGAAACGCGAAGTGGAAGATCCACAACACTCCGAAGGTCGTGGGCGGACTCAACCGCCGTTCGACCCGGCTCGCCGTCGCTCTGTACAGCCGGATCGTGCGCGAGGTGGTCCCGGTCTCGAGTGCCAAGGCCGCCGAGTTGGTCAAGCTCCTGGAGAACTCCTTTAGGGCCGTCAACATCGCTCTCGTCAACGAGATGGCCCAGATTTGCGACAAGCTCGGCCTTGACGTCTGGGAGGTCGTGCGCGCGGCGGCGACCAAGCCCTTCGGCTTCATGCCGTTCTGGCCGGGGCCCGGCATCGGCGGCCACTGCATCCCGAAGGACCCCCAGCTCCTGGCCTGGAAGATGAAGACGCTCAACTTCGAGCCGCGCTTCATCCAGCTCTCCACGGTCATCAACGGCGGGATGCCGGAGTACACGGTGGGGCGCGTCGCCCGGGCGCTCAATGAGGACTCCAAGGCGCTCAAGGGCAGCCGCGTCCTGGTCCTGGGCGTGGCCTACAAGCCCGGGGTCTGCGACTACCGCGAGTCCCCGGCCCTGGATGTCATGCATCTCCTGGCCCAAGAAGGCGCGAAGGTCGAGTACCACGACGCTTTCGTTCCATCGGCGCAGGCCGCCGGCCGGACCTGGCGCAGCCGCGTCCTGACCGCCGCCGCGCTCAGGGCCGTCGACATCGTTGTCATCCTCACCGCTCATCCCGGGGTCGACTACGCCCGCGTTTGCCGGCAGGCCCGCCGCGTGTTCGATGCGAGAAACGCCGCCGCGGGACTGAAGGGACGCATCGAGAGGCTCTAGTATGACTGATCCCGGGCCGAACATGGAGCGCCAGAGTCTGGAGGCCCTGAAAGCCATCGGCAAGGCCCTGGGACAGATGGCGCTCTACAAGGTCGGTCATCCGGCCGTCGCGGAGACCGTGGAGACCGCCCTTCAGAACCTCGCGGCCGCCGTGGAACTGGCCGGCGGCGGCGAGCTCGTCATCAGCGTCGACCAGCAGAAGTTCATCGCCAATGGCCGCATGATCGGCACCGCCGCGCAGCTTCCGAACTCGATACCGAACTTCTTCAACCGTTTCAAGCTCAACAGCCTGACCTTCAGCGCGGGACTGACGCATGAGGACGTGGCCGCTCTCTGCGAGCTGGCCGCCGCGCGCGCCGACTCGCCGACGCTCGCCGATCCCAAGGGGTTTCTCGCGGGCAGGAACGTGCGGCGCATCTCGCTTAATGAAGCCACCTATGTGAAGTCCTCGGGTCAGGGCGCTGGAGCGCAAAAAGATGGCGCGGGCGGCGGCGTGCAGGCGAGCGCCGACGCTGGAGCGGGCGGTGCGGGCGCGGAGGGAGCCGAAGAGAAATTCCGCGACGTCAACGACGCCATCCAGTCCGCTTCCTTGGAGAGGACTCTCCATGCTCTCGTGGCCCAGGCGGTGCCGGACCCGGTCCTGCGCGCCAAGGTCATGGCACAGGTGATGAAGCTTTTGGAGGCCGACATCGCCAAGCGTGTCGAGGAAGTCATGCTTCCTCTCAAGCGCGAGAAGAAGACGGTCGAGAACGAAGCCGTGCGAACCACGAACGTCATCTCGAACATGGTCGAGGGCGTCGTCGTCGTCGACGACCAGGGCAAGATTCTGATGATGAACCCCGCGGCCGAGCAGATCTACGGCTCGGCCCTGTCTCAGACCGCCGGAAAGGGGCTTGCGGAGAAGGTCAGCGACCAGTTTATCGTGACGATGGCCTCGGAGATCAGCACGCCCAATGACCGCGACGTCTCCAGGGAGGTCAAGGTCTCGGGCGCCGACGAGACCCGGCGAACCCTGAAAGCCTCGAGCGCCGTCGTGCAGACCGAGGCCGGCAAGATCGTCGGCATGGTCACGGCCCTGCCGGACGCCGTCAAGCACAAGGAACTCCAGAAGATGCAGCGCGACTTCATCGCGCACGTGACGCACGAACTGCGCGCGCCCCTCTCCTCGATCCGCGCCGCTCTTGAAATCATCCAGGGGGAATTCGGCGCGAAGATGGAGGACGAAGAGACGCGGATGCTCACTACCGCGCTTAAGAACTCAGATCGTCTGGCCGACATGATCAACAGCATCCTGGATTTCTCCAAGCTGGAGTCCGGGCAGATGACGGTCTACCCCAAGCCCTGCGAGCCGGGCGTCATCGCCCAGGAGGCTGTGGACAGCCTCCAGCCCTGGGCGCAGAAGAAGCGGATCACGCTCGTTCTGGAGGCTCCCGGGGGCCTGCCTAGCGTCGAGTCGGACGCCCCGCGCACCATTCAGGTGCTGGTCAACATTCTTTCCAACGCCCTCAAGTTCACGCCGGCGGGCGGTCGGATCACGGTCAAGCTGGCCCGCCGCCTGGAGGGCAATAAGACTTTCGTCGAGTTTTCGGTCGCGGATACCGGCCCAGGCATCCCAAAGTCCGAGCAGAGCCGCGTCTTCGAGAAGTTCGTGCAGATTGCCGCGGGAGAGACCCACATCGGGGGCACGGGCCTGGGCCTGTCCATCGCCAAGGCCCTGGTCCATCTGCAGAAGGGGAAGATGTGGCTGGAGAGCGAGCCCGGGCAGGGGGCGACTTTCCTGTTCACCTTGCCCGTCCAGACGACGCAGACCGACGGGGCGATTTCCGCGCGACTGCAGGCGGGCCGGGCGGCGACCTCGCCGTGGTGGAAGAAGATGCTCGGTCTTAAATAGAGCCGGCGCGCGCGAAGACCCAGCCGGCGACGTCGTCCGCGCCCGCTTTCCGCAGCGCGCGGGCGCACTCTTCCAGCGTCGTGCCGGTCGCACAGACGTCATCGATCAATAATAATCGCTTCCCCTCCGCGCTCTTCTCGCAACCGGATCGGAAGGTGAAGGCTCCCGACAATGCCGTTCGCCGTTCGATTCTTCCAAGCCGCCACGAGGGGGCGCCCCACCCTCGTCGTTCCAGGAGGGAGAGAATCGGCAGGCCCGTCGCGGCGCCGATTTCGCGCGACAGGATCTCGGCTTGATTGTAGCCGCGTCGGCGCTCCCGTTCCGGGTGGAGCGGGACTGGGACCAGCGCGTCGAAGCCCGACAGTCCGCGTCTTGCGAGCATCTCCCGCGCCATCACCGCGCCCGCCGCGCGCGCGGCGCTGGGCAGGCCGCGGAACTTAAAGGCGTGCACGAGGGAGACCGCGGGGCCGCGGTGGGCCGTCGCGGCTCGGATCAGGCGGCAGGCGAAGAGGCGGCCCGTGCAGGAGCGGCAAAGGTCCCGCCTGGACCCCAGCCGCCCGTCGCAGCGTCGGCAGGCGGGGTCTGCGGGCGGCGGCATGGCCTGCCGGCAGGCCTCGCAGAGAGGCTCCGCGTCGCCGAACGGGAGGTCCGCGCGGCAATGCGCGCAGGCCCGCGGCAGCAGGACATGGAGGGCGGCTTGGCTCCAAAACCCCATAAGATGATACGGGGAAGGGGGCCGAAAAGTTCCGTGTCGTCGGCCATTTCCGAATCCTCCCGGGGGTGGATGCGATTCTAGCATGGGAGCGGCTTTAGTATCATGATGTCATGACAAGCCTGTGGCCGCGGCGTCCGGTCCTGGCGGCGTCGGTTGCCGTCTTGTGCGTGGTCTGCGTGGTCGCAGGCATGGTCCTGGCGGGCTGGTGGCGCTATCATCGGCTGGAGAGGTCCATCGTCGAGAAGATGGACCAGTACTACCTCAACCTGACCGTCCCCGGCCGCGAGGAGTACATGCTGGAGGGCGACGAGGTCTTCGAGGTGCCCTACATGGCCTCGAAGCTGTCCGTGGCCGCCGCGCCCACCCGCATTCTCGACGCCCAGGACCGCCTCCTGGCCGAGTTCTCCGTCGAGAAGGGACAAACCATGCGTTCCGCCGACGATCTTCCCGGCTACCTGAAGAAGGCGCTGGTCTCCAGCGAGGACGCGCACTTCTACCGGCATCACGGCATCGACTGGAAGGCGACCGCGCGCGCGGCTTTCTTCACGCTCACGCGCGCGCGGCGCGTTTCCGGCGGCAGCACGCTCACCCAGCAGTTGGCCAAGCAGATGTTCACTACCCGCAAGAAGACTCTCGGCCGGAAGATCTTCGAGTATTTCTGCGCGCGCAAGCTGGAGCAAAAATACACCAAGGACCAGATACTGCTGATGTACCTGAACTTCGCCTACTTCGGCCATGCCTGCTTCGGAGTGGAGTCCGCTTCCCGCTACTATTTCGGCAAGCCCGCCGTCGCCCTGGAGGTCGGGGAAGCCGCGATGCTGGTGGGCATCATCCCGAACCCGAACAAGTACTCGCCTCTCGACAAGCCGGAACTGGCCCTGGCGCGCCTGCGTACCGTGCTCAAGCGCATGGCCAAGAACGGCTTCCTG
>CAYHNV010000040.1:0-15401 GCA_964358065.1 uncultured Elusimicrobia bacterium | reverse complement strand
GGACAAGTCGGACGGTCAGGGCTACCTCGACCGCGTTCACAGCGAGCGCTTCTCGAGCCGCGCGGCGTCCGGGGTGACGGAGGCGGCGGGTTTCGCGGAATTCACGGACGGCATCACCGGGCAGCGCTGGAAGCGTTCCTTCTTTGCCGGCGTCTTGCCCCGCCAGCGCGTGCAGGCCTTCATCTGCGGCGAGCTTTCCCCCGAGCGCTTCGAAGTTCTTCTGTCCGACGCCTCCAACGGAGCGCAGACCGCGCCCCTGCCGCCCGGGCGCATCTTCCTTCTGCGCGACCTGCCCCCCGATGAGCGCGAGAGGGTGCTGATGACGGTCCTCAAGCGGCGCCTGTCGCGCTGGGAATCGGACGCCCACGACCTGCTCGAAGAGGGCATGCCTCTCGTGGAGCAGTTTCGGGGCTTGGGCCTTCCCCTCCCTGCGGGTCTGGCCGAGGAGACGCGCTTGACGCTCGCTCACGCGCTCAACGACGCGGCGCAGGGCTTCGCCGCCGGGACTTTCGGCGCGGTCGACGAGGCCCGTTCCGTGCTGATCCGCGCCTCAGCCGCCGGCCTGGAGGTGAGCGTTGCGGGAGCCGAGTCGGCCTGGAGCCTCGGGGCATCCAAACTGCTCGACGTCATGGAGAATGATTTTTCAGAGTCAGCCCTGCGCGACCTGCGGGATTCAATGGAGGTCGCGAAGATCGCGGGCCTGGCGGCATGGCGTCCGGCGGCTCAGACGCGCTTCTTCCGCCTGCTGGAACGCAACGGCGCGCCCTCTCCTCTGGCGCTGGAAGTGGCGCAGGCGCTGGGCATCGCGCGGGCCGCCCGGCCCGATGGTCTCAAGAATCCGGAACCAGCCTGAGCTCTTCGCGGGCATAATACAGCAGGGTCGGGGCGAGGATGACCCCCGGCACGCCCATCAGGGCCTCTCCCACCAGCAGCGCCATCAGCGTCGCCCACATGGGGAGCTGGATGCGCCCGCCCACGATGCGGCTGTTCAGGAAATACTCCGCTTTGTGGACGGCCATGAGGAAGAGCAGGGAGACGATCGCCAGGTGAGTGGACCGGGTGAGCGCGGCGGCGACGATGACGGTGTTGCTGATCACGTTGCCCGCGATGGGGACCATGCCGCAGATGAAGGTGGTCAGGACCAGGAAGGTCTTGAACGGCATGCCGACGCTGAAAAGGAACACGGCGGTGGCCAGCGAGTTGATCGCGGCGATGATGATCTGCGCGCCCATGACGCGCTCGAAGCTGCCGATCACGCGGGCGGCGCGCGGGCGCGTCGCGTGGCGGCGCGGCCAAACCCGGCGCCCCGCGCCCCCCGGGGCGGGTTCCGGCGAGAGAAAGCGCAGGATCGCGACGGCGATGCCGACGACGATCTGGAAGAAGCCGTGGGTGAGCAGGCCGCTCGCCTTGCTGAGGGCCCGGGCGTTCTCCTTGGCGGTCGTCAGGATGTAGCTGCGCAGTTCTTGTGCGTTGTCGACGGGCATTTGGAGGCCGATGCCGGCGGCCAGCTCGTCTAAGCGGGGCAGGACATGGTCCAGCAGGATGGGCAGGCGTTCCAGGCCGATGCGGATGAACGAGACAAAGATGAAGATGAGGAGGCCGGCCACGACGACGAAGAGGCCGAGGGCGGACCAGCGGGCGGCAAAGGGCTTGGCTCCGGCTTCCAGGAGGAGGCGGTCGGTGCGGCTGAGGATCATGTACGAGAAGAGTCCGGCCAGCAGGCAGGGGCCGAGGTCGAAGCGGGCGACCACGTACAGGCTGAGCGCGAAAAGGGCATAGGCGAGCTTGCGCGGCACGGTCGCGGCCGGGAGCATGGCCGGCAGGATAGCAAAATCCCCAGGTCCCTTGCCTCTTCCCCTTCGGGACCTTCGACCCATTCCCTAAGGACCGCATGGCCGAGACCCCGGAGCCGGATGTCCGTTTAATAGAAATCTCCGATGCCGCCGATGGTCGCCTCATCGGCCACTTCTACCTCGACCTCTACCCGCGAGACGGCAAGTACACCCACGCCGCGGCCTTCACCGTCATCAAGGGCCGCCTCTTGGAAGACGGGACCTATGAAAAGCCGGCCTCCGCCATGGTCGCCAATTTCCCCAAGGCCGCCCCCGGCAAGCCCGCCCTGATGCCCCACTCCGAAGTTAAGACCTTCTTCCATGAGTTCGGCCATCTGATGCACCAGACCCTGACCAAGGTCCCCTCCGCCGCGAGATCCTGGAGGTCGGCTCCGAGCGCCCCGAGATGGATTCGCTCAAGGCCTTCCTGCAGCGCGAGCCCAGCGAGGAAGCCTTCATGCGCGAGGTCCGCGGCGAGACCGCGGCGCCCGGCGGGGATGTCTTCAAGGGGCAGCGTTTCTTGAGAGCCGTCCGCACGGCCCTGCGCTGGGTCTCTCGCGGCCGTATCGGCTGAAAGTCCGACTACCCGGGCAGAACTTCGAAGCCGGCCTGCTTGAAGTGACGGTCGGCCGCGACGGCGGCGTGCAGGCGCAGGCGCCTCATCACCGCGAAGGACGAGCAGTCGGTGAAGGACCAGTGCTTGTCCTTCCCCTTGAGGAAGAGCCCCCAAGCATCCTCGAAGTCCTCCGGCAGCAGCCTTACGAGTTCGACCACGCCGGGGTCGAGCAAGGCTTCGCCAATGCACGCCCGCCGTCGTGCGCCGGGTCGTCGCCGCGGGCGTACGCGTACCAGCCCGAGGTGTCGACAAAGACGCGCTTCACTTGCCGTCCCCGTAGAGCAGGCCGTCGTGATCGCGGGCCGAGGGACCGCCGGGGTCGCGCGCCAGCGCGCGGATGTCGGAGAGCCGTCCTGAACTCGGCGCCTTCTCGCCACCCAGCAGGCGGTCGATGGCGCCGCGGACCAACGCGGAGAGACCCTGCCCGGTCCGCCGGGACAGGGAGACCAGCGCGCGGTGCTGGCGGTCCTCGAGGAGTATCTGCGTCCGTCTCACATCATAAGTATACAGCATGGTGTATGCCTGTCAAGGGCCTTCCCCATGATATATACGTGGACCCCCCCGGAAAAGTTCCCTACGCCGCAAGCCGGTCGAGCGCTGCGCGCAGGCCTTTGTGGACGGCCTTCACGTCCTCGGGCTTCCAATCCTTCGGGTCGGCGCGCAGGAAGCTGGTCTTGTCCTGGCGGTTGTCGAAGCGCCCGATGGGCAGGGCGTACTTCTTGCCCCCGGCTTCGACCGTAACGGTGCCCGGCGTCTCGCCATGGGCTTCCAGCCAATCCATGTCGCAGACGCCGTAGTCGTTCATCATGACTTCGATCGGCACGCCGTGGTGGAGGATGGAGCCCGGGTCGTCGGGGTTCGCGCGCGCCTGGTTCTTGCGGCGGGATTGCTCGGGCGTGACCCAGACATAAAGGATGGCGGCCTTTTCCAGTATGGCGGGCGAGAGTTGGGCGATGGAATACTCGTAGCCGAACGGGGCTTTTAGCGGCATGGACGATCCGTCGGGGCCGCCGCGGGCGAACTCGATGACGAGGGTCTTGCCCGTCAGCGTGTCGGGATAAGCGGCGAGCTTCTCCGTGAGCCACCTGGCCGCTTCCTTTTCGAGCCTGTGCGCCAGGCTCTCGCGCGTTTGCGCGTCGAGCCGGGCCAAGCGCGCCGGGAGGCCCGTCTTGCCCGCAGCGCTCTCGATGCGCTCGAAGAGGAAGGGTGCGACGGCGGTCGGCTTCAGCGGCTTGCGGGCGACGAGGTCGGCGTAGTCCTCGTTGACGAGCCAGATGAGCGTGCCCCAGTCGCGGGGGTCGATGAAAGGCCGCTCACCGGACTTGAAGAACACCCGGGCCCGGCCCAGGCGCTCCAGCTCGTCGTCGATGCGGCGCATCAGGTGGACGTACGGGAAATCGTCGAGCTGGACGGTCGGCCCCATGTGGAACTCGTCACCGCGGACTTTCGGGGAGAGGTGGTGGAGGTAGCGCCGGACCTCGGACTTGCCCGACGCCGGCAACGCCAAAAGCAGGACCGTATCGAGGATCTTCTTCATGGTCGCCTCCCATGGCAATTGACGCGACCATTTCCTCGCTCATGCTCGGTCATGGCCCCATATTAGATAAAGATGGGACGTGCCGCAATCCTTTCTCCCCGCTTAGACGAAGAGGGCGAGAACGGCGTTGAAGCGGCGGGAGAACTCGGCGAGGAGGCCGGAGAACTCCAACGGCTGGGCGTAGGCCTCGATGCGGCGGGGGAGGTCGATGGAGGCGATCGGGATCGTGAAGCAGAAGGTGGCGCCGCCGCCCTTCCAGGACTCGGCCCAGATGCGGCCTCCGTGCAGTCCCACCATGGCGCGGGCCAGGGTCAGCCCCAGGCCGGTGCCCTCGCTCTTGCGCGCGCCGTCGTGGCTGGCCTGCTCGAACATCCCGAAGATCTTCTCCAACTCCTCGGCGGCGATGCCGCAGCCCGAGTCCTTCACTTTGAAGAGGAGGGTGCCCGCGTGTTCGCGGCGGCCTTCGCCGACGGAGACCCTCACGCTGCCGCGGGCGGGGGTGTACTTGATGGCGTTGGAGAGGAGGTTGATGAGGACCTGGACGACGCGGCGGCTCTCGGCCGCGCAGCGGGGCAGGAGCGGGTCGACGGTCTTGACAAGCTTGACGCTCTTGGAAGTGGCCGCGGCCTTCAGGGCGTCGACGGCGTCGTCGACCAAGGCGCGGGCGTCGCAGGCTTCCTTTATGATCGCCATCTTGCCGGCGGCGATCTTCGAGTAGTCCATGATGTCGTTGACCAAGCCCTCCAGGCGCCGGGTGTTGCGGATGGCCAAGGAGAGCATCTGCTTCTCGTCGGCCTCCAGGCGGTCCTGCACCTGTTCGGCCAGGACCTCGAGGCTCAGGCGGATGGAGGTCACGGGCGCTCTCAGCTCATGGGTGAGGTAAGCGGCCTGGACCTGGCGGCCGGCCGCCTTGCAACGGCGCGTGGAGGCGGGGGCCTCGCGGATGACCAAGTCTTCCCACTTCGCCGGCGGCATCGGGTCCATGCCGGGAGTATGGGCCGGGCCTGTTACGGCGTTATTGCGCGGCGGTGTGCTAGAATCGCCCCCGGAGCAGGGAACTTTTTGACCCCCCTCGCCGTATAAGCAGGGACGCCATGCTGAATATAATCGATTTTGAAAGCTTCGTGGACCGATACGCCGACAGGGCCTACTGGTATGCCTATGGGCTCAGCAACAACGAGCCTGACGCCCGGGAACTGGTCCAGGCGGCCTTCGTGAGGCTCTTCGACAGCGCCGGGACCTATGACGCCGGCCAGTCCAGCCTGGAGAACTGGTTTTTGACCATCCTGCGCAACGTCCATCTGGACTTCGTGCGGCGCGTGGAGCGCAGGCGCGGGGTGTCGCTGGACATGCCCATCCTCGGCACGGACGGCCTGACGGTGGCCGACGCCCTGCCCGACCGGCGCGAGCCGGCCCTGTTGGAGAGGTTGGAACGCCGGGAGGACGGCGAGCGGGTGCAGGCGGCCTTGCGGGAGCTCTCGCCCGCCCTGCGCTCGGTCGCGGTGCTGGTGGACATGGAAGGCTTGGGCTATGAAGAGGCCGCCAAGATCTTGGACTGTCCCTTGAACACGGTTCGCTCACGCATCGTGCGGGCCCGGATCGCCCTGCGGGAGCGCCTGTTGGATATGGAGGTGACGTCATGAGCGGTGAAGAACAAAGGATGTCGGACTATCTGGACGGGTGGCTGGCGCCCGGCGACAAGGCGGCTTTCGAGGCGGACCTCGCCTCGGACCCCAATCGGGCCCGCCGCCTCAGCCTTCTGCGCGCCATGAGGGCCATGCTTGTGGCTTCCGCGCGTCCCATGCCCGCGGATCTCAAGGCCGCGCTCAAGCGCTTGGCCCGCGCCCGGGCGCCGCGTTCTTCTTGGCTGGACATGCTGCGGCAGTCGCTGGCCGAGCGGCCTTGGGCCTGCGGCGCGGGGGCGGCTTTCGCGGCCGCGGGCCTGATGATCATCCTGCGCCTTGCCGCGACGCAGGACTCCGTCTTGGCCCCGATCGCCCGCGTCGAGCCGCGCCACATCGAGTCCGTCGCATCGGCCGGGGCCGAGCCCTTGGCGGAGCTTTGGACGGACGATGACGGTGGAGATCAAGATGAAGGCTGAACTGCTCCTGTCCCTGATCCTCCTCGCGGCACCCGCGGCCGCGCGCCCGCGCGCGGGCCATAGCCTGCCCGCACCGGACGAGCTTGTCTTGAAGGCCTTGGCCGGCCCCGCGACCGGGTATAGCGGTCTGGAGCGCGTGCAGATGTTCCGTCCCGGCGCGAAGCCCAGGGCCGTTACCGTGAGGGTTGCCGCCCTGCCCGGCGGTCGTCTGCGGCGCGAGACGAAGCAAGGCCGGCGCAAGACCCCCGGCCTGGTCTGCGTGCGCGACGGGCGTTCGACCAGCCTCTACTGGCCCGCGCGGAAGCGGCTCTGGAGAGGTCCCCAATCCATCGAGACGCCCGAAGCGGGCCTGGCGCGGCTGCGCGCTCTCTACGAGCTGTCGGTGTCCACGGGAGGCCGCGTGGCCAAGCAGGCGACCTGGCGCGTGAACCTCTCCGTACCCGGCGGAAGGGTCCGCCTCTCCATGTGGGTGGCCAGGCTCAGCGGACTTCTGCTCAAGCGCGAGACCTACCGCCCGGACGGCACGCTCTCCAGGCGAGAACGATTCACAAAACTCCAGATTCCCGCTGACCCAGTTGAGTCTCTGTTCCGCTTGGAGGTTCCCGAAGGGACATCTGTCCTGCCGTGGAGTTCTCCCCAGACCGAGGAGCGTGTCGCGTTCTTGCCCCCGCGCTTGCCGCTCTGGGTCCCGGACGGCTACATGCTGGTCTCCGTCCAATCTCGCTCCCCTCAGGCGAAATCCGTGCTGGTGCGTTATTCCGACGGGGCCTCGGACGTCTCCATCGAAGAGGTCTCGGCTGATCAGCAGCCGAAGCTCCCGGGCAAGAACAGCCGCACCGTGAAGCTCGGGACCCGGGAGTTCATGCTTTCGGAGACCGAGCAAGGCTACGGCCTTCTGGCCCGCACGGCAGACCGCGTCCATCTTTTTAGCGGCGATTTGGCGGAGGACGCATTGGTCCGTATGGCATGGTCATTGGAGGATGGGCGGTGACTCCAATCGAAGAGCGCCCGCGAGAGAAGCTGGCGCGCCGGGGCCCGGAGGCCCTGTCCGACGCGGAACTGCTCGCCCTCCTCCTGCGCACCGGCGCGTCCGGCTGCTCGGCGCTGGAGTTGGCCACGGGACTCCTTCGGGATATGCCGGAAGGCGCGGCCGCGGGCTTCGAGCGCCTGCGCCTGGTGCGCGGGGTGGGGCCGGTCCGCGCGGCGGTCCTGGCGGCCGCCGCCGAGCTCGCTCGGCGCTCGCGTCCGGACTCCCGGCCCGTGGTGGATTCGGCGCGCGCGGCGGCCGGGCTGGTGCCCGCGGCGGTGCGCGCCGCGCGCAAGGAGCACTTCCTGGTCTTCTGCCTGAACGCGCGGCGCCAGCTGGTGCATCAGGAGACGGTCTCGGTCGGCACCCTCTCCGCCAGCCTCGTCCACCCGCGCGAGTTCTTCTCCCCCGCCATCACGCACGCGGCCGCGGCCGTGGTCGCCGTCCATAACCATCCCTCGGGCGACCCCGCGCCGTCGGCCGAGGACCGGGAGGTCACACGGCGATTGTCGCGAGCCGGAGAGCTTCTGGGCATCCCTCTCGCAGATCATCTTGTCGTCTGCGACGGCGGCTGGTTCAGCTTCCGCGAGCAAGGACTGCTATAATCGCGGCGGGCATGAACTCAAAAATCGGAGTCGTGATCGTGGCCGCGGCCTTGGTCGCCGGCTGCGACACCTACCACTACCTCTCCGGCACCATCCACGAGGACGTCCGGCGCCCGATCCAGGCCATCAAGCACTACGAGTCCTTCCTGGCCCGCCGTCCCAAGGACCCCCGCTCCTGCGAGGTTCGCCTGCGCGCCGCGGAGCTCTACCGCACCTTCTTCTTGCGCTGCTCCGACGCCCAGCGTCATTACGAAGCCGCCGCGCGCGACTTCCCGCGCATGACCGCCTGCGTGGACCTGGCCAAGGCGGGCCTGCTTAAGTGCCCCGACTACTTCCCTCTCGATACGGGGCGGACCTGGGTCTATGTAGACAGCGAGACGAAGGGCAAGTCGATGCGCCTGGACTGGGAGCTGCGCAAGTCCTCGGGTGCGGCCGGCGGGGTGATCACCACCGCGCTGTACGCGGGCAACAAGCGCATCCGCGAAGGCCGCGAGTCCTACTTCAAGGAGAACTGGGCGATCTGGCGCACCGACGGCCCCCAGCGCGAGCCGATCCTGCGCTACCCGTACGCCGAGGGCCAGACCTGGAAATCCCTGGACGGCAAGGGCAAGGAGTGGACCGTGGTGTCGACCGGCACGGCGGTCGCGGTCGCGGCCGGCTTCTTTGCTGAGTGCCTGAAGGTCAAGGAACACGACCTGCGCTATGCGGGCTCCTGGCGCTACGACTACTACTGCCCGGGCGCGGGCCGGGTCAAGACCACTGTCGGCGGCCCGGGCTTCGAGAACCCCAACACCGAGTTGTCGCGCTTCTCCAAGGCCGAGTAAGCCGTGGGACGGTGCGAGTTTGGTAAAATATCGTCGGTGAAGCTCCCCCGGCCCCTGTCGCATTCCTCCATCACGCTTTACGGCGAATGTCCGCAGAAGTACAAGTTCCGCTACGTCGACGAGATCCCCGAGAAGCCGCGGCACTTCTTCTCCTACGGCCAAAGCGTGCACTCCGCGCTCGAGTTCTTCTACGGCGCGAAGTCGCCGGTCCCCCCCACTCTGGAACGCCTGATCGCCAGCTACCAAGAGACCTGGGTGGCCAAGGGCTACCGCAGCGCGGCCGAAGAGGCGGAGTATTTCGATCAGGGCAAGGTTCTCCTCAAGGAGTTCCACGGCAAGCACGCCAAGGACTTCAAGCTGCCGCTCCATGTGGAGTATGAGTTCGCTCTCGAAGTCGAGGGCGTGCCGGTGCGGGGCTTCATCGATCGCGTCGACAAGCTGGCCGACGGGCGGCTGGCGGTGGTGGACTACAAGACGGGCAAGAAGCTGGCCGCCGGCCGCATCGACATCGACCCTCAGCTGACGATGTACCAGATGGGCTGCGAGAGCCTGCTCGGGGCTGAAGTGGCCGAGCTGATCTTCTATCACCTGCCCGCGCTCAAGGAGCACCGAGCGCTTCGGCGTTCACAGCCGCTGGTCGACGAGCTGCGCAAGCGCGTCGTCGACACGGCCGAGGGCATCACCAAAGAAAGATTCGATCCGAAGCCGCTGGACACGGTCTGCAAGTGGTGCGACTACAAGCCGCTCTGCCCCATCTTCAAGAGCCAGTACGCCGACGTGCCGATGGCGCCGGCCAAGGCCTCGGGGGAGCCGGAGCTGGCGGTTCTGGTCGATCATTACGGCACGGCGCTGGCCAAGGTGGAAGAGGCCAAGGCCGAGGCCGAAACGGCGGGGGCTCGACTGAGCACGGCGCTCAGGAAGAAAGGCTATGTGCGCGCCTTCGGCGCGAAGTACGAAACATCGCTGAGCACGGCGGTCAAATGGGAATTTTTAGATAAGAAAAAAGTCTTGGAGCAGATCAAGAAGGCGGGTTTGTATGAGAAGGTCCTAGCGCCTTCAGCGCCCTTGGTGAACAAGCTGATGGAAGACCCGGCGACGGATCCCGCCTTGCGGGCGGAGCTGGCGGGCTTGGGCGAGCGTGTCGATTCGCCGGAGTTGAAGATAAAACCGCTATGAGAGCGAGGGAGTTGCTTCTGGCGCTGGATCAGGGCTCCTCTTCGTCGCGCGCGGTGCTGTTCGACCTGAAGGGCAAGCCGGCGGCGATGGCCCAGCGTCCGGTGCGCACGCGGCGGCCGAAGGCGGGCTGGGTGGAGCACGACCCGCTGAATCTGGCCGCGTCATTAGAAACGGCGATGGATGCGGTGCTCTCCAAGCTGGGGCCGAAGGACAAGGTGCTGGGGGCGGGGCTGGCGGTTCAGCGCTCGACGATCGTGTTCTGCGAGAGGGGCAGCTTCAAGCCGGCCGCGCCGGCGCCGAGCTGGATGGACGGCCGGGCGGACGACTTCATGGCTTCTCTTCAAGACCGGCAGGGCATGGTGCACGGGCTTTCCGGTTTGTACGCGACACCGTATTACTCCGCGCCGAAGATACGGTGGTTCCTGGACCATGACAAGAAGGTTCGGGCCCTTGCCGATGCGGGGCGGCTCTTATGCGCTCCCGTCTCCACTTTCATCGCGGCGCGGCTGACGCGGGGTGCCGTCGTGGCGGCGGACCCGACTTGCGCTCAGCGGACTCTGCTGATGAATCTGGACACGCAGTCCTGGGATGCGGGGCTCTTGGCGCTGTTCGGGCTTTCGACCGAGCTGCTGCCGGCGATCCGCTCCTCGGCCGGCGACTGGGGGATGATTTCTCGCCGGGGGAGGCGTATCCCGCTGCTGGCGACGGTGGGCGATCAGCAGTCGGCGGCCATGGGACTGGGCGCCTCGAGCGAGGGCTCCGCGGTGGCCAACTACGGCACCGGGGCCTTCCTCCTGCGTCACACGGGTCCGAGACCGTCGCGGGCGCCGGGGCTGCTGGCCTCGGCGGGGGCGACATTCGGGAACCTGCGGAGCTATTACCTGGAGGGCACGGTTCATGCGGCGGGGACGTCTTTCGAATGGCTGCGAGAGTTGGGGCTTCTCAAGGACGTGAAGGCGCTCGACGCGGCGTTCAAGGCTTCTCGTCGTCGGGTGCTCGTCTTGCCGGCGATCGGAGGTCTGGGCGCTCCGCGCTGGGACTACAAGACCAAGACGGCGTTCTTCGGTCTGGACTCGCAGACTCGTTCTTGCGATCTGGTCAGGGGCACGGCCGAGGGCTTGTGCATGCTTTTGGCCGACGCGGCCGCGGTGATGGCGTCTTCGGGTTTCGAGGTGCCGCGGGCGCGGGTGGCTGGGGGCCTGTCGCGGTCGAACGCGATGATGGCGTTCCAGGCCGAGGCGCTGGGGGCGGTGCTGGAGAGGCGCAAGGAAGTCGAGGCGACGGCTCTAGGCGCGGCCATTTTGGCGGGGAAGGCGTTGGGTCTGAACGATCCGGAGAAGATGGCCGATGCGCGGGTGGAGAAGACCTTCATGCCGAAGGGGACGGAGACGGAGAGGGCCCAGCGGCGGGCGGAGTGGACGGCGTTCGTCGAGTCGACCCAGCGTCTGAGCCGAGAGATCGATTTGGAGCAGGCTTGAGAGGACCATGCCAATCTTGATGAAGCCGTTGCGGCTTGTTCGCTTCTTGTGTATTTTTGGCGTTGCGCTTGGCAGTACCGCATGTACTTATACGGGTTCGATCCGGGATCAAGTCCAGACTTCACCCGTCCTCCCTCTTGAATCTCCGAAGATTCAGAAGAGGCTCCTTTTGATTCCCGATGACTCTCCCTCTGCCAAACGATTTACTGCTGGGGGCGGAGGCACCACAATCAATGTCGATCTTTACCCGGGGCTTGTTCAACTAATCTAGATGGCCATCGCCATTCGGATGTTCGGTTCCTGCGCCTCAACGGAGCTCAGGTGTGGTTGGCTTCGTGGATTTTAATCGTTCTCGGTACAATCGGCCAGTTGGTCGCTTACCTTTTCGGCAAGGTTTAAGCCCGCGCTTGAGAGGACGGAGGCAATGCCCATGAAAATCATCCCCGCCATCTTTGAGGATCGCGAGATTCGCCGCCTCTACGACGAGAAGTCCGAGACTTGGTTCTTCTCCGTCGTTGACATCGTACAAGTCCTCACCCAACAGCCCGACTACCAGACCGCGAGAAAATACTGGAACAAGCTTAAGGAGCGCCTGCGCAAAGAAGGCAGTCAGTCGGTGACAAATTGTCACCGACTGAAATTGACCGCCGCCGACGGCAAAAACTACCATACGGACGTCGCCAGCGCCGAGACCCTGCTTCGCCTCGTCCAGAGCGTCCCCAGCCCGAAGGCTGAGCCCATCAAACTCTGGCTGGCGAAAGTCGGCTACGAGCGCATGCGGGAGATGTCAGACCCCTCCCGCGCCCTTGAGCGCGCCCGCGAGACATGGCAGAGGCGCGGCCGCAGCGAGAAGTGGATCCAGCAGCGTATGACCGGTCAGGAGACTCGTAATAAGCTCACCGACTACTGGGCCGCGCACGACATCAAGAAAGGCGACGAGTACGCCATCCTCACCGATCTCATTCATCGGGAGTGGGCAGGTGTCAGCGTCAACGCGCATAAGAATCTGAAAGGCCTCAAGTTTCAGAACCTTCGCGATCACATGAGCGAGGCCGAACTCATCTTCACCGCCCTCGCCGAACTCTCCACCCGACAGATCGCCGAGACCGTCGACGCCACCGGCATGCCCGCGAACAAGGCGGCCGCGAAAACAGGCGGCAAGATCGCTAAGCGCGCGCGGCTGGAACTTGAAGCTAAGACGGGCAAGAAAGTCGTGACCGGAGACAACTATCTGCCGCCGCCCGACATAAAGAAAATCCAAAAGGGCGTTGACTGAGGTTCAGCGTCTAAGCCGCGACACCAATTTCTCATAGCTCAAGCCCCTAAAGCTGGCGAGCTCGAAGTCCGCGATGGACAGGTCCTGGCCGTCGTTGCTGCCGTTGCGGTAGGCGGCGGCTTTGAGCCCCGCGCGCTTGGCCGCGAGCAGGCCGATGGAGGAGTCCTCGATGGCCAGGCACTCCGAGGTCGGGATCTCGATGCGCGAGGCGACCTCCAGGTAGATGTCCGGAGCGGGCTTGGTCTTGCCGCCCACGTCGTCGGCGCAGACGACGGTGTCGAGCAGCGGCGTGAGGCTGAAGCGCTCCACCACCATCCGCACCCAGCGCTCCGGCGAGGACGAGGCGATGGCCGTCTTGATGCCCTTGTGCTTGAGCTCCCGGGCCAGGTCCAGGAAGCCCTCGGCGCAGTCCACGCGTTCCCGGTAGACCTTGCGTGCGGTGACGTCGCAGTGGGCCAGGAACTCCTTCTTGTCGAGGTCGATCTCGAACTCCGTGACGAGGAAGCGGTGCAGGTCCTCCACGCCCAGGCCGACGGCGCGCTCGTCATGCTCCGCGGTCCAGGCGGGGGCCAGCGTGCGGAAGTAGCCGGCCTCCATGCTCTTCCATTGGGCCTCGCTGTCGACGATGACCCCGTCCATGTCGAAGATGACCGCCTTCATTGCGGCGCCGAGAGCTGCTGGTAGCGGTGCAGCGTGGCGTAAACCCCGTTCTTGCTCAATAGTTCGTCGTGAGAGCCCATCTCATCGATGCGACCGTGCCGCATCACCACGATCCGGTCCGCCTTCTGCACGGTGGAGAGCCGGTGCGCGATCATGATGACCGTTCTTCCCGGGAAGAGCCGCTCCATCGCCGCCTGCACCGCGCGCTCGCTGCCCGCGTCCAGGTTCGAGGTCGCCTCGTCGAGCACCAGCAGCTTCGGGTCTTTGAGGACGGCGCGCGCGATGGCCAAGCGCTGACGCTGGCCGCCGGAGAGGCGCGCTCCGCGGTCGCCCAGCGGCGTGTCCACGCCCTGCGCGAACTGCTTGACGAAATCCATGGCGTCGGCCACCTTCAGGGCTTCTTCCACTTCGACGTGCGTCGCCCCTTCACGCCCCACCGCCACGTTGCCGAAGACCGTGTCGTTGAAGAGAATGGTTTCCTGGCTCACCAGGCCCACCTTCTCGCGCAGGTCGTGGGAGGACATCTCCTTGAGATCGATTCCATCGATGGTGATGCGCCCCTCTGTCGGGTCGAACAAACGAAGGAGGAGGTGGACCAAGGTCGTTTTGCCCGACCCAGAAGGACCCGCGATGGCCACGACCTCGCCAGGGTGGATGGTCAAGCTCACATCACGCAACGCCCAGTTGTCTCGACTGGGATATCGGAAAGAAACCTTGTCGAAGACGATGCCTTGCGTGAGGTTCGGGAAATGTCGAGGAGATTGGGGCTCGACCACGGAGGGCTTCTCATCCAAGATGGAGAATATGCGCTCCGCCGAGGCCAGCGCCAACTGAAGCGTGGCGTTCATCTGCGCCAGGTTCTTGATCGGGCCGTAGGCCGTGAAGAAACAACCCAGGAATACGGCGAACTCCCCGGGCTTCATCTCGCCCGCCCCGATGGCCCGGCCGCCCAGCCAGACGATGGCCGCGATGACGAGACTTCCCAGGAACTCCATCAGCGGCCCCGAGAGCGCCGTCGCGCGGAAGTAGCGCATCATCTGGTGGAAGAACTCATCGTTCTCCTTGCGGAACTTGGCGATGGCCCCCTTCTCGTAGTTGAAGGATTTGACCACCAGCATGCCCTGCAGACTTTCCTGGAAGCGGTGGTAGATCTCCCCCATCACTTCCTGACCGCGCTTGCCGGCGCTGCGCAGCTTGCGCCCGAGGATGCCGAGGACACCCGCCGCCATCGGGATGGCGAGTAGGGCGACCAGGGCGAACTTCGTGTTGGTCGCCAGCATCACGATGAGCATGACGACGATGGTCAGGGAGTCGCGGATGGCGTAGAGCGGCACGAACTGGAGTCCCGACTGCAGGGCCGTCATGTCGTTGGTGAGCTTGGAGAGGACCGTACCGCCCTTGCTCTTCCAGAAGAAGTCCATCGACAGCGCGTGCAGATGAGTGAAGAGATCTTCGCGAATCTCCTGCGTGATGCGCTGGCCCAGCCAACTCATCAGGTAGCTCTGCGTGTACTGGAATATGAGCTTCAGGAAGAATATCCCCGGGATGAGCAGGGCCGCCTGCATCAGCTTCTCGGGGTTCGAGTCAGCGAAGAGACTATTTGTGATGGGCCCCAGGACCTGGACCATGGCCCCGTTGAGGCCCGCCACCACCGTCATTACGGCGCAGGCCTGAAGGAAGCGCCCCCGGTGGGGCCTCAGGTACGGCAGCAACCGGCGCAGCGAGGCGCCGGTGGTCACTTCGCGGTCGCCGCGGCCAGCTTGGGCAGTGCCTGGGCGATGGACTTCAGCGCCGTCTCGATGTTCTCGACCGAGTTCGCGTAGGAAAAACGGAGATAACCCTCTCCGTAGGCCCCGAACGAAGTTCCCGGCAGGCACGCCACCCCTGCTTCACTGAGGAGAGCGTCGGCCAAGGCCTTGGACGTCATTGCGGTGGCCTTGATGTTGGGGAAGACATAGAATGCCGCCTTCGGCGTCTTGCAGGTGATGCCGGGTATGGCGTTGAGGCCCTTCACGATGACGTCTCTACGGCGTTTGAACTCAGCGACCATCTTGGCCACGGAGTCCTGAGGGCCGTTCAGGGCTTCAATGGCGGCCATCTGTGAGAAGGACGCCGTGCAGGAGTGGTTGTTGGTGGAGAGCTTGGCCATGGCATCGATGAGCCACTTCGGGCCAACGCCGTATCCCAGGCGCCAGCCGGTCATGGCCCAGGTCTTGGAGAATCCGTCGAGCAGGATGGTGCGCTCCTTCATGCCGGGAAAAGAGAGCAG
>CAYHNV010000039.1:0-15444 GCA_964358065.1 uncultured Elusimicrobia bacterium | reverse complement strand
GCAGGGCGCGCTTTGGATCCGCAAGCCCCTGCGCCCAAGCACCCCCGCGGCCCAACGCATGAACCTCACCGAGCGCGACCCCTGGAACTCCACGCAGCGCTGGTCGCCTCTTGAGGGCTTTGAGCTCAAGGGACGAAACGCCGCTTGGCGCACCATTTCCATCTCGAACAACTACGTCCTCAGCCTCCAGCGCACCGAGGTCACCGGGACCAAGTCCAAGGCCGTCGCGCGCACCCTGCCCGACGCCGTGGCCAGCATCTCCCAGCTGGAGCAGCTCTGGCACACCGAGCGCTGGATGGCCAACTCGCAGATGAACTTCAAATACTCGATACGCACCACGGAGAACGTGGGGTCCACGCGCAATAAGGAGGAGGCCTTCGGCAGCGACCTGCGCACGGTCATCCGCAAGCGCTTCGACACCACGCTCAGCTATAACCAGCGCAACAGCAACAATCGCGACCTGCGCGTGGACGCCAACGCTCAGAAGACGCGTCACGAGGACGCGACCGTCCAGGTGACCTTCGACTGGCGCAAATTCCGCTTCACGCCCAAGACGGACTACACCCACGACTCCACCACTCTCGGCACCGGCGTGAAGAGCCAGGACGTGGAGGTCTTGATCCCCAGCATCCTGATGCGCGCCGACCTTGCCCTGCCCAGCGGACTGCGTCTGCCCGGCTCAGCCAAGCCGCTCCTCTTCACCAACCGCATCATCTGGACGACAAGCGCCTCCCTGGCCAACCGCCGCTCTCCGGTGACGGTCGCCGACAACTCCCGCCTCTTCTCAATGAGCACCAGCGGCGACTATGAGATCGCCAAGAACCTGCGCATGACCCTCAACGGCTCGGCCCAGCGCCTCTGGCACAAATACCTCAAGGAGGAGGACTTCGTCTCTTACGCCTTCGGCACGACTCTGACCTTCCAGTTCTGACGCCGTTTCCTCTTGACAACCATGTATAACCAGGGTAAACTATAGTTGTGAACAAGACCGAGGTTTTCGCCACCAAGCTCCCCGTCGGCCTGAAGGACAAGGTTTCCGAGGTCTGCGAACTCCTCGGGATGCGCAAGAACTTCATGATCGAGGAGGCCATCCGAGAGAAGCTGGAGGACCTCCTTGACGCCTATGACCTGCGACAGGCCGTGAAGGAAGCCACTGGCTTCCACCCCTGGCAATCGCTCAAAAAGGGTTGAGCCGGGTGTCTTACCAGTTGGAACTCGAGACCCGGGCCCTCAAGGAGTTCCGCGGTCTGCCCAAAGAGCGCCGCGACCTGATCGGCGCGGTCTTCGACGACCTTCAAAAGGAGCCCCGACCGCCGGGCGCCAAGAAGCTGTCGGGCGTGGACGGCTACCGCGCGCGCAAAGGCGACTACCGCATCCTCTACACGATCGACGACTCCGGCCGCTTGGTGCGCGTCTACCGTGTCGGCCACCGCAAGGACGTCTACCGCCGAAGGTGATGAGGCGTGAAATAAGGTCGGACGCGTAGTAGAATAGAGGCGTGATCCTCCCGGCGCCAGCGGTCCTGGCCACCCCCGCCCCGAGCCAGTCGCCCTTCTCCCTGGAGGGCGCGTTTCTCCTCGCCCGCGCCGCCGCGCGCGGGGCGGCGGATCCGCGCACCGTCCTGGCCGCGGACGGCGCCACGCTCGAGGAGAAGCTGGCGGCCATCGACGCCATCCACTCGCGCCTGCCCATACAGAACCCGGCCGGCCGCCGCGCCGCGATCGACGCGCTCGCCGCGGCCGCCGTCGATGCGAATCAACCCCCCGAGGTCCGGGCCAAGGCCCTGACCCACCTGGGCTACTCCCTGCCCCTCGCCGACGACGATAGGACTCGCGTCAAGGGCGTGGAGACCCTGCTCGCCGCGCTCCAGAGCCCCACCTACCGGATCTACGTCCTGCGGGGCCTCGGCCCCGCCTCTTACGGCTTGCCCGCGACGCACGAAGCCGTCTATCTCGCCGCAATCCTGGACCTCCTCGACACCCCGGTCGCGGGCGAGGAGCGCGCCACGGCCATGGTGGCGCTCTTTTCCTTCGTCTCATTTCGCGACGACCTGCCCAAGCGCAAGCCGGCCCTGTTGGCCCAGTTGGACGCGCGCTTGCTGGCTCCCATCGAGTCCGCCCCCCAAGCCTTCGTCTTGGACCCGAGAGGCTCCGATGCCTCGCGGCAGATGGCCGTGGCCGTGCTCTGGTCGGCGGCCCGTCAGCGAGAGCGGCACGGCGACCATGCCGCCGTCGCCCGGACGCGCACGCTCTTCGCCCAGCTCTCGCGGCTGGAGACCTCGCCGTCGGTCCGGGCCTGGATCAACCTCTATCGCGGCGCAAATCCGGCCCAGCCCTTCCGCCAAAACGGCGCCGAAGATGACGCCGCCCTCCCCGGACCCCTTCTCGTCGCGGGCTAACCGTGCTGATCCTTCGCGCCCTTGCCCCCCACCTCGCCTTCGCCTACTCGACACTGCTGAGGCTGACGACGAGCGTCACGATCGTCCGCGGCGACATCCGCGCCGGCCTGCGGGTCGAGAACCGCCGGTTCATCTACGCCTTCTGGCATCAGCGCCAGGTCTTCTTCACCGTGACGCACCGCGACGACAAGGTCGCCCTCCTCATCAGCCGCTCCAAGGACGGAGAGATGATCGCCGAGACGATCCGCCTCTGCGGCGTCGCCTCGGTGCGCGGCTCTTCCTCACGGGGCGCCGCGGAGTCCGTGCGATCTCTGATGGAGGCCGTGAGGTCCGGGCTCGACATCGGGCTCACCCCCGACGGCCCCAAAGGCCCGGCGCGTCAGGTCAAGCAAGGAGTCCTGTTCCTGGCCCAGAAACTGGGCGTGCCCATCCTCCCGATCACAAGCGCCCAGTCGAACAGGCTCGTCCTCACCAAAGCCTGGGATCACTTCCATATCCCTCTGCCCTTCGGACGGGGCGTCGTGGTCTACGGCAAGCCCCTCCTGGTGGGCCCGGGAGACGACCTGAAGGCCAAGGCCGCGGAACTCAAGTCCCGCCTCGACGCCATCACCCTGGAAGCCGACGCCCTCGTTGTGAGGTTGAAGGCAGCCCGATGATGATGCCTGTGCAAGCAGGGCCATTGTGCTATCATCTTCCCGCGACTTTATTTTTTGGAAAGGAGACTGCTGATGAAGAAGATTCTATGGGCGTTGCCGATGCTCGTCCTGTTCGCGGCCTTGGCCCGGGCCGGCAAGGGAAGTTGCGGCGCCTGCCCCTCGAAAGTCGGGGGCGCTCAGACCGTCGTGGAGAACACGGCCGACGGCGTGGCGGTCCACATCACCGCGAAAGACCCCGCCGCGATCAAGAAGATCCAGGAGTCGGCGGCCGAGCATTTCAAGAAGGACGCCTCCGGTAAGTGCGCCGACTGCAAGAAGGGCAAGCCGTGCGCCAAGTGCGCCGCCAAGCACGCCCACAAGGCCGGCTGGGCCTGCCCGATGGGCTGCACCCACTCCGACAAGCCCGGCAAGTGCCCGAAGTGCGGCATGGACATGAAGCCCGAAGGCGAGAAATCGGCTAAGCCTTAAGGGAAGAAACGATCGCGCTGTCGAGGTCCGCAAGCAGGTCGGCGGCGTCCTCGATGCCGACCGAGAGCCGGATGAGGCCGTCGGAGAGCCCCGCCTTCAGGCGCTCGTCGCGCGGGATGGCGCCGTGGGTCATCGAGGCGGGATGACCGATCAGGGACTCGACACCGCCCAGGCTTTCCGCCAGCGAGAATATCTTGCAGGACGAGATCATCCGCTTAGCGCGCTCGATGTCGCCCTTGAGCTCGAAAGAGATCATCCCCCCGAAGCCGGACATCTGGCTCTTGGCAAGCTCGTGTCCGGCGTGGGTGGGCAGGCCGGGGTAGTGGACCCTGGCGACCTCGGGATGGGACAAGAGATGCTTGGCGACGGCCATCGCGTTGACGCAATGGCGCTCGATGCGCAGCGCCAGGGTCTTGGTCCCGCGCAGGACCAGGAAGCAGTCCAGCGGGCCGGGCACCGCGCCGACGGCGTTCTGCAGGAACTTATACTCCTTGAAGAGCGCCTCGTCCGAGGTAAGGACAGCGCCTCCAACGACGTCCGAATGTCCACCGAGATATTTGGTGGTGGAGTGAACCACCACGTCGGCCCCCAGCGCCAGCGGCCGCTGGAGGGCGGGGCTGGCGAAGGTATTGTCGATGACAAGCCGAGCATTCCTCCGATGAGCCAGCTTGGCCGCCGCGCGGATATCCGTGATCCGCAGCAGAGGATTCGACGGCGACTCGATCCAGATCAGCTTCGTCTTCGGCGTGAACGCCTCTTCTAAAGCCTTGAGCTTGGTGGCGTCGACGAAGGTGAAACTCACCCCGAAACGCGCGAAGACCTTGGTGAAGACTCGATAGGTGCCGCCATAGAGATCGTTGCCGCAGAGGACATGATCCCCCGCTGAGAGGGCCTGGATGACCGTGGAGGTCGCGGCCATGCCCGAGCCAAAACAAAGGCCGAAAGACGCTCCTTCCAAGGCGGCCAGGTTCTTCTCCAGCGCCAGGCGCGTGGGATGGACGGTGCGCGCGTAGTCGAAGCCCTTATGCTTCTCCGGCCATTCCTGGACATAGGTCGAGGTGAGATAAACCGGCGTCATGATCGCGCCGGTGGCGGGGTCTGGAGACTGGCCCGCGTGGACGGCGAGGGTGGAGAAGCCCGGCTTGCGATCGGTTTGGGTAGCCATATTCGATTAGGCCGGCTCGGCCAGGGCCTCGGCGGCGACGCGCTCGACATCGGCGGTCTGGGGCTGGACGAAGGCCTCCAGGCCCGGCGAGAGAGGGACTCCCGGGACGGCCTTGGCCGCCAGCAGACGCGGGCGGACCTTCAGCTCGTAGAACAGCTCGTCGATGAGACGGCGGATCAGATGCTCGGCGAAGTTCGTGATCTCGGTCTCCTCGTTGACGAAGACCACGCGGCCGGTCTTGCGCACCGAGGCCTTGATGGCTTCCCAATCGTAAGGGATCAGAGAGCGCAGGTCGAGGACCTCGACAACACCCCGGCCCTCGGCCGCCAAGCGCCGCGCCACGTCCAGGCAGATGGGGGCCATGCGGCCGTGGGTCACCAAAGTCAGGTCCGTGCCGGGATGCGAGACCTTGGCCGAGCCAATCGGCACGCAGTAGTCGCTGAGTTTCGGCCATTTCGCCTTCCACTTCGAGCGGTCGCCAAGAGGGGCGTCGATCATCTCGTGCAGCAGCTTCTCGTCGGCGGGCTCGCCGGGGATGAGCTCTTCGCCCTTGGCGCGCAGCAGCGCCTTGGGCTTTAGATAGAGGACCGGATCGTCGCTCTTGATGGCGGCGATCATCAGGCCGTAGGCGTCGATCGGCGTGGAGGGACAGACGACTTGGAGGCCGTGTATCTTGGAAGCGATGGAGTCGAAGGAATGCGAGTGGTAGACGGAGCCGTGGATGCCCGAGCCGGTCGGGGTCATCAGAACCAAAGGAGTCTTGATCCTGCCGCCCGTGGCCCAGTGCGCGTTGCCCGCCAGCTTCAACATGTCGATGGCGTTGAAGATGTAATCGACGAACTGCACCTCGGCGACGGGCCTCGCCCCGGCCCAGGCCAGACCCATGGCCGCGCCCACGATGCCGCGCTCGTCGAGCGGAGAGTTCCAGGCGCGCTCCAGTCCCTGGGTGACGGTGAAGATCCCGCCCAGGGGAGGGCCGACATCCTCTCCGAAGATCTCGCTCACGCCCAGGTTCTGCTCGCCGTAGTGGAGGGCCATGCGGATGGCCTGAGCCATATTGGCCATGTCAGCTGCCCCCTTTGGTGGGATACGACGGGGGCAGGCCGCTCGAGAATACGTCTTCCCAGACCGACGCGGTTTCGGGGAACGGCTCGGCCTTGACCTGCGCGTGGGCCGCGGCGAGGGCCTCGGACTCCGACTCCCAAACCTTCAAAAGTGAATCCTTCTCGGCTAGGCTGCGGGCTGTCAGCTCGTCTTCGAACAGCGCGATGCAGTCAGGCTCCGGGATACGATTGGCTCCCGACGAGGACGAGTGGCCGTAGAGACGGCTTGTCTTGGCTTCGAGAAGATACGGCTTGCGGTTCTTGCGCACATACGCGAAAGCCTCTTCCAGGGCCAGCCAGGACGCGAGCAGGTCGTTGCCGTCCACGGTCTTGCCCGGCATGTCCGGGAAGACCTTCGCCCAGTCGGAGATGCATCTCTCCCCATGCTGGGTCGAGTACGCCGTGCTGATGCCGTAGCCGTTGTTGACGACGATGATCAAGATCGGCAAGGGCAGGACCGGCCTGTTGGCCCAGACGAGGCAACTATGGAAATCCCCCTCCGCCGTGCCCGCGTCGCCGCCGTTGACGATGGTGACGGCGTCCGTCTTGGCCCGAGCTTGGGCGACGGCGGTGCCGATGGAGGTCAGGTACTGGGTCTCGATGGTCGGGGTGACCGGCATGACGTTCCACTCTGGGAAAGCATAATGATGGACGAAGCTGCGTCCCTTGGAGTAGGAGTCCGCGGCCACGGTGCGCATCTGACGCAGCGTGTCGATGGGTTCGGCGCCCAGGGCCAGGATGATGGCCGAGGAGCGATAGTGGAGGTGGAGAAAGTCGTGCTCCAGCCCCTGGCCCTTCTTGATCTGGAAGCCGAGGGCGGTATTGAACGCCTCCTCGCCGGGTCCGCCGATCCAGAAGAATCCGTCGCCGCCCTTGCTCATCTTGATGAGGCGCTCTTCGAGCAGGCGCGCGCGCACCATGTTCGCGTGCATCTTCACGAGTCTGGCCTTGCCGATCTTCTGATACGGGTCGGCGGCGGCGGTCTTAGGGGGCATGAGGGCGCTACTGCTTGGCTTCGAGCTTCGTCACCCGGTCGCCCGCCTTCTTGGCGAGCTTATGGGATGGGAACTTGCTCGTGACTTCCTTGTAGATCTCGATGGCCTTCGCGTTGTCCTTGAGGTCGTCTTCGTAGACGCCGGCCGCGTCGTAGAGGGCCTGCGGGGCTTCCTTGGCGCCGGCGTAGTCGTCGGAAACCTGGCGCAGGAGCTCGACCTGACGGCGCGAGTCCTTGAGGTCGCGGCGCGCGATCTCGGAAGCCTGGAGCAGGGCGTCGACCCCGTCCTGGCCGCCGTGCATGGTGGACAGTCGCAGCAGGGTCTTCACGGCCTCGTCGGGCTTGCTCAGGCGGTCGCGCTGGAGCTTGACCATGGCCTTCAGGGCCTTCAGCGAGCCGGCCGTCTTCGGGAACGTCGCCACGATCTTCTCGTGCATCTCGACGGCCAGGTCGTACTGGCGCAGTTTGTCCTCGAAGAGCTGGGCTGAGCGCTCGAGCGCCCCCAAGACCTCGGACGCCTTGGGGTACCTCTCGACAAGCTCCTGATAGGCGTCGATGGCCCTCTTCGGGTCGCGAAGGAAATCGCCGTAGAGGTCGCCGATCGCCATCTGCGCCCGCGGACGCAGCGGGCTGTTCGGGCACATCGCGAGGAGCTTGCGCCAGGCGAGCAGAGAGGCCGCGGCCTTGCCGTCGGCGCCCTGCAAACGCGCCAGCGCGGCGTGGAGCTTGTCGGCGTCCTTGTGCGCCGGGAAGCGGACCGAGAAATCTCGAATCTCGTCAAGAGCCGGCTCATAGAGCGCCTCGACGTCCTGGCCGGCGACTTCCTGCCAGAGAATGGAAAGCCGGTCGGCTTTGTCCGCGACCTCCGGCGCCTTGACGAGGCCGTTCAGGAGCGGCCGCTGCTTGCGCGAGGCCTTCTTCTCGACGAGCTCCAGATAGGACGATTTCGCGCGCAGGGCCGTCTTGCTCGCGGGGTACTCGTAGAGCAGGCGCAGATAAACGCTCAACGCGGTCTGCCACTCCCCCTTCTTCTGCTTGAGCCCGGCCAGGACGAACATCGCCTCCGGCGCCAGGTCCGATTCCAGGTGACGGCGCGCGAAGAGCTTCAGGTCTTCCATCGCCGCTTGCGAGACCGCGCCGTCAGCGTCCTCGGCCGCGGACTTGACGAAGGCCCACTCCTCTTCGATACCGGCCGGAGGCAGGGGCTTGGCCTGCGCGACCGGCTCGGGCTTCGGCTCCGGCTCCGACAGGGCCTCGGGCTGCGCTTCGGGCTGAGGCTCGGCTTTCGGAACGGGCTTGTCTTCGGCTTGCCCCGGCAGCATCACCTCGTCGGCCGCATCGGACGGCGCCGCGGGAGCGGGCTCCTGAGCGACGACCGCCGCGGCAAGAACTGCGAGAAGAAGAAGGATCTTCATTTATGTTCCTCCGAAGCCATCGAGACGGCGTGGATCACGTCGTATTTCGTCACGATGCCGTACGCGTTCTTGCCCGTGCGCACCAGAACGGCCGGGCGGTCGGGCGTAAAACAGCGCAGGACGGATTCGATGCGCGACTCCGGCATGATGACGGGCAAAGGCGCGCCCATGCCTTCGCGCACGATCATCTTCCGGATCTCGCGGCCCTTGAGCATCAGGCCCAGCACGTCGTCTTCAAAGACGGTCCCCACCACCCTGCCCTTCTCGACGACCGGCATCTGGGAGATGTCGTGGGTGCGCATCACGCCCATCGCGGAGAGAAGCGTGTCGGTGGGCTTGGCCGTGGCCAAGGCCTTGACCTTGCCGCGCTTGCGCTTGAGCGCCAGCACGTCCGAGGCCTTGAGCGGCGTCTCGCTCTCGAAGTACTGGTTCTCCTTCATCCATTCGTCGTTATAGATCTTCGAGAGGTAGCGCATCCCCGTGTCGGGCAGGAGGATGACCATGAAATCCTTCGATGAGAGCTTTTTGGCATGCTCCAGACCCGCCCAGACCGCCGAGCCGCCGGAACCGCCGCCCAGCAGGCCCTCCAGGCGCGCCAGCTTGCGCGTCATCAGGAAGGAATCGCGATCCGTGACCTGAATCACGTCATCGACGATCTTGAGGTCCATGGTGCCGGGAAAGATATCCTCGCCGATGCCTTCGACCACGTACGGTTTGGCCGTGCCGAGGCGATTGTGGACGATCTTGTCGTAGTAGAGCGAGCCGATGGGGTCGGCGCCGATGATCTTGATCTTCGGATTCTGTTCCTTGAGGTACTTCGCCACGCCCGAGGTGGTGCCGCCCGTGCCCATGCCGGCCACGAAGTGCGTGACCTCGCCCTCGGAGTCGCGCCAGATCTCCGGGCCCGTGGTGCGATAGTGCGCCAGGGGGTTCTCCGGGTTCTCGTACTGGTTGGGGTGATAGGCGTTGGGAACTTCCGCGGTCAGCTTGTCGGCCACGCAGTAGTAGGAGCGCGGGTCTTCAGGCTCGACGGCCGTCGGACAGACGATGACCTCAGCACCCAGGGCCTTGAGGAGGTTGATCTTCTCGCGCGACTGCTTGTCGGTGATGGTGAAGATCAGCTTGTAGCCGCGCAGGGCCGCGACCAGGGCCAAGCCGATGCCCGTGTTGCCGGAAGTCCCCTCGATGATGGTCCCGCCCGGCTTGAGCAGGCCCTTTCGCTCGGCCTCGTCGATCATCGCCACGCCGATGCGGTCCTTGACCGAGCCGCCCGGGTTCATGAACTCCGCCTTCACGTAGATGCGGGGCTTGAGGCCCTGGGCGAGGCGGTTGAGCCTGATGAGGGGCGTGTTGCCGACCGCCTCCAAGACGTTTTCATAGCGCATATCGTTCTCCTAGAGTTCCCGGCGCCCGATCAGGGCGCACGAGAGGGTGCGCTCATCCATGTAGTCGAGGTCGCCGCCCATCGGCACGCCGTGGGCGATGCGCGTCACTTTCACCGCGAAAGGCTTGAGGACCTGGCCCAGATAGAGCGCCGTGGCCTCGCCCTCGGTGTCCGGGTCCGTGGCGATGACGACCTCGTGCACCACGCCCGGGGCGGACTTCAGGCGTTCGAGAAGCTCGCGGACTTTGATGCGTTCGGGGCCGATCCCCTCAAGAGGCGAGAGCGAGCCGTGCAGGACGTGGTAGAGGCCCTTGAACGCCCGGGAGCGCTCGAAGGCGGTCACGTCCTGCGGCTCCTCGACGACGCAGAGCAGGGACGAATCGCGCGAGGGGTCGCCGCAGAGAGCGCAAAGCTCCTTGTCCGTGAAGTCGCCGCAGCGCGCGCAGAAACGCATCGCGTCCTTGGCCTCGAGCAGGGCTTCGACGAGGTTCTGGGCCTCGGTCCGCGGCGAGCGCAGGAGGTGCAGGCTCAGCCGCTCGGCCTGCTTCGGGCCCACCCCGGGAAGACGCTTGAGAGCCGCGATCAGCCGGTCGACTGATTTCATGCGGGCTTCTTGACGATCCGGGCCTTGCCGCCGAAGACGATCTCGGCTTTCTTGAGAGCGTTCAAATCGCCGCCGCCGGCGCCCTCGGCCACGTCCTTCCAGCGCGCGCCGGCCGGCGCTCCGCCGTGAGACTCGGGCATGGCCGTGTCCACGATGTCCGTGGCAACGGGAGGGGGCGCGGTGCCGAGCGTCAACTCGACGGCCACGGGGCGCTGCGCCAAGCCGGCGAGGGTCTCTTCGAGGAAAGCCTGGGCGCGCCGGGCCATCTCGAGGTCGAAGGCCTTGGCAAAGCGAATCGTCCACCCGCCATCAGGCCGGATCTCGTGCCCGCAATTCTGCAGCGTCGAGCCGAGGGAGATCTTCTCCTTGCCCACGGCCGACACGAAGTCCGACCAAGCCGGGCCTCCCAAGCGAGCGGCGACGGTTGGAAGCACGGGCTTGGACGCCAGGGCCGCACCCCCACCCCCGGCGTTGAGGCGCTTCTCGAGCGCCTCGAGGCGCGAGAGCCACGCGCCCAGGTCGTGCGCGGACTCGAGCGCGGAGAAGAGTCCCAGCTCCAGGGCCAGGCGCGGGGAGTCCCCGAAACGCAGTTCCTCGAGAGCCCGGTTGAGCCGGCGCAGCAGGAACCCGAGGGCGTCGGCGGTGGCGCCCGAGAGGGCTTTGGACCAAACGGGGTCGACGCCTTCGCCGGCGCCCAGCTTTTCCAGATAAACGCCCTCAAGGGCGGCGCGCAGGTCCTTGAGGAACTGGGCGGGCTCGACACCCTCCTCGTAGACCTTCTTCAGCCAAACGGCCAAGCTTTTCGCGTCGCACGCGAGCAGCGCCTGGGCCGCGCCCAGCAGCAGCTCGACCGGCACGAAGCCGAACATCTCGCGCACGGTCGCAAGAGTGACCTTGCCTTCGCCCACCGAACGGCACTGGTCGAGGAGGCTGATCGCGTCGCGCAGCGAGCCCTCGGCGGCGCGCGCGAGGAGCTGGAGCGCCTCGCCGTCCACGGAGATCTTCTCTTTCTTGGCGATGCCCGCCAGGTAAGAGGCGAGCACGTCCGGCGCCACGGGGCGGAACTTGAAGCGCTGGCAGCGCGAAGCGATCGTCGCGGGGACCTTGTGCAGTTCGGTGGTCGCCAGGATGAAGACGATGTGAGGCGGCGGCTCCTCGATGGTCTTCAAGAGCGCGTTGAAGGCCGAGGTCGAGAGCATGTGCGTCTCATCGATGATGAAGATCTTGTAGCGATCGCGGCTGGGCGCCAGGCCGACGGTCTCGATGATGATCTGCCGGACGTCGTCGACGCCGGTGTTGGAGGCGGCGTCCATCTCCATCACATCCAGGCTGGAGGAGGTCGTGATCTCGCGACAGGAGACGCACTCGTCGCAGGGCTCGGAGGTCGGGCCCTTCACGCAGTTCAGGGCCTTGGCGAGGATGCGCGCCGTCGTGGTCTTGCCGCAGCCGCGCGGGCCGGTGAAGAGATAGGCATGGTGGAGGCGCTTGGAGACGAGGGCGTTCTTGAGGGTCTGCGAGACGGCCGGCTGGCCGATGAGCTCCTCGAAACCCTGCGGACGGTACTTCCGGGCGAAAACCTGGTGCGCGGCCTTCTCCTTGGTCATGAGGACCTCCCGCCGAGCTCGAGGCTGATGGGCCCGGGGCCGAAGGACATGACATGGAGAAGACCGCCCAGGATGGCGAGGTTCTTCAAGAGCTGGATGCGCTGGTCCGGGGCGGTGTGGAAGATCGCGGTTGCCCCGATCAGGAATACCGCCAAGGCCGCCGCGCCCCAGCGCGTCTTATAGCCCAGAATCAGGGAGACCGAACCGGAGGCCTCCAAGGCGATGGCCGCCACGCAGAGGAAGGTCGCGGCGGGCATGCCGTGGACCTCCATGAACTGGATCGTCCCGTCGAAGTTCGTGATCTTGCCGAACGCCGAGGCGAGGAATATGATCGCGAGGAACAAGCGTCCGGCCAGGGCGAGCACGTCGTCGGTATTCACGGCGACATGGTACGACTTGACCGCAGAGCCTGTCAAAGCCTGTGGACGAATATCGAGGGATGACTTATACTAGCCCCATGACCCCGGCCCGCGCCCTGCTCGCCGCCTTCCTCTTCTCTTGGGCCGCTCCGGCCCGCGCTCTCGTGGATTCGCCCCCCGCTCTGTGGCAGGAACGCTTCTTCTGGGACGCGCTGATGCCCGCGCGCGACAAGATGGCGCGCCAGCAGAGCGACCCGATGATGATCCCGGTGATGAAGGCCGTCGCCGGGCAGATCGCCCAGCAGGTCGCCAACCTGGGCCAGATCGACCAGTACGTGAAGTCCCAGTCCGACAACCTCCGCTTCGCCTACGCCCAGGCCGACCCCAAGCCCAGCTTGGAGACCATCCGCGACAACTTCACGACCCTGACGACCGGCTGCAACCAGGTCCGCCAGAACCTCTACTACCTGACCGCGCGCCAGCGCCTGGCCTCAGCCCAGGCCCTGCCCGACCCGGAAATGTACCAGGCGGCCCTTCTCATCCTGGGGCAGATCCAGCAGCTCCAGTTGACGCTGAACACGGCCTATTACGACGCCGTCGCGGTGCGCGGACAGACGGCCGAGAATACGTGGGCCAACGACAAGTTCTTCACCCACGCCGCCGAGGAGCTCCTGCGCAGCGTGGTGCGCGTGCAGGACTCGGTCTTCTCCGTCTACAACGCGGGCTACGAGCTCGCGATGCGATGCCGATAACCCTCATCCTTCTCTCCCTGGCCGGAGCCGTCTGCGCCGCCGCGCCCGCGAAAGTCGAGTTTAAAACTCCCGACGGCTGGACCATCTCCGCCGACTACCGCCCCCCGCGCCGCCGTGGCATGGTCATGATCCTGGCCCACGGCGTGGCCTCATCCAAAGGAGAATGGTCGCGCTTCGCCGACGGGTTGGCGGCCAAAGGAGTTGGAAGCCTCGCCGTGGACCTGAGGGGCCACGGCGAGAGCACCAAGGGCCCCAACGGCGAGCGGGACTTCAAGGATTTCGACGCGACCGGAGAATGGGTCAAGGCCGCCCTGGACCTGCGCGCCGCCGCCGCCTGGCTGGAGGCCCGCGGCGTCAAGCCTTCGCGCGTCGCCTTCGGCGGCGCCTCCATCGGCGCCAACCTCGCCTCCCAGGTTTCGGCCGATCGATCCGCGACGCCCTGCCTCCTCCTGCTCTCACCCGGCCCCGACTACCGCGGCGTGCGCCTAGTCGCCAAGCCGGGTCTCAAGGTCCTCGTCGTCGCCTCCCCCGCCGACCGGTACGCCCACCAGACCCTCGAACCTTTCTCGAAAGTGAAGGGGGCTGAAACGCTCTCCGCCCCGGACGGGCACGGCGTACAGGTCTTCAATGACGCCAAGACCCTCGACCGCGTCGTCGCGTGGGCGGTCCGCTGCGCGCGGTGAGAGCGAATAAGTGATATTTCCTATAATGGGCCGGTTGCCATGAAGAAAATCGAGGGCTTGCGTTGCGTCGAGTGCGCGGCGGAATGCGGCCTGACCGAAACCAAGTATGTCTGCCCGCGCTGTGGGGGCAACCTCTCGGTCGTCTACGACTATGGGGCCCTGCGCCGGAAGATCAGTCGCAAGTCCCTGAAAGCCGACCCTGAGCGGAGCATCTGGCGCTACCTGGATATCCTCCCGCTGGCCGGCCGCGCGGGCATCCCCCCGGTGGAGGTCGGCTGGACGCCGCTCTACCGCGCCCGCAAGCTCGGCGCCGGCCTCGGACTCAAGAACCTTTACCTGAAGGACGACGGACGCAACCCCTCGGCCTCATTTAAAGACAGGGCCAGCGCCGTCGTCGCGGCCCGCGCCTTCGAGACCGGGGAGAAGACCGTCGCCGGCGCCTCCACCGGCAATGCCGCCGCTTCCCTGGCCTGCATGATGGCCCACCGCAAGACCAAGCCCGTCATCTTCGTGCCCCGGACCGCGCCGAGCGCGAAGCTGGCCCAGCTCCTCGTCTACGGCGCCGTCGTGTTCCGCGTGGAAGGGACCTATGACCAGGCCTTCGACCTGTGCCGAAAGGCCTGCGACGAGTTCGGCTGGTACAACCGCAACACCGGCTATAACCCTTTCACCCGCGAAGGCAAGAAGACCTGCGCCTTCGAGCTCTGCGAGCAGTTGGACTGGAAGGTCCCCGACTTCGTGTTCGTCTCGGTCGGCGACGGCAATATCATCAGCGGCCTTTGGAAGGGCTTCACGGATTTCCACGCCCTCGGCCTCATCGACAAGCTGCCGAAGCTGGTCGCCGTTCAGGCCGAAGGCAGTGCGGCCATCGCGCGCGCCTGGAAAGACGGCGGGGCCATCCGCCCGATGAGCGGCAAAACCGCGGCCGACAGCATCTCGGTCAGCATGCCCCGAGACGGCATCGCGGCGGTGCGGGCCATCAAGGAATCCAAAGGCTTCGCGGTGACGGTGAGCGACCGGGAGATGCTGGTCGCCATCCCCGCGGTGGCGCAGGGCGCGAACGTGTTCTGTGAACCCGCCGGCGCGGCCGCCTACGCTGGGCTGGCCAAGTGCGCGGCGGCGGGGCGCGTGAGCGCGAACGATTCGGCGGTGATCGTCGTCACCGGCAACGGCTTGAAAGACGTCACGAGCGCGATGAAGGTCGCGGGGCGGCCGCATGAGGTCGGAACCACTATGGCATCCGTGCGGCGCCTGGTCGCGCGGAAGGGAGCGCTATGAAGATCAACGAAGCGGTTCTGAAAAAAACGGCGAAGCTGTGCCGGGAAAGGAACGTGATCATCCCGACCTTCGCCCAGCTGAAGACCCCCGCCACGGCTCCCGCGGCGGTCCACGCGCGGCTCAAGAAGATCGGCATGAACGACCTCGACCCGGCCAGCCTCTTTCGCATCACCTGGAAGAACGACGTGAAGACGGGCCTCTTCTGCAGCGTGAACTTCCTCGAGATCCCCCGCGAGGTCACCGGCATCGACGCCCGCGTCATCGGCCTGGTCGGCAAGCATTTCCCCACCGGCGCCCATAAGGTCGGCGCCGCCTTCGCCTGCCTGGCCCCCCGCCTGGTGACGGGAGAGTTCGACCCCACCTCTCAGAAGGCCGTCTGGCCCTCGACGGGCAACTACTGCCGCGGCGGCGTCGCGATCTCCCGCATCATGGGATGCCGCGGCATGGCGATCCTGCCGGAGGGGATGAGCGCGGAGCGGTTCCGCTGGCTGGAGCAGTGGGTGGGCGATCCCGCCGACATCGTGCGCACGCCGGGCTCCGAGAGCAACGTCAAGGAGATCTACGACCGTTGCGCCGAGCTG
>CAYHNV010000038.1:1047-15538 GCA_964358065.1 uncultured Elusimicrobia bacterium | reverse complement strand
GAGGGCGTCGGAGCCGAACAGCACGCAGCCGACGTTCTCCTTCTCAAGGTTGAGGACCATGCCCATGACGCCGTTGGGCAGTTCCAACAGCTCTCCGGCCATGGCGTTCTCCAGGCCGTACACGCGGGCGATGCCGTCGCCCACCTGCAGAACGGAGCCCTCTTCCTTCAGCTCGGTGGTCTGCGAGAAGCCCTCGATCTGAGTCTTGATGACGGCCGTGATCTCTTCGGGTCTAATGGACATGATGGTGGAAGCTCTCCTGCATGCGGCGCAGCTGGCCGCGTAGGCTTGAATCGAGGACCCAGTCGCCGATCTTGACGGTGAGGCCGCCGATCAGCTCCGGGTCTTCTTTGACGTCGAGTTCGATATCTTTGCCGACAAAAGTCTTCAGACGCGCCAACAGGGCCTTCCGCGCGTCGGCGGAAAACGGCCGCGCTGTGCGCACGACGGCCTTGGCGGTCCCGCCCGCCTCGGCCAGCAGGCGGCCATAGTCGACGGCCGCGAGGGCGAAAAGGTCGTAACGCTTCTTATCCACGAGAAGCTCCAGGAAGCGCAGCGAGGTCGCTCCAATCGCGGAGCCAAGCGAGGTCTTCAAGAGCTTCTTCTTGTCCTCGGGCGACACGCGCGGATGGCGCAGAACAGGCGTCTTGTCCGACAGTATCTTCGCGGCTGTTGCGAGGTCCGCCCGCACCTGAGGCGCCTCGGACTTGGCGACGGCCGCCTGGAAAAGGGCCGCGGCGTAGCGCCCGGCGAGGACGCGGTCGGATGCCCGCATCAGTTCCGGCCCGCCTTCTGAGAGGCGTCCAAGTCCTTAAAGAAGCCGTCCAGCACGCTCTTCTGCACCCCTTCGTCGACTGACTTGAGCATCAGCTTCTCGGCCGCCATCACCGACAAGGACGCGACTTCCCGGCGCAGGTCGCCGACGAGACGGTTCTTCTCCGCGACGAGCTCGGCCGCGGTCTTGTCCTTGATGGCCTGGGCGTCGGCCTCGGCCTCGGCCTTGAGCCGGGCGCGCAGGGCCTCGCCGTCCTTGACGGCGGCGGCGAGGAGATCCTTGCTCTTGGCATGCACGCCGGCCAGCTGGGCCTGGAGCTCGCCTTGGATGCGCTCGGCGTCGGCGCGGGCCTTCTCAGCGGCCTCGCGGTCGGACTTCAACCGGTACTCGCGCTCGTCGATGGCTTTGAGCAGCGGGCCCCACGCCGCCTTCTTGAGGATGAGGACCAAGCAGAGGAAGGTAACGATGGTCCAGAACATCAGGCCCGTGTCGGGGACGATCAGCTTGTCCATTCTTAGTGATGCGCCTCAGCGGCGGCGGGAGCGGCCCCGCCGGCGACCGGCACGCCTTTGTTCAGGGACAGAACGGCAAGGAGCGCTATGACCAGCGCCAGCAGGCCGAGGCCTTCGATCATGGCCGCGGGGATGATCATCATCGTCTGTAGCGAGTTGGCGGCTTCAGGCTGGCGAGCGGTCCCTTCGAGGGCCGCGCTGGCCGCCCGAGAGATGCCGTAGGCGGCGCCGATCAAGATCATGCCCGCGCCGAGAAAAACGCCGATGTAGGACATTCCAAGTTCCATTCGTGTGACTCCTTTTAGTGAGGGTGAACGGCGCCGCCGACGAACAAGGCGGTCAGAAAGGTGAAGATGTACGCCTGCAAGAACGACACCAGCACATCCATCACATAGATGAAGAGGGCCAGGCCGATGGCCGCCGGCGACACGCCGAAGCCCAGAACCTTGCTCATCTGCGCGAAGATGAAGATGAGGAATAAGAACGACAGGGAAACGATATGGCCGGCCAGCATGTTCGCAAAAAGTCGAATGCAGAGCGAAATGCACTTGGCGAACATGCCGAAGAACTCGATGATGAAGAGAAGGGGCCACAGCCACCACGGCACGCCGCCCGGCACGATGTGCACGATATAGGAAACCAAGCCCTGCTCCTTGACGCCCGCGAACTGGATCAGGAAGAAGGTGCAGAGCGCCATCGAGGCGGTCACGGCGATGTTGGCGGTGACGCCCTTGGCATAGGGAACCAAGCCGAGGAGGTTGCAGGTCAGCAGGAAGAAGAACAGCGTCAGGAAGTAAGGCAGGTAGTAGCGGGCGTGGTGGCCGAAGATGGGCTCTAAAATGTCGTCGCGCACGAAGAGGGCGACCGGCTCGATCATCCCGCGCGCCCGGCGCGCGGCGCAGGACTGCGAGCGCGCCGCGAAGCTCAACGTCGCCGTCGCGATGAGTGCTGCGGCCCACATGGTGATGACGAGCGGAGAGAGGCCGAGGTTGAGGGGGCCGACCATGAAGTTGAAGAGCTTATGGTCGATCAGATGGTGCGCCAGAACGGACTCGAAATTCATCTCAGCCTCAAGTGCCTGAATTCAAGCGTCAACAGCAACGCCAGCAGCGTGAACACGTACGACAACAGCAGCGCCTCCATCGACACGCCCGTGCGCCTCCAGCCCCAGGCGGCCAAAGCCGCCAAAACCAGCGCGCGCAACGCCGTTCCGCCTCCGAACGACCACCAGAACGCCTCTGACGAACGCGCCCGCGCCCACAACATCCAGGCCACGCTCACCGCCGAAGCCGCCCAGGCCGCCGAGATGCCGACTGCGAAGGCTTCCGTCGAGACTTCCCAGATCAGGCGTGAAGCCCCGATAAAGGCGGCAGCCAGCACGGCGCCCTCAGCGGCGGCTCGAACCGCCGCCCACGGGACGGCTGAACGTCCGGATGAGTCTATAGAGACCAAGAACGATTCCGACCAACGTCAAAACGAGAACGCCCCAGGGACTCGACGCGCAACGCCCATCCAGCCAATATCCGAGTCCGAAGCCCAGCAACGAGAACGAGGCCAACTCCCAGCCGATGCTCAACGCAAGGGCCCAGGAGCGCCTGCGGGCCTGCTTCGTCTCCTCGGATTCAGCACGCATTTTCGGCAACGTCAGGCATTGTATGATTTGTCGCGCGGCCTGTCAATTTTGGGAAAAATCGGCTATCCTCAGGGTCTCATGGACCCCGTCCCCAGCCGCGGACCCGCGCGCATCCTGATTGCCGACGACATACCCGACCTCCTACAGGCGGTCAAGGAGACGCTGGAGTGGGAGGGTTATCTGGTGACGGCGGTTGCCGACGGGCAGGCGGCGCTGGAATCGATCCGGACCGACCCGCCCGACATCGCGGTGCTGGACCTAAAAATGCCGCGGATGGACGGCTTTGGAGTCTGCCGGGCGCTGCGCGCGGATCCTCTCCTTGCCAACCTCCCGATCATCATCCTATCCGCCTCGGACAGCCGAGACAGCAAAGTCGAGGGGCTGGACCTGGGCGCCGACGACTTCATCACGAAGCCGGTGGACGTGCGGGAGTTGATGGCGCGCATCCGGATGATCCTGAAGCGCACGCGGCAAGGGCTGGATGCCAATCCTTTGACGCGTCTGCCTGGGAATCTCTCCATCGAATCGCGAATCCAGAACGCATTGGCCGAGAAACGGCCGCTGGCGGTGCTCTACGTCGACCTCAATCAGTTCAAGGCCTACAACGACGTCTACGGCTATGACCAAGGAGATCGGGTCATCAAGGCGCTGGCATGGGTGCTGGTCGACCAACTCCGCTCCGGAGGCTCGGACTTCATCGGGCACATCGGCGGCGACGACTTCATCGTCCTCTCGACGCCCGCGCTCATGGAAGAAGTCGCGCGAAAGGTGTGCTCGGCTTTTGACAAGGTGGTCCCTTCCTTTTACAGTCAAGAAGACCGCGCGCGCGGGTGCATCCTCGCGACGGATCGGCAAGGCAACAAGCGGGAGTTCCCCCTCCTCTCCGTGTCGATCGGCATCTGCCACAACAAGGACCATGAGCTTCAGAACTTCGCGCATGTCGCGCATCTCGGCGCGGAGTTGAAGAAAGCCGCCAAAGCCAAGGCCGGCTCCGCCTTCGTCGTGGACCGGCGGCTGGCATAAACAGGACCTCCATGCTCGACTTCGACCCAAACGCCGCCCCCGACGCTGATTCCGGAATCTTCGGACTCCCCAATCAAGAGAAAGACGCCGCTTTGGTCCTCATCCCCGTCCCCTGGGAGGCCACCGTCTCTTACGGCGGCGGCGCCTCGAAAGGCCCCGACGCCATCCTTCAGGCCAGCGGCCAGATCGACCTTTTCGACGGCGACGTGATCAGGCCCTATGTCCCCGGCATCTACATGCGTCCCGAGTCGCCCGAGGTCCGCTCCTGGAACCGCACCGCCCGGGCCGCCGCGCTGAAAGTCATCAAGGTCGGCGGGAAGCTCGGCGGCGATAAAGCGCTCCTGAAGGCCCTCAAGACGGCCAACGAACTCGGCGAAAAGCTCAACGGCTGGGTCTACGGACAGTCCAAGTCCCTGCTGGAAGCGGGCAAGATCGTCGGCATCGTCGGCGGCGACCACTCCGTGCCTTACGGCGCCTTCAAGGCCGCCGCCGAAAAGCACGGCGACTTCGGCCTGCTCCACATCGACGCGCACAGCGACACGCGGGTCGCCTATGAAGGCTTCGTCTGGTCGCACGCTTCCATCATGTACAACGCCCTGGAGAACATCCCCCGGATCACCCGCATCACCCAGGTCGGCATCCGGGATTTCTGCGAGCAGGAACACGAGTTCATTGGCTCCCTCGGCCACCGCGCCAAGGTCTTCCATGACCGGGACCTCGCCGCCGCGCGCTTCGGCGGCGGTTCCTGGACGCGGACCGCGACCGAGATCCTGGACACCCTTCCCGACAAGGTATGGGTCAGCTTCGACATCGACGGCCTGGATCCAAAGCTCTGCCCCCACACGGGCACGCCGGTGCCGGGGGGCCTGGAGTTCTCGGAGGTCAACCATCTGCTGGCTCTGCTCGCCCGCTCCGGCCGGACCATCATCGGTTTCGACCTCGTCGAGGTCGCTCCCGGCGCGAGCGATGACTGGGACGCCAACGTGGGCATGCGACTGCTCTACAAGCTGGCGGCCTGGACCTTCGTCAGCCGCGGCTACTGCAAGCCCCAAGCATAAAAGAAGGCCTCCCCCGCCGCCGGGAAAGGCCCTCGCATTTTTACCGCCTCAAGCGACCCCGAAAACTCGCACCGGTGCGAGTGACGATGTCCTCTCGGACATGGTGATCTCTACTTCTTGCCGCCGGGGTGTTCCCGTCGCTCGCCGCGATTCTCGCGATGCGCGCCGCGGCGCTCGCGCCGCTCGCCCTGTTTCTGCATGAGCTCGCCGCGCTTCTCGAGACGATCGGCGGCTTTCTCATGGCCGGCGGCCTCAAGCTTCGCGGCCCGCTCCTGCATCTTCTCGCCGCGCTCCTGCATGCGCTCGCCCTGGCGCTCCATTCGCTCGCCGCGCTTCTCGCGCCGCTCACCCTGTTTCTGCATGCGCTCGCCCCGGCGCTCCATCCGCTCGCCGCGCTTCTCCATAGCCGGGCCGGCCGGCGTCGCCGGGATGGCCGGGGTCTTGTCGCCCGGAGTTCCAGGATCGGCCGGGATTGCCGGCGTGACCGTCTTCTCGTGCTCGTCCTGCGCCGACACGAAAGCGGGGGCCAGCAGGGCCGCCGCCAGAACCGCCCAACGAACATTGATCATTTTCATCAGTCCTCCCATTGCATTATACACGCTCGAAATTGCGCCCCTTCTCCCAATCGGTCACGGCCCGGTCGTGTGCCGCCTGCTCGGCTTTCGCCGTGTGCAGGTAGTGCTTGAAGACCTCGGGACCGAAGGCCTCCTTGGCGGCCGCTGAACCTTCAAGAAGGGTGATGGCTTCGGCCAGGGTTTTGGGAACGGGCTGGGCCTGTGATTCGTAGGCGTTTGCCTTGAGCTCCGCCGGCGGCTCGATCTTGTTCTCGATGCCGTGCAGGCCCGCCGCGATGGTCGCGGCCAGGGCCAGATAGGGGTTGGCGTCGGCGCCGGGAATGCGGTTCTCGATGCGCAGCGAATCCGCCTCTCCCACCACGCGCAAGCCGCAGGTGCGGTTGTCCTTCGCCCACGCGATGCGCGTGGGCGCGAAGGTCGCGGCCTGGTACCTTTTATAGGAGTTCGTCGTTGGGGCGTAGAAGAATGAGAACTCCCGCGCCAACGACATCATCCCGCCCAAGAACCAGCGGAACTTCTGCGAGGGTTTCCCCCCCTCGAAAAAAGCCGGCTTCTTGCCGACCCGGTCCCAGAGGCTGGCATGGATGTGGCAGGAGGATCCCGCCAGCTTCGCGTCGAACTTGGCCATGAAGGTCAAAGCGCAGCCCTTCTGCATCGCGATCTCCTTGGCGCCATGCTTGTAAATGGTGTGGCGGTCGGCCATCTCGACGGGAGTCGAGTACTCCAGGTTGATCTCGTGCTGGCCGGGACCCCACTCGCCCTTGGAGCACTCGACAGGCACGCCCGCGGCTTCCATCTGGTTGCGGATTTCCCCCACCACATGCTCCACGCGCGTGCCCTGAAGGATATGGTAGTCCTCTATGTAGGCGCCATGAGGCTCGAGACCGATCCAGTTTTTCTTTGAGGCCGACTCGTAGGTCTCGCGGAAAAGATAGAACTCCAGTTCGGTCGCCATCTTGAGCGTGTAGCCGAACTCCCAGGCGCGCAGGACCTGGTCCTTGAGGACCTGGCGGGGCGCGACCTTCACTGGATGGTGTTCTCCGTTGAAGACGTCACAGATAACGAGGGCCGTGCCGGGCTGCCAAGGCAGGGCGCGCCAGGTCCCGTAGTCGGGCACCATGGAAAAATCCTGATAGCCCTTCGTCCAGCTCGTCAGCTCATAGCCGGGCACCGGGTCCATCTCCATGTCGACGGTGAGAAGGTAGGCGCAGGCGTGCGTGCCGTGCTCGGCCGCGGTCTGCGCGAAATGCCGCGCGGTCATCCGCTTGCCCATCCAGCGGCCCTGCATATCCGGAAACGCAAGGATGATCGTGTGGAAAGTCCCCCTCTTTATCTGGGCGAGGAGCGTCTCTGATTTGTTGATGTCGGACATTGGGGAAGTGTAAGAAATAACGTGCAAGCAATCAATATGTCTAATTGGCTAACAAACAACACTTATTAACATCTAATACAACCAATAGATGTTATATGGATTCCACTCGCCCCTTGACAGTCGTTGGGCCAATTAGTAATATATAATTGGTTTTCACGTGTAAACACAATTATGGCCGAAATAATCGCTATCGCAAACCAAAAAGGGGGGGTGGGGAAAACCACCACCGCCGTCAACCTCTCAGCCGCGCTTGCCGCATTAGGTCAGGAAACGCTGCTAATCGACATGGACCCGCAGGGAAACGCCACCTCCGGTGTCGGCTTTGATAAGGCTCAATTCGACCCGAACATCTACGATGTGCTTGTCGACCTGCTCCCGATTGAAAAGACCATCAAAGCTTGCGCCACCGCTAAACTGTCTGTTTCCGGCGCAAACAACGATTTGGCCGGGGCCGAAATAGAGCTCGTTTCAGCTTTGGCGAGAGAGAGTCGTTTGAAGGGATCTCTTTCGGCGGTGAGGAATCGATTTGACTTTGTCATCATCGATTGTCCTCCTTCGTTAGGCCTCCTGACCATCAACGCCCTGAATGCGGCCGATAAAGTCCTGATCCCGATCCAAGGGGAATACTACTCAATAGAGGGTCTCGCACAATTTACAAGCGCCGTGGATCAAGTCAAAAACTCGTTGAATAACAAATTGGATGTTGAGGGGGGGGTCCTGACCATGTTCGACTCCAGGATGACGCTTTCCAATCAGGTAAAAGAGGAAGTCGCCAAATTTTTTGGACCCAAGCTGTTCCAAGCCATCATCCCGCGCAACATCCGCCTCGCTGAAGCCCCTGGATTCGGTCAGAATATATTCCAGTACGACGCAAAATCACGCGGCGCCGAAGCCTATATGAGCTTTGCCCGCGAGTTCCTTTTTCGCAGGGGACTGGCACAAGCGCCCGAGCCGGCCGCAAGCCCGGAACCCATGGAGAACCGCTCATGACCAGAAAAGCACTCGGTCGCGGCCTGTCCGCACTCATTCCTTCCGCCCCGGATTTTATTTCTACCGTCACTTTGCCGCCCGTGGAAACGGGTATGGTCAAGGTTCCGGTTGAAAAGATCAGACCCAACCATCTCCAGCCGCGCCGCCACTTCGACCCGCAGGAAATGAGCGAGCTCGCCTCATCCATCCAGCAGCATGGCCTGGCCCAGCCCATCGTGGTCTCTTTCGACACGGCAACGCACTCTTACGAACTCATCGCCGGAGAGCGCCGCTGGCGTGCGACACAACTGGCGGGTCTTAAGGAAATCGAGGTCGTCGTCCGACAACCGAAAGATGACAAACAGCGTCTGGCCCTGACACTCATCGAGAACCTCCAGCGCGCAGACCTCAACCCCATCGAAGTCGCCTTCGGTTATCTGCGCCTCATGAAGGAATTCGGCATCAACCAGAGCGCCCTTGGCCAGGAAGTGGGGAAATCCAAGTCCACCATCTCCAACACCCTTCGTTTGCTTGAACTCTCCGATGAAATCCAGAAAGCGCTCCAGTTCAGCCGGATTTCAGAAGGGCATGGCCGAGCGCTCCTCTCCATCACCGACCCAAACCTCCGTCACGCCGTGTTTAACAAAATATTAGAGGGGAAACTCTCCGTGCGAGAGGCCGAGGCCATGGCCAAGCAGGTTGAGGCCGGCGAACCACAGGCTTTAGAGGAGCCAAAGGCCAAGAAGAACTCTCCGCCAAAACCCGCGGACCTGCGTGCTCTGGAAGAAAAACTTCAACAGTCCTTGGGGACGAAAGTCGTTATCCGCTCTAACAAGAATCCATCGAAAGGAACAATCGTCCTTCATTATTTCTCATTCGATGATTTTGAAAAAATAGTAAATATGCTTAAAAAATAATGATTTTATTAAATATTATTTTAACCGCCGCACTCCCGGTCTCCGCGGCCATCACGCCCGCCGACGACCTGGCGCCCGCGCTTTCAACCAGCGTCATCGTCCCGACCTATGTCACACTGGCGCCCACGGTCCATGACTACAACCGTTTCGCCGACGGCGGACCGGATGCGAACTGGTACATCGGCTTCAACAACGCTTGGATCGTGAAACTACCGTCCGCTCCCGCGGGTGAATTCGCCCGCGCCTTCATCGGTGCCCGCGTGGGCCGCGCCAAAACGCGCGCCAACCCGGAGAAGCCCTGGATCCGCGAGACCATCCCCGGCAAGGTCTACATGGGGCTTGCTCAGACGCCGGCATGGACCTCTGAGAAGAGCTTTTTCCTTGCCAGCACGGGGGAGCTCCCGGTCGAAGCCGACCCGCAGTCCAGCGTCGAAAACGTGGGGGCCGCAGAATGGTTCTGGGCGGAGGTCCCTCTCGCGATGGTCAGCTTCAGCAGACCCAACTACCTCATCGTCTGGTCTCCAACGAACTTCATGACTCTCGCCTCCAGCGCTCCGATCCTGGCCGGAGCCGACGTCGAGGAGTCCTCCTCGGTCCGAGAATCGCGGGCCTGGAATACCCGCTCCATCCTGGGCGTGCCGCCGCGCTTCGCAGTGAACTCCCTCGAAACGCCCATCAACAACATCATGCCCGCTCTCGCGCTGAAGCTGGTCCCGCCCGGCCCCGATGAGCCCGCGATCACGATCAGCGACCTGAGCCTGGCGCGCGTCGGGCGCCGCATCCTCGCCCGCTTCTCGGCGGCGGGCGAAGATGTCACGGAAGCCTGGATCGAGAGTTCCCGCGACCGGCTGGACTGGGAACGCGTCTCCAAGCGTCAGCGCCGGCCGCCGTACGTCTTCTCCATGGATAAGAACCTGCCGCCCGGACTTTGGCTGCGGGGTGCGGCGCGCGACATCTCGGAAGCCATCGGATATTCCGAGCCGTCCATGATCCCTTATGCCCTTCAGCCGTAAAGGTCCGGTCGTCGGCGTCGTCGGCGCCACCGGCATGGTCGGGAGGGAACTCATCGAACTCCTGGAGCGTCGCCGCCTGAGGGTGGGGGAGTTGCGTCCCTTCTCCTCGGGCCGGTCGCGCTCCTTCGTGAACTTCCGCGGCCGGCGTCTTGCGGCACCCGCTCCGGACGCGAAAGCCCTGGCCGCCTGCGGCCTGGTCTTCCTGGTCAGTTCCGATAAGGTCTCCCTCGAACACGGTCCGGGCCTGGCCGCGCGCGGCGTCTGGGTCATCGACGACAGCGCCGCCTTCCGGATGGACCCGGACGTGCCCCTCGTGATCCCGGAGGTCAACGCCTGCGCCCTGCGCGAAGGCCGACGACTCATCTCGGGACCGAACTGCACCATGACGGGTTTGGCCGTGGCCGGGGCCGCGCTGAACCGCGTCGTCGGCGTGCGCGAGGTGCGAGTCGCCTCCTACCAGGCCGTTTCGGGGGCGGGCACGGCGGCGCTCGCCGAGCTTTTTTCCCAGATACATTCCCTCTCGCGCACTCACCTGCGCGCGGACGGACGCGCCCCGGTCCTGGATCCGGGCCAGGCCTCGGTCCTGCCGCGGGCCATCGCCTTCAACGCGGTTCCACAGGTCGGGCGCATCGGCCCCGACGGCTGCACCGGCGAGGAGAGCAAAATCGCGGCCGAACTGCGCAAGGTCTGGAGTTCACCACGTCTCAAGATCTCGGCGACGGCGGTGCGCGTGCCCACCATCCGCGGCCATGCCTTGGCCGCCTGGCTGACCTTGGCTGAACCTGTGACCCCGGCCCGTGCTCGCGCCTTGCTCTCCAAGACGCCGGGGCTGACGCTCTGTTCCGCCAACGACTACCCCACACCGCGCTCGGCGGGGGGGAAGAGTCCGGTCCTCGCGGGACGATTGCGTCAGGGCGCGACGTCTCGCGAGATTGCCCTCTGGATCGTCTCGGACAACCTGCTCAAGGGCGCGGCCCTCAACTCGGTGCAAATCGCCGAAATCCTGCAAAAGAGGGGCTGGTTGAAGTAGAATAGGGGCATGATCAACCTCCTGCGCGCCGCCGCCATCGCCGCCCAACTTGGAACAAGCGTGCCGACCGAGGTCGCACCCGTGAGCGTCATGCCGCGCACCGCGCCCGCCGCGGCCCCGCGCACCAAAGCGATCGCTCCCGGCTGGGCGAACGGCGATGGCTGGGTGACGGGCAACGCCTTCATGAACTGCTCCGCCCCGCCCAACGGCTCCGGCTGGATGAACGGCACTGCGCACCTGAGCGGCAACATCCGGGTCCATGGTCCGGAGGAGACTTCGGGGTACATTACGGTCTCCGGGTTCGTTTTCTTGCAAGGCTCCTGCCAGAACGGACAGGGCTTTGTCTCAGGAAACACAACGCTCAACGGTTGGGGGACCCTCTACGCCCGCGACGGCAAGCCCGCGGGCACCGCGCGCGTCTCCGGCAGGGTCTTCGTCAGCCAGTACGCCTTCGGCTCATTCCTCTTCATCAACCAGGGCGTCTCGGTCTCAGGCAGCTTCTCCGCGAAATAAAACTCTCACTGACCGCGATCCTTCTCACGCTGGCGGGCGGGAGCGGCGCTCAGCGCCCGACGGCCTTGCGCAGGAACTCCGGCAGGGCGAAGGCTCCGACGTGGATTTCTTCGTTGTACCACTGCAAGGGCATGCGAGCGGACTTCACGCGCGCGGAGTTGAAGTGCCTCACCGGGTGGACGCCCTTCGAGGCGTAGGCGAAGGCCCACAGCCCGCCCGGATAGGTCAGATTGGTGAAGGTGTAGGCATCACTCACCGGGAAGACCGTCTTCAGGATCTTCGTGAGGTTCTTGATCGTCCCCAGATCATAGAAGGGCGAACCCGCCTGGCTGACCACGATGCCTCGCTCCGTCAGGATGCGGCGCACGTCCTTGTAGAAGGCCGGGCCGAAGGGCTTGGTCGAGTCCACGATGACCACGTCGAAGCGCTCGGAGGTCTCGCGCACGAACTTGGCGCCGTCCTCGACGCGCACGAGAGCACGGCGGTTGGAGAGGGCGGAGGCGGTCTGAGGGATGTGCTTCTTCGCGGTCTCCACGACCAGGGCGTCGATCTCAACGAGCACGCAGAGTTCCACGGTTTTATGACGCAGGACCTCGCGCACCGCGCCGCCGTCGCCGCCGCCGATGACCAGCACGCGCCGGGGACGCGGATGGAGGAAGAGGGGAATATGCGCGAGCATCTCGTGGCAGACGAACTCGTCACGCTCGCTGGCCATGGTCATCCCGTTGATGATCAGGAGCTTCCCGTGGCCGGCGGTCTCCACCACCTCGATGGTCTGGAATGGACTTTTAGCCTTGAAGATGCGCTTCTTCAGGCGAAAGCCGGTACGCACTACTCCTTGGCAGATCTCGTCCAGCCAGCGGTTCTCATCACTCATGAGCGTATCTTCCTTTGCCCGCCGCGCGCTTCTCCACGTCCCTGCGGCGCAGTTCTCGCTCCGCGGCCTTGATCGACTTCCAGTTCCTGGCCACCTCGCCGCTGTTCTTGAAGACGCGGGTCCGCCCGAACACATGAGGGTGCCGACGCTTGAGCTTGAGGGCCTGGCTCTGCGCCACCTGATCGATGTCGAAGCGTCCCGCTTTCTCGGCGATCTTGGAATGGAAGAAGATGTGGAAGAGCAGATCTCCCAACTCATCTTCAATCTCGTGCCGGCGGCCGCCGGCCAGGGCCTTCTCCAGTTCGCGAGCCTCCTCGCGCAGATAGACAATAAGGCTCTTGTGCGTCTGTCGGCGGTCCCAGGGGCACCCCTTCCGAGAGAGGAGTCGGTTCACGACCGATCGAAGGTGTGGGAGGCCGCGGGTCACGAGGGGACCGCGATACGCTCGGCCCCGAAATAGGGGACAAGGGCCTTCGGCAGGAGAACGCCGCCGTCGGCCTGCTGCCCGTTCTCGATGAGAGCGGCGGCCAGGCGGCCGACCGCCACGCCGGAACCGTTGAGGGTATGCACGAATTCCGGGAGGGACTTGGCCTCGCGCCGGAAGCGCGCGTTCATGCGGCGGGCCTGGAAATTGGAACAGTCGGAACACGAGGAGATCTCGCGATACTTGCCCTCGGACGGCATCCAGACCTCGAGGTCATAGGTCTTCTGCGCGGAGAAGCCCATATCGCCGGTGCAGAGCTGTATCACGCGATGCGGAAGGTTGAGTGCTTCCAGGACGTCCTCCGCGTCGCGTGTCAGTTGCTCCAAAGACGAGAGGGAATCTTCGGGTTTCGTGATCCAGACGAGTTCGACCTTGTCGAATTGATGATTTCTGATCACGCCTCGCACGTCCTTGCCGTACGACCCCGCCTCTTGGCGGAAGCACGGCGTGAACGCCGTCATCTTCAGCGGGAGCTTGTCTGCGTTCAGTATCTCTTCGCGAACCATATTCGTCAGGGATATCTCGGAAGTCGAGATCAGATACATGGTCGTGGTCTTATCGCCCTCGGTGTTCACCGTCTTGTACATGTCGGCTTCGAACTTCGGCAGCTGGCCGGTTCCTTCCATGATCTCGGGGCGCACGAGATAGGGGGGGGAAACTTCGAGATAGCCGCTCCGGGCGTGACGGTCGAGGAGGAAGGCGCCCAGCGTGCGGATGAGCTTGGCTCCGGCTCCTTTCCAGAGAGCGAAACGCGAACCCGAGAGCTTCGCCGCCGCCGCAAGATCGAGAATCCCCAACTTCTCCCCGACGGTCTGATGGTCAAGCGGCTTGAAATCGAACTTCCCCGGGGCGCGGCCGGTCCGCACGATAGGGTTGTCGTTCTCATCCTTGCCGACCGGCACCGACTCGTGCGGAAGATTGGGCAGATTCATCGCCGCGGCCTTGATGGTCTTTTCGGACTCCGAGAAGAGCTTTTCCTTCTCCGGCATCTCGGACTTCAGCCGGCCGACCTCGGCCAGCAGCACGGCGGCCTTGGCTTCGTCCTTGGCCGCCTTGGCCCTGCCGATCTCCTGCGAAGCAGCGTTGCGCTTGGAACGCATATCCTCGACTTCCTTCAAGAGAGAGCGGTGCTCCTCATCCAGCTTGAGAAACGTGTCGAGAGCCTCGCCCCAATGCGGATGCCTCTTTGCCAGAGCCGTCCGTGCCTTGGCCGGGTCTTTGCGGAGAGCACCCGGATCGTTCATCGCTTCACCTCGAGTACATCCTCCAAGGTCTGGATCGTCCGCACTCCGGGATGGGGCTCGAGCATGACCTGCAGGCGCAGGCGGTCCGGCCACCAGCCGGAACGCGACAAGCGGCGCAGATGGAGTTCGAGCCCCGGGCTCATCGCCAGCGGGACCTCGAGAACCTTGTTGGGACCGACCTTCGCCACGCGCCGCTCCTCGATCAGGAAGGGGATGGCCCACACTCCATCAGACACGCCCCCGCCGGCCTGGGCCAGACGGGCGGTCAGGCTGTAGCGCAGGAGGATGGCTTCCGAGGTCCGTGGCCCACGATTTTTGAGCACGAGCCTGGCCCGCAAGCGACTCTCCAGCTTCGGCGGCCCGTCCTCCAAGACCTTCACGTCGGCCCAGGACGCGCCGCGCCCCCCGTGGGCGCGTCGCGCCAGCCCGTGGCCGCGCTCAAGCCCGAGTTGGAGATCGGGAGAGCACACGGGAGCACACCCGTGACCAAAAGCTG
>CAYHNV010000038.1:0-1037 GCA_964358065.1 uncultured Elusimicrobia bacterium | reverse complement strand
CCCCCACGACCTCCCGGCGGCCCCTGCCGGCGCCGCCCCCCGCTTGGGCGCGTCGCGCCTGCCAGTGGACGCTCTCAAGCACGAGTTCGGCCGACGCGCGGCCTCTCGCCGCCATCACGAACGCAACGGCAAGCAGGACCGCTCTGCGCGAGATCATCTCACTTCTTGTCGGCGTCGATCGCCGGCTCGGGATTGACAGGAGGCTCGTTGGCGATGGGTGCCACACGCGCCACCTTATCGCCTTCCTCAAGCCGGACCAAACGCACGCCCTGGGTGTTGCGCGAGATGGTCTTGATGTCCTTGCAGCGCAGGCGGATGGCCTTGCCCTGCTCGGTCATCACCATCAGGTCGTCGTCATCGGTGACGAGCTTCGTGCCGTTGACGGAGCCGTTGCGGTCGGTCGTCTTGATCGTGATGATGCCGCCGCCGCCGCGGTGCTGGCCGCGGTACTCATTGAGCGCGGTGCGTTTGCCGTAGCCGTTCTCACAGACGGTCAGGAGCGTCTTCTTTGAGTTGGGAGGGAATACCTCCATGCCGACGACCTGATCGGTCTTATCAAGACGGATGCCTCGCACGCCGGCGGCCGCGCGTCCCATCGAGCGGATGTCGGCCTCCGGGAAACGGATGGCCATGCCGTCCTTGGTCGCGACCAGCAGTTCGTCCTTGCCGGACGTGTGCTGGACCTCGACAAGGACGTCCCCCTCGTCCAGCGTGATCGCGATGATGCCGCTGCGGCGGATGTTCTCGAAGTCGGACAACGGTGTTTTCTTGACGGTTCCGTTGCGCGTCGCCATGGCAAGGAACGTCTCCTGGCCTTTCCTTTCCTCGAACGAGCGGATCGCGATGGCCGAGGTGACCTTTTCCTCTCCGGTCAGGGCCAAAAGATTAACGACGGCCTTGCCGCGGGACGTGCGGTTGCCTTCGGGAATCTCGTATGCGCGCAATGCGAACACGCGCCCGCGATTCGTGAAGAAAAGCAAAGCAGCGTGCGTATCGGTCACGAAGAAGTGCTCGATGAAGTCTTCTTCCTTCACATC
>CAYHNV010000037.1:9657-15609 GCA_964358065.1 uncultured Elusimicrobia bacterium | reverse complement strand
CTTGAAGCCCTTCCAGTTCACCTACCTCAGCCTCGCCTACACCCTGGCTCACGGCCAGTCGGGAGCCGAGGCGGGTCTGGGCGTTCGCTTCTAGGCGCGTCGTGCCGGTCCGTCCCGCGTTCCTCGCTCTGGCGGCGGCGGTCGCCTCCTTCTTGGTCTTCATTCCCAGTCTTTTCCATGGATGGCTCAGTTGGGATGACCCCATCATGGTCTCGATGAATCCTCACATCCGAGGGTTCGTCTGGGATCAGCTCAAATGGGCCTTCACCTCTTCGCCGACGGGCGCCTACCAGCCCTTGGCCTATCTGAGCTATGGGCTTGATTTCACGTTTTGGGGGCTCGATCCTCGCGGCTATCACCTCACGAGCGTGCTTTTGCACGCGTTGAACGCGGCCCTCGTCTTCCTGGTCTCGCGCCGCCTGCTCTCGCTTTGCGTCCCGCAGGGGCGGGGGGAGGCCGCCTGGAGCCTTGACGCGGCGGCGCTATCGGCGGCGCTCGTCTTCGCCCTTCATCCTCTGCGCGTGGAGTCCGTGTCCTGGGTCGCCGAGCGCCGCGACCCGCTTTGCGGCATCTTCTGGCTGGGAGCGATTCTCTCCTACCTCCGCGCGCGGCGGCCCGGGGGGCCTTCACGTTCCTTGATCCAGGTCCACGCGCTCTTCGCCGCGGCCTGTCTGGCCAAGGGCGTTGCGGTCACCCTGCCCCTCGTCCTGCTCGTTATGGACGTCTGGCCTCTGCGGCGCCGTTTGGTCGATTCCGTCGCCGAGAAGATCCCGATGCTGGTCCTCGGGGGTGCGCTGGGCATCCTGGCGGTCTGGCAGCAGTCGGGAGCGCGGGCCGCCTGGGCCTGGTCCGACCATGGCCTCGCCGTTCGGTTGGCTCAGATGGCCTATGCGCTCGTATTCTATGTTCGCAAGACCCTCTGGCCTTCGGGGCTTTCCCCGTTCTATGAACTGAGGCCGCCGCTCGACCCGTTGGAAGCCCGCTTCCTCTTCTGCGCGGCGGTCGTCGCGTCTTTCGTCGCCGCGTCTTGGCGCTGGCGGCGGCAGAGGCCCTGGCTTGCGGCGGCGGGGGCGGCGTACGCGATTATTCTCCTGCCGCTGAGCGGGATCATGCAAGCCGGCGCGCAGTTGGTCGCGGACCGATACTCGTACCTCTCCTGCCTGGTCTGGGCGTTGCTCTTTGGAGCCGCCTTTCGGGCGGGACTGCGCCGAGCGCGATTGGCGGCCTTGGCGTCCGCGGTCGCCGTGATCCTGCCTCTGGCCGCGACCTGCGTGGCCCAGCAGTCGCACTGGCGGGATTCGCAATCTCTCTGGCTGAGGACTTTGGCCCTGGACCCCGATTCGCCGACGGCTTGGCTCAACCTGGGAGCGGAGTGGGCCCGGAAGGGATCGACCACTCAGGCCGTCGACGCCTTCAGACGCGCTCTCGCGGCGGATCCGGCCTGCCCGCCGCTGGTGGAACGCCTTTCCTCCTTGGTGGAGCGAGGGGACATCGATGCGGCGGAGCTCCTGAACGTGCGCGCCGGACTTAAGACCCGGCCCGTTTGCCGCAGAAGTCTGGCCAACCTCGGTGCGGCCAGCGCGCATTTGGGCGAACGAGCCGCGGCGCGACGCTACCTGCGCCTGGCCCTGGCGGCGGACCCGGAAGATGTCGTGGCTCGTCGCAACTTGGGGCGCCTGGAGCGGGATATTCGGCAGGCGCTCACTCCTTGAGACGGTAAACGGCGGCTTCTCCCAGCGTGTCGGTGAGGAGGTAGCGCTCTCGCAGGAGACCGGAGAAGAAGGCCCGGGTCGCGGGCGACGCGCCGTTGAATGCGGGAGAGGCGTTGGCGATCAGGATCGCGGGCGGCCGCTCGAGGAGACGCCGGCGGTAGAGGTCCACCAGCTCAGGCTTGTGCAGGAACGTCTTTTCCATGGAAAGGTACATGTAGACCCCGTTGGCGGATAGGCGTTCGGACAGATAGAAGACGTCCAGATTCTTGATTCCGTAGAGGAAGATGCGATCTTCCGGCCGCGTGCCGCGCCGTATGATCTGCGCGAGCTCGGTCGAGCCGCGCACCTTCGGGTCGATCCAGCCTTGGGCGGCCAAGGCGCGCAGGCGTGGAATGCACTCCCATGCGCCTGCAAGGAGGAGAAGTGCGGCGAGCGCTCGGCGGATGTTCATGCGGAGCGCGGGGGGTGCCGCGCTCAGAGAGATCCCGGCGAGTAGGCAGGCGGGGGGGACGAGGACCAGGGCGTAGTGGAGATGCATCTTGCCTACGCACCACACCCCGAACAGATTGAGGCCGAGCCAGAGCAGGAGCGCGCGGAAAACGCGGCCGGTCAAAACGGCCGGAGCGGTCGAGCGGCCCACGGCCAGCGCTGCGGCCGCGGCGAGCCAGCACGGCCAGAAGTCGCGCAGAGCCGGGAAGAGTATCAGCCGACAGAACAACACGGCGCGCTTCAGAATGGGGAGGTTCGGGACGGCACGGTAGTCCAGGGCCCGCAGGAACATGGAGTCTGTTGCATCGCCCAGGGCGCCGTGCCATGCGAAGTACGCCGCAACGAGGGCGAAGACCGTGCCGATGCCCAGGGCGGCGGCGGCCATGCCGGACGCGCGGCTTGGGGCTTGGCGCAGGAAGAGATAGCCCCCGGCCAAGGCGGCTGCGTCAAAGACCGCGACCTGCTTGAGGAAGAACGCGCCACCCCAGAGGAGTCCCACGGAGAACCATGCGGGGCGCTCTCTCTCCAGAAGCGCGGCGGAGAGGAGGATGGGGAAGATCGTGTAGAACTCCCCGTATGAACTCAGCGCCCAATCGCGCCCGAGAAGCGCGACGAAGAGCAGGGCGGCCGCCAGGCCGCAGTCGCGGTCGCGCGTCCACCCTCGAACGAGTCCGCGCGCGGTCCACGCCCCGCCCAGCACGAGCAGGGCGTTCATCGCCTTGATCGCATGCGGCGCGGCTTGGGGCGTGAGCCAGGCGAAGAACGGGGTGAAGACCGCGAAATTCAAGACGGGATGTATCTGGGCGATGTCGCGGTAGAGCATCTGGCCCTTGGTCATCGCCCAGGCCTCCGACATCATCGCCGCTTCGTCCCAGTCGTGGAAGTGGGAGAACAGGTCGGGAAGGCGCGTCAGGACCAGCAGAGCGAGCAGCCAGCGCAGGTCGGGCCGCGCGAAGGCGTCGAGTCTCCTGGATCTCATGGCTGGAAAGCGCCAAATGGTACAATAGAACTCATCGACCGCGAGCGACACGAGTCTTGGAACGATGAGATGGCGCGGCTCTACGATCCGGACGCCTTCATCACAAGATCAGGCCTGGCGATCCGGACCGTCGAGGCCTTGCGCCTGCGCCGCACTCGGCGCTCACTCGGCTGCGGCCACTCGGAGTCCGTCCTCGACCTCGGTTGCGGCGCCGGGCATCTTTTATCCGAGCTGTCCGCCCGACGATTGGTCGGCGTCGATCTCTCTCAGGCCATGCTCGCCCAGGCGGGGCGGCGGTTGCGCGGCAGACCCGAGATCGAACTGCTCAAGGCCGATGCGGAGTCTCTTCCGTTCGCCGCTGATTCATTCGACCGCGTCGCGTGCTCGGAGGTCCTGGAGCATGTCCTGAGCCCGGAGCGGGTCATCGCCGAGATTCATCGCGTCTCGCGTCCCGGCGCGCGGATCGTGTTCACCATTCCCAACGAGGGTCTCATCAACCTCACCAAGCGCGTCGTCGTCGCGCTCGGGCTCAAGCGCGTGATCGCGGGAGACTACCCGATGTCGGACGACATGCTCGATGCTTGGCATCTGAGCGAGATCTCCCAGTCCTGGCTGGTCGCGGCCTGCGCCCGCCGGTTCCATCTTGTCGGCCGCTGGGGAGTCCCCTCGCCGTTGTTGGCGTACCACCGCGTCCTCGCTTTCGACTCCGTAAAATAGCATGGAGACCCCCGCGTCATGGATCTGAGCGAGTTCTACGAAGCGCACGCCGCGCAGGAGACGACGGATTTCCGCTTCGTTGCCTTGCTGGAATACCTGGGCGCCCGTCTGCGGGGGAAAACAGTGGCGGACATCGGCTGCGGGACCGGAGCGCTCGCGCGCGCCCTGGCCGGCCGCGGCTGGGAAGTTCTCGCCATCGAACCGGATCGCAGGCTCCATGCGCTGGCCGCTCGCGCGTCCACGGCCTCCGGGGGCGTCTGCCGATTGCGTCAGGCCGGCATCGAGGATTTAGGCGCCGAAGACCTTGCGGCCCGCGAGAACGTCCTGCTCATCGACGTGCTGGAACACGTCGAAGAGGACGCTTGGATGCTCTCCGCGGTCTGGGAGAAGATGGCTCCCGGAGCCCAGCTTCTCTGCCTTCTGCCCGCTTTGGAGGGCCTCTATGGCCGGCGCGACCGGGAGGTCGGGCATCATCGCCGTTATTCCCGGGCCGCGGCCGAGCGCCTCTTTGGCGGCGTGCCGTTTCGCACCGTCGACTACCGTTATTGGAACCTGCTTGGGGTGCCCGTCTATTGGTTCTGCGAGAGGATCCTCGGACGCTGCGTGCCTGAGTCTTTTCGCCAAGGTCCTCGGAGTCCGCTGCGCGGGGCCGTCAACGCGGGGCTCCTGTCCTGGTTCCGCCTGATCGAGAATCGTATCGCCCCGCCCTGGGGCCTCTCTCTGCTCGTCACGGCCGTCAAATGAGCCGCCCGGCGTCTCAGCCCCTGTAGGCGCCTTTGAAGCTCTTCTCCGCCTCGCGGCGGACGTCCTTCTTCTTGAGGTCGTCGCGGCGGTCCACGCCGGTCTTGCCCTTGGCCAGGCCCAGGGCGACCTTGGCCCAGCCGCGGCGAAAGTAGACCTCGAGGGGGATGAGGGTCAGCCCCTTGGTCGAAAGCTTGCCCGACACCTTGCGCATCTCGGCGGCGTGGAGGAGGAGCTTGCGCTTGCGGCGGGGGTCCAGAGGCTCGAGGTTGGTCGCGAAGGAGTAGGGAGGGATGTAGAAGTTTTCCAGCCACAGTTCGCCCTTGTCGACGCGGCCGAAACAGCCGTCGAGCGAGGCCTGACCCTTGCGCAGGGCCTTCACCTCCGGGCCCCTGAGGGCGAGGCCGGCCTCGATGACCTCAAGGATCTCGTAGTACTGGCGGGCCTTGCGGTGGGTGGCGACGGTCTTCTTATCGTCTTCCTTGTTTTTGGGAGGCATGATGTCGTAGAATCGCGATTGTACATTTTATGAGGTGTTTCAAAATTTCATCTCGAGCGGCGGGCAGGTGGCGGAACTGGCAGACGCGCACGGCTCAGGACCGTGTGACCGAAAGGTCTTAGGGGTTCAAGTCCCCTCTTGCCCACCAGTCAAGATGAAGTTTTCCGTTTGTTTGCTTGACAGCGGTCCGGCGCAGGGTTATACTGCGCTCAAGGGTGCGCGACCTAAGCGCCGCATAACGCATATTTGCCCTTGATACATACATAACGGCGCAAAGGGGGTCATGCACATGAAGAAGTCCAAGAAGGGATTCACGCTCATCGAGCTTATGATCGTGGTGGCCATTATCGGCATTCTCGCGGCCATCGCGATTCCGAAGTTCGCGGACCTCATCCGCAAGTCGGGCGAGGGCGCGTCCAAGGGCAACCTGGGCTCGCTCCGGTCGGCTCTCAGCATCTACTACGGCGACATGGAAGGCCAGTATCCGATGGTGGCTTCCTCGCTCACCATCAACGGCAAGTACCTCTCCGCCATCCCGGTGGCCAAGGCGCCGCAGTACCACCCCGACTCCTCGGTGGTTGCCAACGGTCTGCCGGCGGTCCCGACCGGGGCCGGCGGCTGGTGGTACAACGACGTCTCGACCGACGGCAACTTCGGCTCGGTGATGGTAAACTGTACGCACACCGATACGAAAAGCGTCCTCTGGACGGTGTACTGAGCCGCGACTGAGTGGTGGGGGGGGGGGGCCCCACGTGGGGGGCCCCCCCCCCCCGCAGTTTAGGGGCCGCAGACGCGTGTTAGGGGGGGGGTTTTTA
>CAYHNV010000037.1:1103-9647 GCA_964358065.1 uncultured Elusimicrobia bacterium | reverse complement strand
GCGACTTTGTGGTGGGCGGGGCGGGCCGCTTTGGGCGAGCCCCTCCCGCTCGATTTTCCGGGCACGAAGAGCTTTCTAGGCGTGGAGATATTCCCGATTGCGGCCGCGTTCTTGTTCGGCTCCATATTGGGGAGCTTCCTGAACGTCGTCGTCCATCGTCTGCCGCGCGAGGAGTCCCTCGTGCACCCGCGCTCGCGTTGCCCGCGCTGTGCCGCGCCGATATCCTGGTCCGACAACATCCCCATGCTCTCCTGGCTGGCCCTGGGCGGGCGTTGTCGGCATTGCCGCAAGCCTATCTCGGCGCGCTACCCCCTTGTCGAGGCCGCCTCCGGCTTGTTGGCCGCGGGTCTCCAGCGGCGCTGGCCGGGAATGCCGGGCTGGGGTGCGGCCGCGGCCCTGGCGTGCTTAGCGCTTCTCGCCGTGGCCCTCATCGACTGGGATACATTTCTCATCCCCGACGAGCTCTCCCTGGGGCTGGCGTTTTCGGGAATCCTCTTCTCCCCGATCAATCCCTACTTTGACGCCGGCGGCAGTTGGTGGCTGAGCGCTTTCTGGAGCGCGCGGGGAGCGCTGGTCGGCTTGGCCATCGGCTGGGGACTGGCCACGGTCGGGGAACTTATCTTCAAGAAGGAGGCTCTGGGCGGCGGGGACGTCAAGCTTCTCGCGGGCGTGGGCGCATGGACGGGGATGCTCGGGGCTTTCGACTGCCTGATGATCGGGTCGTTTGTCGGCTCGATCTACGGCGTGTGGCTTCTGGCCTCGGGACGGGCCAAGCGCGCCGACCCCATCCCGTTCGGCCCCTTCCTGGCTTGCGGAGCCGTCTTCAATTTCTTCCAGCTGCTGCCGCTGGGCTGGCCGCTGATCTCTCCAATCCCATAAGCCAGAGACGCGCCGCAGGCGCGTTAGGGTCGTCGGGGGCTAGGCGCAAAAATTGCTTCAGCTGCACCGCCGCCTCGAACGGGCGGTCGAGGCGTGCCAGCACGCGCGCATAGTTGTAGCGCGCCGTTGCGTCGTTCGGGCTGAGCTTGAGGCAGAGCTCCAGCGACTTCTCGGCGGCGGCGATATTTCCCGCGGCTTCATCGAGAAGGGCTTGCAGGAGCAGGCCGGAGGGCTCGTCCGCCTTCAGGGCCCGTGCCGCCGCGAGACGTTCGCGCGCGACCCTGAGATCCCCGCGGCCGTAGGAGAGGCGGGCCAGGTTGAAGGCTGCGTCGTAGAAGGCCGCATCGAGCCGGGTGGCGGCAATGAGTTCCCGCTCCCCATCCTCAAGGCGTCCTTCCCGGAGAAAGGCGGTGCCCAGGGCGGTCCGCGCTTTCACGGAGACCGGATTGCAGGAGGTCGCCGCGCGGTCATAGGCGAGGTCGCTGCGCCAGTCGGCGGCGCGCAGTGCCGCGTGGAGGCCGAGCCAGAGGAGCAGGGCGGCCAGTGCCGCGCGGGCCGCCCCCGGCGCGCGCTCTTCGGCGCGCAGGAAGAGAGCTCCGACCGCCGCGGCCAGCCCGAGAGAGGGAAGATAAAGGAAGCGTTGGGCGCCAAGAGTGTCGAGGGAGATGATCAGGTGGCTCGTGGGAAGGAGGAAGAGGCAAGGGCCGAGGAACCAGAAGCCCCATGAACGGCGCGAAAGAAAAGCTCGGACGGCGAGTACGACGAGAGCCCCGAGCAAGAGCAGGCTGATCCAAGCGGGAAGGTCGGTTGGGTTGGAGTCGGCAATCAGGGGGCGGGCGTAATCGGAGCAAAGCCCGAGGGCGGTGACGGCGGGACGCAGATAGTGCCAGGCCCAGAACTTGGAGAGGGTCAGAAGCTTGGAGAGCCCTGAGACGGATGAGAAGTAGGGAACGCCGCCATGGGCGAGGGAGGGCAGGACCAGGGCGCGGCCGGCCAGAACGAGGGCGGTCGTCGCGATGAGAGCCGAGTGGACGCGGCGCCGCTCCCGCTCCCATGGGAATTCTCCTCGGAAGGTCCAGTCCGACATCATCAAGAAGAGCGGGAAGAGCAGGACATGCTCCTTGGAGAGGGCTCCGGCCAGGTAGACGGCCGCGCCGAAGGCTGTTCTTCTCGGCGTGAGCCGCTGCGACTTGTCAAGGATCAGCCAGGCGCCCAGCACGGAGAGCATCCCAAGGAGTTCGGAGCGGCTTGAGATATAGGCCACGACTTCGGCGTGGACGGGGGTGACGGCGAAGAAGAGGGCGCCCGTGATCGCGGCGCGGGCATCGAGACGTCTGCGCAGGACCTCGTGGACCAGGAGTGCGGCAAGGATGTGAAGAAGAAGATTGACCGCGTGGAAGGGGAATGGAGCAAAGCCCGTGGTCACGCGCTGGATGAGGAAGCTCAGGCTCAGGACGGGCCGCCATTCATGGATGGGCGTGCGCGCGCCGAGCAGAGGCTGGACGTAGCCGCTGGTCAGCAGTTCCCGCGTGGCGGGCCAGCCGACGCGCAGGAGCGGGTGCTCCAGGATCAGCCAGCGGTCGTCGCGGGGCCAACCCTGGCTGAAGAGCGAGACTGCGAAGGCGAGGCAGGCCGCGGCGGCGACCCAGAGCCGGGCGCGGGCCTCAGAGAGGCTCATAGACCTCGGTCTTCTCCTGCGCGTTCGCGTAGACCTTTCGGAAAAGTCTTGGGTCCCACAGATAGGCGTCGACCCGCTCCAGATGCAATCGGAGAGGTGAGGTCGGGTCCGAGTGGAGTCCTATGTCGAGGCCGCCGGCGCGCAGGACGAAGCGCACCCGCCGTGTTTTGAGATCGGCGGCGAAAGCAGAGGCGCGGGGCTCATCGGGAAGGGGCAGGCTTGGCAGGCCGGAGTGCCAGCCGTCCCGCACGAACAAAGCGCTGCTCATCAGGGCGGGCCGCGGCCGTGCCGCGAGCCAGGCGTAGGTGTCCTTGAGTTCGGGTTCGGCCCAGGGGCTGGTCTTGCCCAGGCGAGGCAGGGTCTGCGCGCCCAGTTGGAGGACGAGCAGGACGGCGAGAGCGAGCCTTGTGAATCGTCCAAGACTCACGCTCAGTGCCCAGAGCAGTAGAGGCAGGAGCGGGAGCATGTAGCGCTCGTACTGCCAGCCCCAGAAGGAGTGCAGGACGCAGGCTCCGAGCAGGGCCCAGGCCGCGGGGTCGTCGGCGCGGCGGCGCAGGGCGCGGGCGAGGCCCCAGGCGGCGGTCGCGGCGAGAGTTGCTCCCAGCGTCAGGGCCAGCGCTCCGTCCGCCAGGCCCGGAGTCAGGAAGCAGCCGCCCCATTCGCTCAGGTAATAGTGCGCGTTGGAGACGCCCACATCGACGAATTTATGCCACCCGTTGCCGCCGTAGGTGGTGACCATGAGCGCCATCTTGTCGAGCGCCCCGATCTTCGACCATGACCAGGCGGTCCAGAGTCCGTAGGCCAGGGCGGGGGGGACCGCCGTCAGCGCGAGGTCTCTCCGGCGCCCTCCGCGCAGGGGCGCGATGATCATGGCCGGGATCGCGGAAAGGCCCGCCGTGCGCAGAAGAAGCAGCAGCGCCGCCAGGCCGCCGGCCGCGGCGGGTTTTTGGGTCTCGACGGCCGCAAGCAGCGCCAGCAGGACGAGCAGGTAAGGCGCCTCGGACATCACGGCGCCCGACTGGGCCAGCACGAGCGGGCACGAGGCGAAGAGCCCGGCGGCCAGAAGGGCTGAGACATCGTCGGTCCGGCGTTTCAGCCACGCCCAGAGCGCTATGGGGCAGGCCGCCAGGACGAGTGCTGCGAGCGCCGAGAAGAGCCCCGGCCGTTCGGTCAGGGCGGCCAGCGGTGTCAGCAGCAGGGGCCAGCCGGGGTTGATCATCGTCAGCGGAGGACAGCCCGGGGAGGTGAGCAGGCAGTAGCGCCCCGTGAGGAGGGCGCGCGAGCCCAGGAAGTAGAGGAGGTCGTCCTGCTGGCGGCCGAAATACTGGGCCGGGGCGAAGGCGATGATCAGCAGCGCGCAGGCGGCCAGGACCATGAAACGGCGGAAGGGGTGGGATTCGAACCCACGAGGGCTTTTACACCCTACACGATTTCCAGTCGTGCGCCTTCGACCGCTCGGCCACCCTTCCAACACCCGCGATTATATCGTATTTCCGACGTTCGTCAGCGGTCCTTGCAGGCCCCGGCGATCGCCTGGGTATCGCCGACGTGGACGGCGGTGCCCCACTTGCGCATGCCGCTGATGGAGGCCGCCATGCATGAGCCGGTGAAGTCCGACTCGATCTGAGGTGATGCCGGATCGGCCGGCCGGCACGATGGAGTCGCCGGTGCGGCGGTTGCCGCGCCCACCGGCGCAGCCGCCTTTAATTGATCCAGGGCGCGAACCTGCGCGAACGCGGTTTGAGCGCTGAGAACGAGAGCGGCCAAGAGCATCTTCTTCATGCGATTTCCCCCTTAACCTTAACGGTGCGCCAGTCCCAGCAGACCGCGCGCCCAGGCGCGCAGAGCGGGAAGGGCTTTCTTCGGCGCGGCGTCCTTGAGCGTCTTCGCCGCGAACTGGAAAGCGTTCCAGACGTTGATGAAGCCGTCGCCCACTTCGGTGGCCGGGGCGACCTTCTCGGCGGTCTGAGTCATCGCGTAGCGGGCCAGATCCATGGCGATCTGGGTCCGTTCGGCGGTCGAGCCGGCGGGCAGGCCGTCCCTGAGCAGCACGAGTATGGCGCGCGTCAGGAGCAGGAAGCCTCCGAAGACGCCGGGGTTGCTCATCGATGTGCCCGACATCGTTCCTCCGGGGCCGCCCAGCTCGGGCACGTTGGCGCCCTTCGGCACCGGGGCCACGAGGTTGACGCCCACGCCGGCTTCGTCGGGCTTGACGGGATAATCTTTGTAGCGCTCGGGGTTTTGGGCCGTTGTCCTGCTGCCCGGACCGCGCGAGGAGAAGGACGCGGTTCTCTTGTCCGCGTCAGAGGCCGCGATGGCCTTGATGCGCTTGACCTTCCCGATCGTCTTGCCGAAGAGCGTGAGGTCGACGTTCTCATAGGCTATGGCCGGTCCGCCGACGGTGTTGGCCCGGCTTCCCGAATTGCCCGCGGAGATGGAGTGGTGCATGCCCGCCTGCGCGGTCTTGACGAAGAGCTTCTCGATGGCGCCCTCGGGGTTGCCGCCGCCGTCGCCCCAGGAGTTGGTCGTGGCCAGGGCGCCGTCTTCCTGCGCCATGTTGAGCTTGAAGAGGATGTCGCCCTCGGTCGCGCTGCCTTGGGGGAAGATGTTGTAGTTTCGCCCGGCGTAGTTCCAGCGGTCCATGCCGACCACCGTGCCGGAGGTGTGCGTGCCGTGCGACTGGCCGTCGTCGTCGTTCGTTACGCTCTTGATGAAATGGCCCTTGAGGAAGGGATGCCGGACGGAGACCCAGCTGTCGAGCACGGCCCAAGGCAGGACGGGGTTCTCGACCGCCAGCCCCAATATCCGGCGCGCCGCGTGGCCCAGCCGGGAGATGAGGGAGGACTTCCGTCCAGGCGTCGTTGGCTCACCCAGGACCTTTGCGAGTTCGGCCTGCAGCTTGTCCGCGCCGATGACGGCGGCCATCTCCTTCAAGCCGACGGTGCGGGACATGGGTTCGGCCCGCTGGGGCTTGGGGATGTCGAACTTCCGGCCTTCCTGGACATTGTAGCCTAGGGCCCGCAGCGCCCACTTGAAGGCATTTGCTTGATCGGCTGAGGCGTTCAGGACGACCGTGTTGATCTGCGAAACCGCGCCGACGGCCGTCGCATTGTAGGCCGTGAGCATTTTCTTGGATAGGCCGAAGCTCGAGAGCTGGGAGTGCAGCGAGAGCTCGATGTCCTTGAGGTTGCTCCCGGGCCGGGCGAGCGAGGCGGGGTAGATGGTCTGGGTCAGGCGGTGCGCGGAGTCATTGGGAGCCGAGACCAGGAGTTCGACGGGAGAAGCCTGGCCGATGCGCGCCGCAAAGTCCTTTGCCGCGCCGTCGCTGGATTCTGAGGCGCTCATGTCCTGGGTCTGCAAGGCGGGGGCTTCCAGGGCCGTCATCGTCCGCGCGAACGGCGTGACCTGGGCGGCCGAACCCGCGGGCGCCGAGGCGGCCGACGCCGCGGGAAGCGCGGGTCCTGCGAGAAGCGCCGACGCGGCCTGCGGCAGGAGCGTGCGGCTCATCGTCAGTCCGGGCGCCAATCGCGGGAGCGCGACGGTCGGGACGATCGGCGTCGCGGGCGCTAATCGGGAAGCGGTCGCGGCTTGGGCCAGAGCGGCCGGCGCGGACGGACCGAGGCAGAGAGCGAACATCGAGGCGGACAGCGCGAGGCGGAGTAATCGTTTCATGAGGCCATTCTAGCGCAGGCACGGCTTGGCCGTTATGGGCCCAAAGTCCGGCTCGATCCCGGGCAATGGACCTAGCCCTTTTTCGCGTCGTCGGCGCCGTAGGCGGCGAACTTTTCGCGGACGCGGGCGATCTCGGGGTCGCAGAGGAGCCGCGGCTGGCCCATCTGCGCGGCGCGCCAGTACATCATGGCCAGCGTCTCCGCCTCCACGGTCAGCGCCAGCGCGCGCTGGAGGCTTGGGCCCAGCACGACGAGGCCGTGGCTGCCCATGAGCGCGGCGCTGCGGCCTTCGAGCGCTCTGAGCAGGTGGTCGGAGAGCTCCTGCGTGCCGTAGGTGGCGTAGTCGCAGCAGCGGATGTTGTTGCCGCCGAAGAGGGCGATCATATAATGGAACGCCGGGATCTCTCGGCGTAGGCAGGCGAGCGTCGTCGAGAAGCCGCTGTGGGTGTGGATGACGGCGCCGACCTCGGCTCGGGTGCGGTAGATGTCGAGATGGAAGCGCCATTCGCTTGAGGGCTCGTGGCGGCCGTTGTGCCCGCCGTCGAGGCGCATGCGGACCATGTCCTCTGGCTGCATGACGGTATAGGGGATGGCCGTGGGCGTGATCAGGAAGCCGTCGTTGGGGTCCGCGCTCAGGCGCACGCTGAGGTTTCCGGAGGTCCCCTGATTGAGGCCGCGGCGCTCCAGTTCGAGGCAGGTCTCGATGACCTTCCGCCCCAAGGCAAGTTCGGCTTGAGAGAAGTCGCTCATGTCCGGGGCGGGAGCGGGGGCTGCGGCTTGAGCGGGTCGTACCAGAGGCCCGCGCGGCGGGCCAGGGCGAGGACGGCGAAGCTCGCCTCGGTGACGACCTTCTCCCAGTCGGCCTCGCCGCGGGCGATGCGGTCGAGGTCGTCTTCCAGGCGCGCGGTGTAGTCGAGGTCGATGAAGTTCCCGGTGTAGTGGCGCACCAGGAAGTCCGTCACGGAGAGTCCCAGCGGCGTCGCGGCCAGCTTGCGCTTCTCCTCCTTCACGTAGCCGCGCTCCAGGATCACGCGCATGATGGCGGCGTAGGTGGAGGGGCGGCCGATGCCGTCGTGCTCGAGCCTTTTGATGAGCGAGGCCTGCGTGTAGCGCGGCGGCGGCTTGGTCGCGCGCTTGAGCGCGTCAAGTCCGATGAGGTCGAGCGCGTCGCCGGCCTTGAGGATCGGCAGCACGTCCTCGCTTTCTTCGTCCTCGGCTTGTTCCGCGTCGCCTTTCTTGCCTTTGCCCTTGAGCTTGACCTCCTCGGTGGCGTCCTCTCCGGCCAGCTTGCGCCAGCCATTGAAGAGGGGAATCTTGCCTTTGGCCTGGAACACGCCCATGGGGGTGAGCTTGCCGGCGGGGGTCTTCCAAGCGTCGGGAGCGCAGGCGACGTCGAGGGTCGAAATCGAGTCCCGGCAGGGCGACATCTGGCAGGCGATGAAGCGCTGCCAGATCAGGCGGTAGAGCTTTCCCGTGTCCGCGGAGCCGAGCGCGTCGGCGCCGGACTCGGGGTGCGTGGGGCGGATGGCCTCGTGCGCCTCCTGCGCGTTGGCGGCCTTCGTGGCGTGGACGATGGGAGTATGAGGGAGGTAATCGGGGGGGAACTCCTTGGAGATGAGCGCGCGCGCGTCCGAGACCGCCTCAGGGGTCAGGGCCGTGGAGTCCGTGCGGTGATAGGTGATTTTCCCATCTTCGAACAGGCTCTGCAGGAGCTTCATCGTCACGTCGGGGTTAAATCCCAGGCGCACGGAGGCGGCCTGCTGGACGGTAGCGGTGGTGAAAGGGGGAGGCGCGTTGCGGATGCTGTCGCGGCGGTCGCAGGAGATCACCCTCCACTGCTGGGTCTTGGCCCATGCGACGCTTTGAGCGGCGAGCGCGGGATCGCGCAGGCGCTGACCCAGAGGGAAGTCCTTCCAGGTCACCAGCTTGGCGGAGAACGCCGGAGGGGCGCCTGCTTTCTCGAGCTTGGCGGAGAGGATGATATAGTCCACGACGCTGTGCTTCTGGATCTCCTTCTCGCGCTCGGTCACCAGGCGCAGGGCGACCGACTGGACCCTTCCGGCGCTGCGGGCCTCCTTGCCGATCTTGCGCAGGGTCGGGCTGACGAGCCAGCCCACCACGCGGTCCAGCACGCGTCGGGCCTGCTGGGCGTCGACGAGGCGCTGGTCCAGGGCCCGCGGCTCGGCCATGGCTTTTTGGACCGCCGTCTTTGTGATGGCGTGGAAGGCGACGCGGCTGTACTTGCGCTTGCCCAGGAGTTGGCTGACATGCCAGGCGATGGCCTCTCCCTCGCGGTCGGGGTCGGTGGCGAGGATG